>CAMMXG010000053.1 GCA_946500895.1 uncultured Mycoplasma sp. | reverse complement strand
CAAAAAATAGTGGACTCTAACAGTTCACTATTTTTCAGTAATTAAACTATTTTGAATTAAAAAGTCTCTTGCCACATCTTCTGGTCTTTGTTGTTCTTCATCAACCTTATAATTAAGTTCACGCATCACGTCATCACTTAAATAAATAGAAAGTTCTTCTAGAATTGGAACAACTTCAGGGAATTCCTCCAAAACTCGATTATTCACTATTGGAATTGCGTGATATGGAAGGAAAAATCCTTTATCGTCTTCCAAAACAACTAAATCATATTTTTTCAAAAGACCATCCGTTGAATAAGCATCAATAACATCACTTTCATGATTGGTTAAAGCCACATATCTAGGAGCTCCATCAATTGGCATGACATCCCGAAAAGCTATTGGATAAACTTGTTGCAAGCCTACCCAGCAATCATTTCTTTCCATAAATGTGAGAGTGGGTGAAAAAACAAGTTCACTCGAAACCGCACTTAAATCACTAATAGTTTTTAAATTATATTGTTCTGCCGTATCTCTTCGAACAGCTAAAGTATAAGTATTATTAAAATTCAAATCACCCAAAACATTGACATCATACTTCTCTTTCATTTCTTTTTTAGAAATATTATAAACTTCCTCAACATTAGAATTAGGTTCATGTTTTAAAACACTACCATAAATCGTTCCAGTATAATCTACATACATGTCAATATCATCTTGCTCTAATGCCGACAAAACAATAGTGGAAGAACCTAAAGAAAGTCTTTGATTTACTGTAATATCTGTCCTATCTTCAATGATATCATTAATCATGTAAGACAAAATTTCTTGTTCTGTAAAATCCATACTACCAATAGTAATCTGTTTTTTAGCTTGTTCTCCTTGAAACACTGGGTAAATTATCAGACAAAGAAAAGCCAAAATAGTAAGTATTAATACACTAACTTGAAATCCCCTTCTTTTAAAGAAAGATACCTTTCCTTGTTTTTTATATTTTGGTGTTACTAAATTTTCCACAATACCCAAAATATAATCAAAGAATAAAGCCAAGATACAAGCTGGAATAGCCCCTGCTAAAATTTGAGCATTATTAATAGAACGAATACCAGCATAAACTAAGTATCCTAGCCCTCCTGCTCCACAGAATGCAGCCAAAGTCATAAGACCAACCGCACTAACAGCCGAAATACGAATACCACCCATAATCACTGGTAAAGCCAGTGGAATTTGCACCTTTACAAGAATTTGCCATTTTGTAAGACCAATGCCTCGAGCCGCTTCTAACATATCTGCATTAATATTTTGAATTCCAATATAAGTATTTTTAATAATAGGAAGCAAAGAATACAAGACTACCATAACAATTGCCGGTTTCGTTCCAATTCCTAAAAAAGGTATCATAAAACCTAACAATGCCATCGAAGGAATCGCCTGCATAACATTGGCAAGAGCTAGCACTGGTTTACCAAGTTTTTTTACATAACTAATAAGAATTCCTATTGGAACACCTATCAAAATAGCTACTGCTACAGCTAAGAATGTAAGCTCAATATGCTCTACTAATAAAGAAAGGATTTGATCCATATTTTCACTCATATAAGTAATAAAATTCATCATTCATCCCCCTTTATAAATTGTTGACTCATATAGGTTAACAAAGTACTTCGTGTAATAAGCCCTTTTAAATGGCCTTTACTATCTACCACTGGCATCGTAGTAATCTTTTCTCTATCAATCAAGTCTAACAAATCAACAATAGAGTCCTCTGGATGCGTTACCAAAAAATCTTTTTCAATAAAATCTTTTGCTTTTTTATGCTCATAGGAAACATTAGTAAATACATCTGCATACAAAATACCTAATAAAACATTTTTATCATCCACAACCATTAAAGTGTCTACTTTAGCCATTCTCATTTTATTAAGACAATAGAAAATAGAATACTCAGGATTACAAGTAACAGGATGTTCTATCATAATGTCACTTACTTTAATAAATTCAGGAGAAGACCATATCTTTTTAGGACCAACAAAATTCTTCACAAAATCATTAGCAGGATTTTTTAAAATTTTCTCAGGTGTATCATACTGAATAACATGACCTTCATTTAAAATCGCTATTTTATCTGCTATCTTAATTGCTTCATTCATATCATGCGTCACAAAAATAATTGTCTTTTTATAACGACTTTGAATTCGTATTAATTCATCTTGCAAAGCACTTCTTGTCATCGGATCAAGAGCACTAAAAGGTTCGTCCATCAAAATAATATCAGGATCAGTGGCAAATGCCCGAGCGATACCTACTCTTTGTTGTTGACCTCCACTAAGTTCCGAAGGATATCGATCTAAATATTCAGAAGCATTTAACCCAACCATATCCATAAGCTCTAATGTTCTATTCGCAATTGCTTCTTTCTTTTTCTTAGTAAGTTTTAAAATAATTTCAATATTTTCACGAATGGTCATATGCGGAAATAAACCAGTTTGTTGAATCGCATATCCAAGACTTCTTCTTAAATCAATGACATTCTCTTTCGAAATATCTTTTCCATTAATAAATACACTACCTGTTGTAGGTTCAATAAGACGATTAATCGTTTTTAAAAGAGTTGTTTTACCACATCCACTTTCTCCTATCAAACAGGTAATCGTATTATCAGCAAACTCTATATTAATATTATCTAAAATCTTATGATTACCAAAAGATTTTGAAACATTTTTAAACACAATCATTCTTTTACCACCAGCCTACCTTATAAGTATAGCATAG
>CAMMXG010000052.1 GCA_946500895.1 uncultured Mycoplasma sp. | reverse complement strand
ACAATGGAACCAAGCCATGTACTTTAGTGCATGGTAGGCGACAGCCTTTGACAAATTCCGATGAATTGTGACATTTGTGTCGAAAATAAAAAAATTTAAGATAAATAAATACATCAAAGTTAAATTTTTTAACATTTTAAATAGTATAGCAAATGTTTCAATATAGACAATATCTTAGTTCATTCGTTTTATCATCAAACGAAGTTTATGAAACTACGTTTTTAAGTTGAAAAAAGAAGAAAATAATGTTAGAATTATGTTATTAGATAAAAGGGCTGATGAAAGTGAACTTAGAACAAAATATATTACAAATCCCAATTGACGAAATAATTCCCAATCGTTTTCAACCACGACTTCAGTTTGATGATCGTGGCTTAGAAGAATTAGCAAGTTCTATTAAACAACATGGAATTATTCAACCTTTAGTTTTAAGACGCGTAGAAGATAAATATGAAATTATCGCCGGTGAAAGAAGATATAAAGCAGCTCAGCTTGCTGGACTTACCAAGGTTCCTGCGGTAATTGCTAATATTGATGATAATAAAAGCGCAGAAGTTGCTATTGTCGAAAATGTTCAAAGAAAAGATTTATCAGCGATTGAAGAAGCCAGAAGCTATAAAAACTTACTTGATAAAGGATACTTAACACAAGCTGAATTAGCTAAAAAAATGGGCTTATCTCAAAGTGCTATTGCCAATAAACTTCGTTTGTTAAATTTAGATGAAGAAGTTCAAAAAGCATTAATGAACAACCAAATAAGTGAAAGACACGCTAGAAGTTTGCTTGTCTTACCAAGTCATGAAGAACAAAGAAAATGGTTAAAAAGAATTATAAATGAAAGAATGACGGTAAGAGATTTAGATAATGAATTAAAAAAGTTAAATGAAGCACCAAAAGAAGAAAGCGCTGAAGATGATACCGATGTTCCATTAGTAAAAAATATTGATATTGATGCAATTAGAAAAGAAGCAACAGAAATTCCGAGCATTAATGAGGAAAGTGACATCGCTCGTAAATTAAGAGAAATCGAAAGAGAAAAAATGTTTAATCCTGATGTCATTCCTGTGGAACAAGCTAGAAATGATTCTAAAGGAAATTTCTTTAATTTCTTAGAAAACGAAAAAGTAAATATGAATATGGAAGAACCAGTATTAAAAACACCAACGATTAATATTGAACTTCCAACACCTAAGGAGAGCATTAAAGAAGAACCGAAACAAGAAGAAAATAATCCAGTTGCCAATCCAACTTTAAATACTAATTTTGGAAGTTCTATAAATATAAACAATAATGTATCTACAAATGAAGAAACTTTTGATCCTGTAAATTTAATAGATACACTAGATCCGGATTATGAAGAAAAACAAGATGAAAAGTTAGGAATTGATTTGAAAACTGCAATTAACACAGTAAGAGATATGAAAGATAGTCTTCAAGAAAAAGGATTTAATATATCCCTTGAAGAAACTGACTTAAATGATTTATATCAATTTGTTATTAAAATAAAAAAAGATTAAAGCAAGTACTTTTTACGTATTTGTTTTAATTTGACAAAAAACATGTAAATATATTATAATGATAACGTAAGTTACCAATGTAGATTAGGGTGGTGAAAATGGCTGGAAAAAGTATTATTGACAAGAAAACTTTATTAAAATATGCAATTAAAATGGTAAGCGAAAAAGGCATAGAAAGCATTAATGCAAGGGATTTAGCAGCAAGTGCTGGTATTTCTACCAAACCAATTTATCGTATCTACAAAAGTTTAGACGAATTAAAAACAGATGTAAATGAAATCATCAAAAAAGAATATGATGAATTTATCATGAAACGTGTCGATAACAAAAATGCTTTAATTACAGTATGTGTTGCCTATGTTGAATTTGCAGATATGCACAAGAATTATTTCAAATGCATGTTCTTATCGAATAATTTAAATTGGCAAAGTATAGATGACGTTCTAAACGAAAAATGGAATCAATCAACAATAATTAATTTAGTAAACAAGCACAGCTTAAGTTTTGAGGAAGCAAAAACACTATTTATGAATGTTTGGCTATATGCGAATGGTCTAGCCACCCTTATAGCGTGCAACGACCTTAAAATAGACAACAAAGAAATATTAATACGTATTGTAAAAATATACAAAGAATTATCCAAAACTTTAAAAAATAACGAAAAAATAACAAGCAAATAAAACTGCTTGTTTTTTATATTCTCGACACATATGTCAGAATTCATCGGAATTTGTCGAACGCTTTTTCTTGCTTTTTTATAAGCTATATTTCATAATAAATACTTGAGCATTAGGACTGATGTCTATTAGTGTTTTTCTCTTCCTACTATTAGCTTACGTCCCTTAAAGGGGTTTTGGTTTTAGTAGAAAGGAAGTAGCTAATGAAACTAAAAACAATTTTAGCTTCTATTATGAGTCTTTTGAAGACAAATAATAAGACATCGACTATTTATATTATCGCTGATAATATAGAAGTCCATGTCTATTTCAAACAAAAGTAGGCACGAAGTCCTAGTGCTCTACTAAATTAAGTATATAATAATTTTAAAATAAATACAATATACAATTTATTTACAAAATATTATTCAACCACATAAGGATTAGAACTAGTGCCATCACCCGAAGAAATTGTAACATCAGCTCGTAAATTGATAGCTGGGCGCACACCATTCGTGTTACTCACGCGCGCGTTGCTGAGCCAGCCATTATAATCCACACGGAACACGCGAGCATAACCGCTGTTGAGGTTAGACGGAGACATGGTCCAGTAGGCTTGCCCAGTATATAGGTAGTAACTTGTATTATTTGTTCCATATACTCCTCCGGCGTAGGCTACTTCATCTGCTGTGATTAATCCGATTGGATACGTTAATGCTTTATTTCCATCGCTACTTCCACTTGTTGTATATAAATCGCTATCATTTTCACATTCAAAGGTTGGTGCTTTATTTGTGATTAATCTGATATAGCCTCCATAGTATGTAGTTGTTGTTCCTGTTCCTCCTGAACCATTACTTGATGAAGAACTTGTACTTGGTTCTCTATCTCCACAAAATCCCGCATTTCCATCTAAATCATCTGCATATCTTGCTAGATTATTTTGATACCACTCAT
>CAMMXG010000051.1 GCA_946500895.1 uncultured Mycoplasma sp. | reverse complement strand
CCATTTTATTGGATACCTTCTTCTAATTGTGTCCACTCTTATGGGTACATTATATGTTTAATAAATTTTTAGCTATTTCAACATTTCGCTGTTCAATCCCTTGTTCAACACCTTGTTCGTATCCTTTGTTCTCTGCTATCTCTAAATCCCATTTATTTAACTCTTCTTGCATTTTATCATCTGCTACGTATTTGTGTATCCATTCATTTAGTTTCACTAATAATTCATCTCCTTTGGCAATACTAGCTCTCTCATTACTACTTTTAGCAGCAATAAACTTGAGCCATCTTTCTAACTCATTATTAGTATATCCTAACTTCCTTGCTTTGTCAATTTGTACAATTTTGACACAAAACTTATCTGTGAGTATTTTAATATCTGGATTTTTCTCACTCGTTAAATAAAAATTAGTGATTAATTCTTCTCCTAAATTTAATCGTGATTTCTCTACAAAATTAATTTGAATTGTTTTTCCAAGTTTATGATATCCATCACCAATATCCAGTTTACTAGCTTGGATTCGCATCACATAATATAAACTCTTATCAAGAGAATCCATATTAAAATTAGTATATGCTTCTATATTAATGGTGGTATCACCAAACTCTACTACAATATCTCCTCTGACATTTTTTTGATGTACATTTTCTTTTTTAAGAGGACTTTCATAATGAACATCAAGTTTATTATTTAAATATCCTTGAGGATATTCTAAAATTAGTTCTAACAATTTTTCTAATTGCCGACGGTTATCTTTATCAGCAAAAGTTTCTTTAAAAATTAAATCATGCATTAACGTATCATTATTTTTATACATATAATCCCACCTTTCATAGGTGCACTATATCAAGAAATAAATGAAAAAGCAAATCGCCAATTTGATAGTTTTCTCTAGTGAAATCAATATAATTCATCACTCAAATTGATATATTTCACTAACCAAATCAATACAATTAGTAAAATTTCAAAAAATTAGCAGTTATATATTGACAAGTGCTAAGCATAATATTATAATGGTATTAGCACTTAAAGGTAATGGGTGCTAAAGTAGGTGATAGATGTGGATGAAAGACAAAAAAGCTTACTGAAAGAAATTGTGGAATGCTACATCAAAGAAGTAAAGCCGATTGGTTCAAAGCATTTATGTGATAAGTTCCATTGTTCTAGTGCAACAATTCGAAATGAAATGGCTGTTTTGGAGAAAATGGGATTGCTTGAAAAAAATCATATTTCTAGTGGTCGTATTCCGAGTGAAGCCGGATATCGTTATTATGTTGAACATTTAATGGAAACAAAAGAATTAAGTGGTGAAGATATGCTTAAATTGCAAACACTATTTTCTAATAAGAATTTGACTGTTAGTGATGCAATTGAAAAATGTTTAGAGATTATTAGTGATATTACGAATTATACCAGTATTTCTCTTGGAGAATATAGTGATGAGAATGTTTTAAGACAAATTAATATTATTCCTCTTGATGAAGAAAGATTGGTAGCACTCGTTTGTACTGATAAAGGAATTGTAAAAAATAAACAATTTAGTATTCCATCTGATATTAATATGATGGAAGTAGTGAAAATCAGTGAGATTATTAATAAAATGCTAGTAGGTACCCCAATATCTATGGTAGCAGAAAGATTAGAGTACGATGTGAAACCAATTATTTCTAAACAAGTAGAACAATATGAAGCAGTATATGGCATTTTCTATGATGCTTTCCATGATTTTATTAGCAATAATGAAAACATCCATGTTGTAGGTAAATCCAAAATGTTAAATCAACCGGAATATAGTGAGCCTTCAGAGATAAAAAGATTAATCTCAAAACTTGAAGATGAAGAGCAAGTAAGAAAGATTGAGAAAAATGACAATCGTGATATTAGTATTTATATTGGAAGTGAATCTAATTTTGATGATAATGTTACAGTTGTTAAAACTAATTATTCTTTGGGAGGCGAGGAAGGTACAATTGCGATTATTGGCCCTAAGAGAATGGAATATGATCGAGTTGTAGCAGTACTTAACATTTTGAACAAATGGTTAGAGGAAAAAGGTGATTAAATGGAAGAAGAGGTAAAAAATACAGAAACTGTGAATTCTTCTGCAAATGAAGAAAAAAAAGAAGTAGTTGAAGAAAAAACAGAGGAGGTACAAAAGGAAGCTCCACCTCGTAAAAAGATAAAAGAAAAGCATAAAAAAATTGATAAAGAAAAAGATGAGCTTATTAAAGCCAATTTGGATTTAAAAGAAAAAGTACTTCGTATTACGGCAGAAATGCAAAACATTAAAAGACGAAGTGAAATTGATCTTGCTAATGCTTATAAGTATGATGGATTTGATTTGATGGAAAAGTTGTTGCCTATTCTTGATAATTTTGAGAGGGCAATAAGCATTAAACAAGAAGGAACTGAAAAGTTCCTAGAAGGATTTAAGATGATTTATGATAACTTAAGAAATATCTTATTAAGTAAAGGTGTTACAGAAATTGAGTGTCTTCATAAAGAATTTGATCCTAATATGATGAATGCAGTGATGACTGATACGAATGAAGATTATCAAAACAATGTTGTTTTAGATGTTTTACAAAAAGGATATATGTATCAGGATAAAATACTTAGACCAGCAATGGTTAAAGTAAATGAAAGAAATGTTACTCAAGAAAATGATGAAAGGAATGATGAATAATGAGTAAAATTATAGGTATAGATTTAGGTACAACCAATAGTTGTGTTGCTGTTTTAGAGGGTGGTGAACCAAAAGTTATCCCTAATGCTGAGGGAGCTCGTACTACACCATCTGTAGTAGCCTTTAAAGGCGATGAAGAAATGGTAGGTCAAATTGCAAGAAACCAAGCTGTTACAAATGCCAAAAATACAATTTCTTCAATCAAAAGAAAAATGGGTACTAGCGAGAAAGTAGAAGCGAATGGTAAGAAATATACTCCAGAAGAAATTAGTGCTAAAATTTTAGCTAAATTAAAAAAGGATGCCGAAGCTTATTTAGGCGAGAAAGTAACAAAAGCAGTTATTACTGTTCCTGCATATTTCAACGATGCTCAAAGACAAGCTACTAAAAATGCTGGTAAAATTGCTGGACTTGAAGTAGAAAGAATTATCAATGAACCAACTGCTGCCGCTTTAGCTTATGGTCTTGATAAACAAGATGAGATGCAAACTATTTTAGTTTATGACTTAGGTGGAGGTACATTCGACGTATCTATCCTTGAACTTGGTGATGGTGTATTTGAAGTTAAATCAACTGCTGGTAATAATAAACTTGGTGGAGATGACTTCGATGAGAGAATCATGAACTATTTAGTTGATGAATTTAAAAAGGAAAATGGTGTTGATTTATCGAATGATAAAATGGCTATGCAACGTATTAAAGATGCTGCTGAAAAAGCTAAAAAAGATTTGTCTGGTATGACTACTGCACAAATTAGTTTACCATTCATTGCTCAAAATAGTGAAGGACCATTACACTTTGAGGCAACTTTATCAAAAGCTAAATTCGAAGACTTATGTCGTGATTTATTTGATTCAACACTTGAACCAGTACATAAAGCTTTAAAAGATGCTAAGTTAACTGCTAAAGATATTGATAAAGTAATCTTAGTAGGTGGATCTACTCGTATTCCGTATATTCAAGAATTAGTTAAGAAAGAACTTGGTCAAGAACCTAATAAGAGTGTTAACCCAGATGAAGTAGTTGCTATGGGTGCTGCTATTCAAGGTGGTGTCTTAACTGGTGAAG
>CAMMXG010000050.1 GCA_946500895.1 uncultured Mycoplasma sp. | reverse complement strand
ATGCGTTAGAAATTAACTTTTCTAACGTTTTTATATATATGTTTATATAAAAAAAAGCTGAATGAAATTATTTTATTTCATTACAGCCCCTTAATATACTATATTAATTCTTCTGGACATTCTGGTTCATCAAGTACTAGCCAGAAAGTACGAGCTTCTCCTATTGATAAAGAAGCAGCTCCACTTAATAATCCTGCTAACATTTCTAACATATTTCTACCTCCTTTATTTCTAATTTTGTTTAAATCTATATCATTAAATTTAAACCATTATTCAATTTTCTTTTGATAATGTTTATAATTATTAAATGGCGTATTTGTTAATTTATAAGTTAAAGGATTCACTATTATACTTTGAACTGTTAGAGCATATAACAAAGTGTTATTTATTAAATTATTATTTGATAATATATAAATTGTTGTGTAAATTAATACAATAATTATTGATAATACTTTTGCTTTTATTCTTTGCTTTTTCCTTATTAATGGTCTTTTTGGTGTATCTGCCGGTGCCCAAATTATCATTGATAAAAGAGTTATACCCAGTATTATATATGCAACATAATTTGGAATAGTTAGTTTAGATATTAGTAGCGGTATTATGTTGTATATTGTAATTGTACTTATCCAGCATCCTATATTGGTTTTAGCGTGAATTCCAAAACTAAATGTTCTAATTCCAGCATAAAATAGTAAAAATAGTAAAGTCATAGATAAATTATTGGTTAGAAAAGCTATGAATATAACCACACTTAATTTTATGATTAGACTATATATTCCTTCTAATCCATATTTAAGTCTTTTAATTTTTAAGTCATCACATTCTTGATATTTTATGATAAAAGCTAAAGATGAATTAATAAATCTTTCTTTCATTGTTACTACCTCACTACTTTTTCAGTATAACTTAATATGATTGAGTAATAAATAATGTTTGCTTTAAGTAACTTTTTGGGTGTTTAAAAAATATTTTTTTATTTAATAAAGTGGATATAAATAATTTTTGAACTTAATTTTTAGCTTTTCAGAATTTATGGTTTTATTTGATCTTTAAATATGGTATCTTTGGATTAGTTTATAACTCAAGGTAAGCAACTATTGCGGAATTTGTCGAACGATTTTTCTTGAATTTAAACTTACTCGTATGTTATGTTTAGTATGAGGTAGGAAGGTGAGGTGTGATATGATCGGTAAGGTTAAGTGGTTTAATAACGAAAAAGGTTATGGCTTTATAGAGTATGAAGATCTAGAAGATATATTCGTTCATTATTCAGCAATAATCAAAGAAGGCTACAAAACTTTAAAAGAAGGTGCAGTTGTTAGTTTTAAATTAATTGAAACTTCTAAAGGCTTACAAGCAGTAGATGTATGCGAAAAAGAATTAACTACTATTTAATTTAGTAGTTTTTTTTCCCCTAACGTGGTATAATTAGATTAGAAAGTTAGGTGGATTTTATGGAATTAAATATCAGAGGAGATAAAATAACAGTTACTAAATCTATAAAAGATTATATAACTGAAAAAATGGAACGTTTGAATAAATATTTTGAAGGATCTAAAAACATAAAAGCAAGTGTACTTATTCGTGTTAAGAATAATGAACAAATTATTGAAGTTACCGTACCAACTAGTAAGTTTACTTTAAGAGCAGAAGAAAAACATAATGATTTGTATGCTGCGATTGATTTGGTGATGGATAAACTTGAAAGACAAATACGCAAAAATAAAACTAAGTTAAATGATAAGTATAAGAATATTATTCAGTTTGATATTCCGATAGATAATGATGAAGAAGAGGAAGAAGATTTAAAGATTGTTAAAAGAAAGAATATTGATACAAAACCAATGGATGAAGAGGAAGCAATACTACAAATGGAACTTTTAAATCATGATTTCTTTGTGTTTAAGAATGTTGATGAAGAGTGTGTTTCTGTTATGTATAAAAGACGTGATGGAAATTATGGTATTATTAATGTAAAATAAGAAATTCAAATTATAAGCTTTATCGGAGAGATAGAGCTTTTTAAAATTATGTGGGGCGATGGGACTTGAAAATTAGTGTTATTATATTGGTTCATAATAATGAGAAAACGATTGGAAAATGTTTAGAGTCTGTATTTTCTAATAAAACACTTCCTTACGAAATTATTATTGTGGATAATTTATCAACTGATAATAGTATTTCTATTATTCAATCTTTTCCTTATGAACATTTTAAAATTATTCGTTCTAAGAAAAATCATATTGGATATGCTAGAAATGTTGGTTTAAAATATGCTAGTGGTAATTATGTTATGTTTATTGATGCGGATGATTATGTTGATGTTAATTTATTTTATACGTTATCTTTGTATCAAGGATATGATGTGATAAGGTTTGCTCCAATTTTGGTAGATAAAGATTTATTTTTGTATGATAATAAGTTTATTTATCCTGAAGAAGGTGTTTTTAATAATGGGTATGAGGCTTTAAGAAAGTTTTCAGTGCCAGAGTTACGTTATGGTGTTTTTTGGCTTTACTGTTTTAAAAATCATAATTTGAAAATTAGAAATTATAAAATATATGAAGATACGGTTAGTATTCCAGATATTATTTGTAAATCAAAAAAGATTATTAATTTGAATTATTATGGGTATTATCATGTCATTCATTCTAATAGCTATTCTTGTCAAATATCTAGTGAGGAAAAAGAGAGATATTTTAAAAAGACATGTAGGTATTTGATTAAAAGATATTACAAACATTCTTCTATTCGAAAATATTATGAATATCACTTTCAAAGAAAGAAAGCAGACAGATTTTTAAAAAAGCTATAAATTAGAACTGAAGTATGGTATAATCTTTGTTATGGAAGGTGGATATTATGAGTTTTTTTAGGAAACTATTTGATACAGAATATAAAGAATTAAAAAGATTTGAAAAAATAGCTGATGAAATTGTGGCTTTAGATCCAGAGTATTCTAAGCTTACAGATGATGAATTGAAAGCTAAAACAGAAGAATTTAAGAAAGAACTTGAAGAAGGAAAGAGTCTTGATGATTTAATTGTTCCAGCTTTTGCTACAGCTAGAGAAGCAGCTTTTCGTGTTATTGGTGAGAAGCCTTATTATGTGCAAATACTAGGTGGTTTAGCACTTCATTTTGGTAATATTGCCGAGATGAAAACTGGTGAAGGTAAAACCTTAACAGAAACAATGCCAACTTATTTAAATGCTCTAACTGGTAAAGGAGTGCATGTTGTTACAGTAAATGAATTCCTTGCCAAACGTGACTCAGAATGGATGGGAAATATTTATCGCTTTTTAGGTTTAACTGTAGGTCTTAATTTGAGAGAACTAAGTCCTAAGGAAAAGCAAGAAGCATATAATTGTGATATTACTTATTCAACAAATAATGAAATTGGTTTTGACTATTTAAGAGATAATATGGTTGTACAAGCAGAGAGAAGAGTGCAACGTCCACTTAATTATTGTATTGTCGATGAAGTGGATTCTATTTTAATTGATGAAGCGAGAACTCCTCTTATTATTTCTGGGGGAAGGATGCAATCTAATAATTTATATATTGATGCAGATAGAGCAGTTAAAAAGTTAAATGAAACTGATGATTTTGTTGTGGATGCAAAAACCAAAAGTGTATCTCTAACAGAAGATGGAAGTAAAAAAATTGAAAAAATATTTAATTTAAAAAATTTATATGATCTTGATAATACAGCATTAGTTCATCATTTAACTCAAGCTTTAAAAGCTAATTATGGTTTTAAGAAAGATGTAGATTATGTTGTCCAAGATGATAAAGTTATTATTGTCGATCAATTTACCGGTCGTTTAATGCAAGGCAGACAGTTTAGTGAAGGTCTTCATCAAGCGATTGAAGCAAAAGAAGGAGTTACTATTAATACTGAAACCAAAACAATGGCTACTATTACATTCCAAAATTTGTTTAGAATGTATAATAAGCTTTCTGGTATGACAGGTACTGCTAAAACAGAAGAGGAAGAATTTAGAAATATTTATAATATGTATGTAATTCAAATTCCTACAAATAAACCAGTTATACGTGAGGATTTAGCAGATTTAGTTTATGCTAATCAAAAGGCTAAATATAATGCAATTATTAATACTGTTAAAGAAATTCATGAAACAGGTAGACCAATCCTTATTGGTACAATTAGTGTAGAAGCAAATGAATATCTAAGTAGTTTACTTAAAAAAGCTAATTTAAAGCATGAAGTATTAAATGCTAAAAATCATGAAAGAGAAGCAGAAATTATTGCCAAAGCTGGAGAAAAGGGTGCTATTACCCTTGCTACTAATATGGCTGGTCGTGGTACCGATA
>CAMMXG010000049.1 GCA_946500895.1 uncultured Mycoplasma sp. | reverse complement strand
TCAGAAACAGGACTTTTTCATAAGAAAGAATTACTTTATAATTTTGATAATGCCAAAGTTCTTTCATATAACAACGAACTTATTTTAGTTGAAGGTTATATGGATGTAGCAGGTGCAAAAAAACTTGGTTTTGAAAATACAGTTGCCCTTATGGGAGTAGCACTAACTGAAGAACATTTAAAATTAATAAATGCAAATCATTCATCTATTGTATTTGCACTTGATAATGACAAAGCTGGAATAGATGAGATGTTAAAAAGAATCCCAGAATTACTAGATAAGAATATCAGAGTATCTGTTATTGATATATCTAAAATTGGTAATTATAAAGATTTTGGTGATTTATTAACCGAAAATAAAAATTATTTAGATGTTCAAAAAGCAAGAGTATCTGGTTTTCAGTTTTTATTAGAACATCAATATTTTAAAGATTTAGAATTAAATTCTGAAAATATATATTATACTTATCAAAAATTAAAAGAAGACAAGTTAATCAAAAATACTTTTGATGAATTATTATTTATAGAATACGTTTTATCTAATACTTCTTATAGCAAACAGGATATAGATAACATTATTTATCCAAAAAGTATCAAAGATTCAATTTCTCCATTTACTAATATGGCATTAAATAATTTTCTTTATAATCAAGTAATAGCAGTAGTTAAATCTAAAGAAGATAAAGTACTATTGGATTATTTTAATCAAAATCAAGAGAATGTAGAGAATAATTTGGGAGCAATTTTTTCTAATAATGATAAAAAGTATTTAAAAGAAAATGTATTAAATACTGAATTATTATTAAATGATTTTTTGAAAGATAATCAAGAATATCATAATTATGAATCTTTAAATCGTTTTATATATACTAATGTATTTGAAAATACACTTATTAAAAATAAAAATGGCGAAGCAAAAATAACATTAACTAGTAATCAAAAACAAAAGGTAATAAAACAATTTGAAGAAAGTCTTTCAGATAAAGAAAAATTATCACTAGAAGAAGTGGAAGATTTATATATTGTAAATAATGTAGAAGATTTAGAAGGAATATTACCGTATGAAAGTAAAGCCATGGATATGTTAAAAGAAAATCTAAAAGATAATATGCACTTTCATCCAAATAAAATGGCTTTTTTTAAATATGGGAATTTATTTCCTAACATTAATAAGGACTTTATTGATGCAAAGTTTAAGGGAAAAACAGGGAATTATAAAACCATTTTACTATTTAATAATATAAATAATATTCTTGATTTAAAGAAAGAAAATCTGACACCTGCTATAACAAGTGTTGAATCTGATAAAGAACTTGATCCAACAAAAGATAAAGAATACCGTTTTTCTGTTAATAAAATACTTCTTGTTGACAAATTAGAAACGGATACACATTACTTTGTTAGAGTTCCGTACACAGGAGCAAAAGAATATTTTTATATTCCGAAAGATAAGTGTGAGTGGCATGGAGATATATTTTATACAACTTTAAAATCGGATGAAATATATAAAATCTATGATCGCTCTGGTAATTTTATACAAGAAAAAAATTATTTTCAATTAACAGCAAACTGGGATGACAAAACAAAAGAAAAAAAAGAGTTTTCTTTTAATAGTAAAAATACAGATAAAAAAGAAGTATCAAAAATAGCTTCAGATATTAAAGAACCTGTTTGTAAAGTGTTTTCTTCAAGAATTTATTTAGATACTAAAAATGGATTCTATATAAAAACTTCTGATGAAAATGTTTTGTTATTTGCTGATAAAAAGATATGTAAATGGAATGATGATAAGAGTTACTTAATTGTTACACCAAAAAGAAATATGTGGTCTAATACAGGAATATCCAAATATAAACTAACTGGATTTAAAAAGGAATTTGAAAAGAAATTATCATTTAAAGAAATAGATAACTATTTAAAAATTTTTTATCCAATTACTCAAAAGCAAAAGTCAGATATAACATTTACTGTGGATAAAAATGATTGTAATTATATCTCCAACTTTATCAGAGTGCCTTGCATTTTAAATAATAAAGAGGGATATATTGATGTAAATGTTGTTAAAGCTAAAGAAAGTAATGATAAGAAATCATTTGTAATTAAATTATCAAAACAAGAGTTATTGAGTTTTCATGATAATAACAATAAATATATTAATCATTATAATGTGTCTGATATTGTTAATGGATATGAAGATTTTAAATCGCAAGAGAAAAATCAAGATTTGCAATTAGAAAAGGAGGCTGTTTAAATGGATGGTAATGCGAAACACGATTTGGAACACGTTGCTGAAAAGTCAGTAACAACATCTACAAGAGTAAGTAAAGTATTATCAAAATTATTCGCTAAAATAGTTAGCAGAGCAAATAAGTATTACCAGAAGCATTTTTCTTCATCTATGAAAGCATTACGAAAAGATGGAGTAACAAAAGAACTTTATGTTTCTCCTCCATTATCAAAAGCTGAAGCTAAACAAATAATTGCTTCTGCTAAAGAAAATAATGTGATGATTGGCGTTAGAAAAATGACACCTGAAGGAGAAATGGGAAAAAACAATTCACTACATAAACAAGAAAGACTTGCTAGAAATGAAATTAAATACCAAAAATGGAAAGAGCGAGCTAATTCAAAAAGTAAAATCCCATTTTATAATAAGTACAGTAAATGGCGTGCATCAACATTTTATAAGAAATCTATTGAAGATGAAAAAGAAAGTAAAGAGCAGTATATAGTTATTATTAATAAAAGTAAATTAGGATTTTTAAATGAACAATTAGAAAAGATACCACAAAATAGATTAAAGAATCTAACAGATATGAATAAAGATGGGGTAGTTGATGAAAGAGATTGCGAACTTGTTGCCAAAAGTATTAATCTAACTCCAAAAGATTTGGATAAAGTTGGAGAAAATTTGGGTACTTGTAATATCAGAGATTACCAAAAGAATTACTGTGTTCAAAAAATCACTAAAGAACAGTACTGTGAAATAAGAGAACAGTTATTTAATTTGAGAAGTCATGGTGCTGAAGTTATTAACGATAATGAAGTAGAAATTGCCATTCATTCTGATGATTTAAGTACCTATAAAGAAATTGCTCCTCTTGATCGACCAATTCGAGAGTACGGGGCTTCTGGAGCTAGAGATATAACAACGGAGAGCAATATCAATGATGTGATCGAAGTGGATGTTGCTAATGAAGAAGAATATAATCTTTTTAAGGATAAATATCGTAATAAAGATTATCTAGCAACGCATCATACTGATGGTACAGTAACAGTTTTGGTTAAAGAAACGGATACTAAACAGTTGCTTGAAGATAATAAAAAAAAATCCACAACGGAGGATTTAATAAAAGAAGCAACTGAACTTTCAGATAAAAATAAGGACAATACTATCATAGATAATGTTTTAGAGAAGGAGGAAGAAGAACTTGCTCGTTAAAAGGGAGTATAAGAACAGTAAAATAATTATATTTTTAGTGATGTTGGTTGTATTCTATTATACTTTAAGAGTATGTAGTTATATTGAATTAAAAGGAAATGGCTTTCAGTTTGCTTATTTAACAGATGTTTTAAATAACATTTGGAAAATAACTGAACCTTTGGTATTAACTCCTAAAAATATTTTAATTTCCTTCTTTGTATCTATGTTTATTTGGATGGTTATTGCCACTTATTCATATCAAAATAAGCGTAATGTTCAAGAAAATACCTATGGTAATTCTGACTGGGAAGATAGTAAAGCAACATTACAATATAGAGATAAGAAATATGAAAACAATCAGATATTTACAGCAACAGAAATGTTTTCTAAAAATATGCAAGTATCTAAAAGAAATCGTAATGTTGTTCTTGTAGGTCGCCCTGGGACTGGTAAGAGTAGATTTTATTTTAAGCCAAATATCCTAAATGCCAATGGTGAAACAATTATCATAACAGATCCAAAAGGAGAGTTATTAAGAGATTGTGCCATGTCGCTTGTAAATGCTGGATATGATATTAAAGTATTAAATCTAGTAGAAAAATGGAAGTCAGATCATTTCAATCCTCTTATGTATATTAGAAAAATAAATAAACATACAGATGTTTCGGATAATGGTGAGTGGATTGCTGAAGATGATGTAATGACATTAATTAATACTATTATGTTAAATACCCAATCTGAAACAATAGAATCTAATACTGGCGATCCATTTTGGGAAAAAGCTGAGATGGTTTTTCTTCAAGCCATTATTTATTACATAATTTTCAATTACGAAGATAAAGATAAAAACTTTAAAACAGTACTAGAACTTATCCGTCTAGCAGAACCTGATAAGGATGGGAATTCTACATTATCTAAAATGTTTGATGCTTGGGAGTTAAAAGATCCCGATAATATTGGAATAAAACAATGGCATCATTTTAGAGTATCAGCAAGTTCTCCTAAGATGATGAGTACTATAATTATGACTGCTTCAGCTCGTTTAGCCCCATTTAACATAAGCGAGGTAGAAGAAATGACTGTAAATGATACTATGGAATTAAACAGGATTGGTAAAGCTGGTGATGAAGGTAAAGTAGCATACTTCATTATTACTAGTCCCAATAATACTACATTCAATTTTATTGCTAATATAATGTATACGCAGATATTTTCTGTTATTGATTATAATGCTGCACATAATAATGGTTCGCTTGCTACACCATGTCAGTTATATTTAGATGAATTTAGACAGTTAGGGAAAATTCCTCATTATTTGGAAATGCTTGCTTATGTTCGTGGACTTAATTGTGGTATTACAACAGGATTACAATCTTTTTCCCA
>CAMMXG010000048.1 GCA_946500895.1 uncultured Mycoplasma sp. | reverse complement strand
TATATTATACTTGTGAAAGGAAGATGGTTATGATGTTACCAAGAAAAATGTTTTTAGACGATATGTTTGACAGCTTTTTAGAAAGTGATACTCCAAAAATGAAATGTGATATTTATGAGGCAGATGGGAATTACAATTTAGAACTTGATATGCCTGGATTTACAAAAGATGATATTAAAATTGAATTCAACAAAGGAACATTAACAATTAGTGCTGAAAAGAATACTGATAAAGAAGAAAAAGATGATAAGAAATATATTAGACGCGAAAGATTTTATGGAAAAGTATCTCGTTCTTTCTATCTAGGCGACATTGAAGAAGAAAACATTAAAGCTGAATTTAAAGATGGAACATTAAAAGTTATCGCTCCTAAAAAAGATGAAAACATATCTAAAAAAGTAATAAATATTGATTAAGCACTTCGGTGCTTTTTCTTTTTGCCCAAATAAAACCTTGTCAAGAAAACATTTTTATTATAAAATAAAAGTGTGGTGATAAAAATGGGACAAGTATATGATCATGTCATGTTATATAAAAAGAAATTTCCAGGAGGAGTAACTTGGTGGCGACTCAAAAAACACAGTGCTGTTATTGAAGAACATCTAAATCCTGGAGAAACAGTACGTTATGCTTTTGCTGGACAAAAAAATGATAAATGGTACGATGTAACTTCAACTGCTGTAATCGCTATTACGAACAAAAGAATTTTAATTGGTCAAAAAAGAGTGGTATGGGGATATTTTCTAAGCAGTATTACACCGGATTTATACAATGATATGCAAGTATATTCAGGCCTTATTTGGGGAAAAATAACAATTGATACTGCTAAAGAAGTAGTAGTTATAACCAATTTAGCTAAAGATTCCCTAAGAGAAATAGAAACAGAAATTTCTGAATTTATGATGGAAGAAAAGAAAAAATATGGTCAGGCAATGAATAATTAGAGGTATTATGAGAAGATTAAAAATATTTCAAATAACCCTTATTCTCTTATTTATTATTTTTATGATTTTCTTTTTTAGATCAGTGGACTATACTAAGGAATATGTAATAGATAATGTAAATATTAGTGAATCATATAATAAGGATCATGATTACTATTATTTTACTTTTACATATAATGATGAAACCCTAGATTACTTATATGAATCAAATTATAAACGTAATCGTAACTTTATTGAAAGTATTGAAATTATAGAAGATGAAGAAAACTTCTGCTTAATACCAAATGGAAATACTCTAGAATTTATTCCTCTATGTATGGAAGATGGAGAAATAACTTATTATAAAAATGTAGGCGAAAACTTAAAAGAGCAAATTCCCGAAGAATATTTAAAAGAAGAACAGGAATTAAATGAAACTTTTAATGATATTAATATTTATAATCGTGATTATACTTATCTTTTATGGAATTATGATGGCTTTTATTATATTAATAATGATGAAGAAACAGAAATAAAATTGTTTGATAGTGAAACCTACAATGTAAATTTAGTCGCATACACTGAAGATTATTTAGTAATCGCAGATTATGATAATTCTTACACATTTGATAAAATTTACCGAATTAGTCTGAGTAATGGCGATTTAAGAGAGTATGATTTAGATCGTAATATTTATTTTGATAGCTATTTCCCAGGATATGAAAAGAATAAATTATATATAGTGGATAACAAAGAAGAAACTATGTATGAATTAAATGTCAGAAATGGTGATTTAGAAAAAATAAGAGCTAAGATGTACAATAATGGTGAATGGGAAGATGTTGGTATCAAAAGTCTAATTAATCAAAATAAAAGATTTACATATGAAACAAATTATAACTATACTTTAGAAGATGGAACACTTTTCTTAAATTACCAAGAAAAAGAGGAAAAAACTAAGATAGATGACTATGTTACCACTATTGTAAGAATAAAAGATAACTTAGTATTTTATTTAAAAACAGATACTCTATATGTATTTGATCCCTTAAAGGGAAGTACAAGACTATTAGAATTTTTCGAATGGAATTTTAATTATGAAAATATGATATATGTTGATTAACCAAATTGTGCTTTTGTCATATCCTATAAATAGATGAGGAGTGAGTATTTTGAACGATAATAGTACATATTTTACATATTACACAATTGAAAAAGGGGATAACCTTTATGAGATAGCGAAAAAATATAATATTAATCCTAAGTTACTCGCAGCCATAAATGGAATTAAAGATAATGAATATATTTATCCTAACCAAGAATTACTAATCCCTAAAAGTGGATATAGCTATTATATAACTGCTGAGGGGGATACTTTATCAGGTGTAGCTGGGGCATTTAAAACAACCCCTGAAAATATGTTAAATTATAATCGTACCATCTATTTATTACCAGAACAAATATTAGTATATAAAAGAGGATAAGTCTTCATAGAAAGACTTTTTTTCTTGCAAGAAAAATGGAAGTAATATATAATAAAACTTGGTGATATATATGAATTTTAATTTTTATATGAATTATCATTTAGTAAAAAAAGGTTACACGAATATAGAAGAAATACCAGTAGAAGAAATTATTAATATAATAGAAAGTTTTCTAGCAAGTAAAGTAAAAAAAGAACAAGTTAATGATATTCTTGTTTTATTTAAGGAATTTGCTACTATGGTAGATGATAAAGAAAAAGAACTAGGCATAATTATTCACTATTTATTAAGCTATATTTCCATTTTACAACATTTTGAAATTGTTTGGTACATAAATGAAGTAGAAGAACCTACCTTCACATATAACAAACATTATCCCGATAAAATTGATGGTTTAAATACCAGTAAATTGATTGATTATGAAAAAGTATTTGAATTAGTTGTAAATACAGCAATAGAAATGAAAGAAAAAAGAGAAGAAGGATTGATAAGATGATTAAGCTGACAAATAATTTAGAGGAGGCTAAATTTGTAACACACGCAGGGAACTTTCATGCCGATGATGTATTTTCTACCATGTTGATGGAAAGATTATTTGATAATATTACGTTAATTCGCCTAAATGATTATAAAGATGATGGAACAAAAATTGCTTATGACATTGGACTCGGAAAATTTGACCATCATGGTGCCGACTATGATAAAAAACGTGAAAATGGTATTCATTATTGTGGCTTTGGTCTTTTATGGCAAGAATATGGATTAAAGTATTTACGCAAAATAAAAGTGAAAAATCCCGAAAAGGTATTTGAAATATTAGATGAATTATTAGTAGTTCAGATTGATGCTTTTGATAATGGCGAATATAGTATAGATGCACCATTCAATATTTATACCCTAGCCGGTTTAGTTGAACAATTTCGACCTAAAATTGGCAAAAGAGAAGATGAAAACGAGTGTTTCTTAAAAGCCGTGTCTTTTGCTGACACCATTTTTGAGCAAATTTTAAATGATGCGATTGGAAAAGTATATGCTATAACAGAAACAGAAAAGAAAGCAAAAGATATAAAAGACAAAACACTTATATTAGACGAATATATTCCTTATGAATATGCCATTTTCAAATTAGGACTTGACGTTGATTTTGTTGTATATCCATCGAATCGCGGTTGTTTTGCCGCACATACTGTCCCAACAAAATATAAAGGCTTTACACCAAAGATTCCTTTTAAAAAAGAATGGGCCGGACTAAGAGATGAAGAATTACAAAAAATAAGCGGCATTAAAACAGCCCATTTTTGCCACAAAAAGCTATTTCTAGCTACTGCCGAAACAAAAGAAGACGCTATAAGATTAATTGAAGAAACACGAAAAGGGTAACGAAAGTTATCTTTTTTTATCTTATAGGAAAATACACGAAATTCGTGTATTTTTAAAAATTGTTCTTGACGAACGTATGTATTTATAGTATAATTCTATTATCAGGGTTGCTCATGAATATGAAAATACATAAAGCTTATAAGTTTCGTTTATATCCGACTAGTGATCAAGTGGCATTAATTCATAAAACATTCGGGTGTACAAGATTTGTTTATAATTATTGTTTAGATTTAAAAAGAAATAATAAATATTTAACAAAGTTTGACTTGATAAAAGAATTACCAAAATTAAAAAAAGAATATTCATTTTTAAAAGAAGTAGATAGCTGTTCCCTGCAGAATGCCATTACTGATTTAATGGTAGGTTTTAGTAAACAAGAAAATAATCAAGGAGGGTATCCAAAATTTAAGAAAAAAGGAGTGAAAGAAAGTTTTCGTACTAGCTTTGTTACAAGTAGTTATAAAGGTACTGTTTATGAAAATATTAAAGTAGATTTAAAAAGAAGAGTAATAGAATTACCTAAGTTAAAAGAAGTTAAGATAAGAGGATATCGTAATTTAGATAAGTTACCAGGAAGAATACTAAATGCCACTATTAGGGAAGTAGGTACTAGATTTTATGTGTCTCTTTGCGTAGAAGAAGAAATAGAGTTACCAGAAAGAAGAAATAATACATCAGTAGGAATAGATCTAGGAGTAAAAAATTTAGTTGTTACAAGTAATAAAGAATATTATGGCAACCCAAGATATTTAGATAAATATGAAAGAAAGATTAAGGGATTCCAACTTGGATTATCAAGAAAGATTAAAGGAAGTAAAAATTATGTTAAATGTAAGAAAAAACTGGAAGAAGTATATCGAAAATTAAAAAATGCTAGAAAAAAGACAGTAGAAGAAATAATAAAACAAGTAACTAAGTATCATGATATTATAATCGCTGAAAATCTCCAAGTAAAGAAGATGTTGGAAAAGAAAAATAACCACAAAAGATTAAGAAAAGAAATCACAAATGCTACATTTAGTGAAATAATAAGAACACTAAAATATAAATGTTTATGGTTAAATAAAACATTTATTCAGGTGAATTCATAT
>CAMMXG010000047.1 GCA_946500895.1 uncultured Mycoplasma sp. | reverse complement strand
ATAAAGCTGTATCAAAACGCATGTTACCTTTAATTGAAAATAGACTTATAAGTACTATTCGTTATCCTAATGGTTCTAAAGGAGATAAATTTTACAAAAAGCATTTTGAAAATATATATGGTTTTTTAGGTAAGAAAAAAATAGTAAACAAAGAAGAAAAACAAAATGATTATTATTATATCAAAGATATAAATGGACTAATCAGTGAAGTGCAAATGAACAGCTATGAATTTCATATATGGGGTTGTCATGCAAATGATTTAAGACATGCTGATATGCTAGTTTTTGATTTAGATCCTGATGAAGTATTAAGTCTAGAAAAGTTAAGAGAGGGGGTAAAAGACTTAAAAAGTATTTTAGATGAATACAGGTTAGTTTCATTCTTAAAAACAAGTGGCGGCAAAGGCTATCATATTGTAGTACCATTAAGTACCAAAGCAACATGGAAAAATGCCAGAACAATTGCTAAAAATATTGCCAAACTAATGGAAGTAAAATGGCCGGATAAATATACAAGTAATATGAAAAAAGAAAAACGTAAAGGCAAGATTTTTATTGATTGGGTAAGAAACACCAAAGGTGCTACTAGTGTTGCTCCCTATTCTCTTAGAATTAGGGATAAACTAACAGTATCTATGCCTATTTCCTGGAATGAACTAGATAAAATAAAACCAGATGAAATAACAATGGAAATGGCTATAAAAAGATTAAAAAGAAAAGATCCATGGGAAAACTTCTATCAATAAAAACTATTGTTTTAGCTCTTATTTTATGTTATACTATACATGTTCAAAAAAGGAATGATTATTTATGTTAGAAACACTTTTATTAATTATATCTGTTTTACTTATTGTTGTAGTATTATTACAAGGAAATAAAGCAAGTGATGCCGGACAAATTATTACTGGTGGAAACGAAGTATTATTTCAAAATATGAAAGAAAGAGGATTTGAACTATTTATTAGTAGATTAACTCTTATATTAGGAATTCTTTTCTTTGTTATATCTTTAATACTATTCTTACAATAATTAAACAAGATGAAATTCAATGAACTTAATGCCCCATGTTTTGGCTTTAAGTTCTTTTTTTATTTTATTTTGCGCTCTAAGTAAGTGAGAAACTTTAATATTTCTATGTGCTTTTATTTTAAGAATTAACTCATAATAAGGTCCATCATTAATAAGAGTAATATCCAGAATGTTAATAACTTTATATTTATCAACAATCTTTTTAACCTTTTCTTTAATATTTTCATCTTCATAAGTATTACCAATTAAAAAATTAATATTTTGTTTAATAATTTTAACTGACTGAATAATTAAAAGAATGGCAATCAAGATACCACCAATCATATCAATTTTAGGAATAAACTGACCAAGAATGATAATGACAATTAATCCTAGAGTAGAGAAAGCTTCCATTTTAGATTCAAAGCTAGATACAACTAGTAATTCGCTTTTTTCTTTCTTTCCAACCCAAAATAAATTCCTAGCACTAATAAGTTTCAAAAAAACAATCCCTAAAATCAGGAAAATAATCCCTAATGGTGGCTTTTGATAATCAATCTTAAAGCTAAGATAAATAACAAAAATACCAACTAAAAAGGCAAGTATTCCCATAAAAAGTTCTATTACATAAAAAACTCTTCCATATCCATAAGGGTGATTTTTATTCGCACGTTTTCTTCCAATTTTAATTCCAAATAAAGCAATAACGTCTGTTATCAAATCACTGATTGTATAGATACCGTCAATTAAAAGAGTAAAAGCGTTCCAAAAAACACCACTAAAAATTTTAATAAAAGAAACAAATAAATTGACAATGATATTTAAATATAAAGCTTTTTGTTCTAATTTCATATTCATCACTAATAATAGTTTGCCTTAATTTACATTTATTAAACATATCAATAGAATGACAATTTTTCAAAAAAGCACTAAACAGAAATAATGATTAATGATATAATGTTTTAGCATGGAGGTAATATATGAAAGAAGAATGGAGAAATTTTAAAGATGGTCTTTGGACCCAAGAAATAAATGTAAGTGATTTTATCAAACAAAATTACAAAGCATATGAAGGTGATGAATCTTTTTTAGAAGGAACTACACCAAAAACAGATAAAGTTTGGAGTACATGTAGTAATCTTTTAAAAGAAGAATTAAAGAAAAAAGTTTTAGACATAGATGTAGATCATATGTCAGGAATTAATGCTTTTGAACCGGGATATATATGTAGTGAAGATGATGTAATTGTAGGTCTTCAAACCGACAAACCATTAAAAAGAATTGTAAATCCATATGGTGGTATTCGTATGGTTTATCAAGAGTTAGAAGCTTATGGTTATAAATTAAATCCTGAAGTAGATAAATATTTTAATGAATTTCGCAAAACTCATAATGATGGTGTTTTTGATGCTTATACGGATGAAATTAAAAGAGCGCGTCATGCTGGCCTTTTAACAGGACTTCCTGATGCTTATGGGCGTGGACGTATTATTGGCGATTACAGACGTGTAGCTCTATATGGTATTGATTATTTAATAGAAGAAAAGAAGAAAGATTTAGCTAACCTTTTAGGTCCAATGGATCGTGAATTAATCCAACTTAGAGAAGATGTATCAATGCAAATTAAAGCTTTAAAAGAGATAAAAGAAATGGCAAGTCGTTATGGTATTGATATTTCTAAACCTGCTAAAAATGGGCTAGAAGCAGTCCAATGGACTTATTTTGCTTACCTAGCCGCTGTAAAAGAAAATAATGGCGCAGCAATGAGCTTAGGTCGTGTGGATGCTTTCTTTGATATTTATTTTGAAAGAGATTTAAAAGAAGGAACAATTACTGAGAGTGAAATTCAAGAAATAATTGATCAGTTTGTCATTAAATTAAGACTAGTAAGACACCTAAGAACACCAGAATATGATGAATTATTCTCAGGTGATCCAACTTGGGTTACAGCATCTATTGGAGGTATTACTGAATCTGGTGAAAGTATGATTACAAAAACAAGCTATCGTATGCTTCATACTCTAACCAATTTAGATCCAGCACCAGAGCCAAACATGACAATTTTATGGAGTGAACATTTACCAGAAAACTTCAAGAAATATTGTGCGAAAATGAGTATTGACACTGATGCTATTCAATATGAAAATGATGATGTTATGCGTCCATTATATGGTGATGATTATGCGATTGCTTGTTGTGTATCGGCAATGCGTGAAGGCAAAGACATGCAATTTTTCGGAGCAAGATGCAATTTAGCCAAAGCGCTACTTTACTCAATCAATGGTGGCGTAGACGAAATGAAAAATACTCTTGTAATTGAAGGCTTCGAAAAAAATATGGATGAAGTACTTGATTACGAAAAAGTAAAGAAAAACTACTTTAAAATGTTAGAGAAAGTTGCTGAAGTTTATTCTAATGCCATGAATATTATTCATTACATGCATGATAAATATGCTTATGAAGCTGGACAAATGGCTCTACATGACACTCATGTAAGACGCCTTATGGCTTATGGTGTAGCAGGTCTTTCAGTTGTGGCAGATTCTCTATCAGCGATAAAATATGCGAAAGTGCGTCCAATTAGAAATGAAGAGGGAATTGCGATTGACTTTAAAATAGAAGGTGACTTCCCTAAATATGGAAATGATGATGATCGTGTCGATGATATAGCGAGAGAAGTGACTGAAAAATTTTATGAAGAACTTGCTAAACATAAATGTTATCGTGATGCTGAACCAACTCTATCAATCCTAACAATTACATCCAATGTTGTTTATGGGTCTAAGACTGGTTCTACTCCTGATGGAAGAAAGGCCGGAGTTGCTTTTGCTCCAGGTGCTAATCCAATGCATGGTAGAGATGAGTCTGGTGCCATAGCTTCCCTAAACTCTGTTGCAAAACTTGAATATGCCAAATGTTGTCGTGATGGTATTTCTAATACATTCTCAATTATTCCTAGTGCTTTAGGTCATAGTAAAGAAGAACAAATTGATAATTTAGTAAGCTTACTAGAAGGATATTTTATTCAAGGAGCACATCACTTAAACGTTAATGTTTTAAATAGAGAAACATTAATTGATGCGATGGAAAATCCTGATAAATATCCATTATTAACCATAAGAGTATCTGGCTATGCGGTAAGATTTAACAGACTTACGAGAAAACAACAAGAAGAAGTAATTGCCAGAACTTTCCATGAGAGAATTTAATGAAGGCAAGTGTTAATTCTATTGAAACCTTTGGACTTGTTGATGGTCCAGGAATACGTACTGTTATTTTCTTAAATGGGTGTAAGTTAAGATGCCTATATTGCCATAATCCTGAAATGTGGAATATGGGTGCTGGAAATTACACAATTGATGAATTAGTAACCAAAATACTTCGCAACAAACCCTATTTTAAAAGAAATAATGGTGGTGTAACATTTTCAGGTGGTGAACCTCTTTTACAAATTGACTTTTTACTTGAGATTTGCAAAAGGTTAAAAGAAGAGGGTATTCATATAGCAATCGACACTGCCGGTGTTGGTATTGGAGAGTATGATGAAATTCTATCTTTAGTTGATTTAGTATTACTAGATATTAAACATCCAAATAAGGAAGGATACCAAAAATTAACAGGAATGGATATTTCTGAAAGTGAAAAATTTATTGAAAGTCTAAATAAAAGTGGAAAACCAGTTTGGATAAGACAAGTAATCGTACCAGGCATTATGGATAACGAAGAATATTTGCATGAAATTGCTAACTATTTATTAAAAATCAAAAATATTGAAAAAATAGAATTTTTACCATTTCATCATTTAGGCTTCACAAAATATGCTGAATTAAAATTAGAAAATCCATTAAAAAACACACCCGAGATGAATGTAGAAGAATGTCAAAAATTATATGAAAAATTTATGGATATTTATAACAATTTATATAGCAATCAAAATTAGTTTGGTTGCTTTTTCTAATGAGTAAATAAAATCATTCAAAATAGATGCCAATATGTATAAAATAACATTTTCGACACAAATGTCAAAATCCATCGAACTTTGTCGAACGCTTTTTCTTGCATTTTCTTATGTAATCACCCATAATAAATAATCGTTATTTAACTGGTGGTAGCGCCTGCTTTCTTTTTTATGAGTAGTTTAAACTACTTTGATGATTCAGGGGGTTTTTACGAAAGTAGGAGGGGATGCAAATGAGTGATATGACTTTATTGCTTATTATAATAATCATGCTTATCCAAAAAGATAATCATGAAAACTTGC
>CAMMXG010000046.1 GCA_946500895.1 uncultured Mycoplasma sp. | reverse complement strand
CATTTTTACTGAATAACAAAATTAAAAAGTGGGACATTTTTACTGAATAGCCACACTTGATATTTAAATTTCTTGACATTTAATGCCAGCATATAATATAATTGAAGCAATTAAATGTTGAAGGAATGAGTACATATTATTTTTAATATAGAAAGTTTATGGTTGATGGAAATAAACATAAAGTAATGTGGAAGATGACTCTGGAGTTTAAACGGGTACTCACCGTTATATGAGTAAAGTGCATGATAAAATCATGAATTAAGGTGGTACCGCGGGTAATACTCGTCCTTAGTTTATGGTTTTTTATTTGTTTTAAAGGAGGAGAAAAGATGAAAGAAAAATTTTATATTACAACACCAATTTATTATCCAAGTGCCAATTTTCATATTGGACATTGCTATACCACTATTATTGCTGATGCGATAGCAAGATATAAAAGATTAACAGGATATGATGTATATTATCAAACTGGTACCGATGAACATGGTGAAAAAATTGAGAAAAAAGCTCATGAAGCAGGCGTAACACCAAAGGAATATGTTGATAAAATAATCGAAGATGCAAAAGATTTATGGAAATCTCTAAATATTTCTTATGATTATTTTATTCGTACAACTGATGAAGATCATGTAAGACGTGTCCAAAAAATATTTAAAAAATTATATGAACAAGGCGATATTTACAAAGGAACATATGAGGGATTATATTGCGTTCCTTGTGAATCTTTTTGGACAGAATCCCAACTTGTAGATGGAAAATGTCCTGATTGTGGAAGAGAGGTAAAACTAGTAAGTGAAGAAGCATACTTTTTCAAATTATCAAAATATCAAGATAGACTAGTAAAATATTATGAAGAACACCCAGATTTTATCTTACCATTATCTCGTAAAAATGAAATGTTAAACAATTTCATTAATACGGGATTAGAAGATTTATGTGTATCAAGAACGAGTTTCAGTTGGGGAATACCTGTTGACTTTGATCCGAAACACGTGGTTTATGTATGGGTAGATGCATTATCTAATTATATTACATCTCTAGGATATCCTGAAGATGATACTTTAATGAAAAAGTATTGGCCTGCTGATCTTCATTTAGTAGGAAAAGAAATTGTCAGATTCCATGTTATTATTTGGCCTTGTATGCTAATGGCTTTAGGCCTACCTTTACCAAAACAAGTATTTGGCCATGGATGGTTAAAAATAGATGGTGGTAAAATTTCTAAAAGCTTAGGAAATTATAAGGATCCTAGAGAATATATTAATGCTTATGGAATAGATGCTGTACGATATTATGCACTAAGAGAAGTACCATTTGGTAGCGATGGAAATTTTTCAGAAGAAGCTTTAATTTCTAGAACAAATAGTGATTTAGCCAATACTTTAGGAAATTTAGTTAATAGAACAATCACAATGGAACACAAATATTTTGATGGTGTTACAAAGAATCCACGCGTTTACGAAGAACTTGACCATGAACTAATAGAGAAAGTAAATAACCTAAAAAATATTGTCGAAGAAAAAATGAATGGTCTAAAAGTAAATGAAGCAATCGAAGAAATTATGGAAGTACTACGCAGTTGTAATAAGTATATTGATGAAACAGTACCATGGACTTTAGCTAAGGATGAAAGTAAAAAAGATAGATTAGCAACTGTTTTATATAACTTACTTGAATCTATTCGTATTTGTGCCATTTTATTAAGTCCATTTATTCCTGATACAACCAATAAAATATTAGAACAACTTAATACTAAAGAAACTAGTTATGAAAGCATTAATTTTGGAAATCTAGAAGAAAATTTAAAATTAAATGAACCACAAATATTATTTAATCGTATTGAAACAAAATAACCCAGAATATCCTGGGTTTTTTATATTAAATGCATCAAACCTAAGACAAATAAAATAATAGCACCCAAAATATTTGCATATGTACCAAGTAATTTATTAGCAAATCTTCCTACAACAACTCCAAAATAGGTAAATAAAGCACTACATATGGCAAATACACTCATAGCTAAATAAATATTAGAAGTAATCGCTTTTAATCCCAAACCTAAAGAAAAACTATCTAAACTAACTCCAAAAGCAAAAACAAACATTCCAATAAGAGATAAATTAAATTTTTCTTCTTCATGTCTTATAATATCAATAATCATTTGTAAAGCAATAATAATAAGAATAAATCCAAGCAATATATCATATTTAATTTCAAATATATGAATCAATTGTTCTCCAAGCATCATACCTAAAAATGGCATAATAAAATGCATTAATCCTACAATCCCAGCTAATTTAAGAGCCTTTTTATTTGAAACATTAAACATACCTACTCCTAAAGATAGTGAAAAAGTATCCATCGAAAGAGCAATTCCAATTAAAATAATACTAAATAATTCTCTCAAATAAAAAACCTCCTAACAAATTTTATTAGAGGTTTTAACTTTTAGAACTGATCTAATAATTTCTTAACATACAATTGATATTCTACATCACTAACATCAGCGTTACTATTCTCAAGTAAACAAAGCGGGGGAAATAATACACACCAGAAATTATTCCCAGCACCTTCACCTAGCGTAATTACCAAAGATTCATAATTACCAGCCGGATAAATAATTCCCTTATAAGTTTTACTAGGAAAATAATTATTTCCATAACTAATTTGATAAGGAACTTGATAACTACTTACAATATCATTAATCGTGTCCATATTACTTTGAATTATATCTCGAACTTCACTTACGTTTCTTGCCCCATTAATAAGATTATAAATTTCCTTTTCAACTTGATCTTTAATAGCTAACTTCTCGGTTTGATCTTCTAAAGTATTACTATTAGCAATTACCCGAAATCTTATCGCTTCCCCCGGTATTAATATTTCTTCATCTTTATTCGTAAAAATAAACCCTAAACTAACTAAAAATAAAACAATAATAATTTTTTTCATGAGTTTCACCTAAACTAATTAAGAGAATATTTACAATTTTTATTCAAATTAGACACAAAAAAAGGGAAAATGTTTGACAAAAATAAAATAACTCGATATATTAATTATGGGGGAAATATTAAATTCTTTTAATATGCACCAAAATAATTATTAATCATAAAAAATAGTATAAGAGCCTATATATACTATAATTTTTTTCTTATAGATAGGGTGTGTTAAAATGAAACAAATGATAATTGAGGGGAATCATACATTAAGTGGAGATATTCTAATCGGTGGAGCAAAGAATAGTGCAGTAGCTTTAATCCCAGCCTCTATTTTAGCAGATGGTAAAAGTGTGATTAAAAATGTACCGAATATTTCTGATCGTGATGCTTTAATTGATATTTTAGAAATTTTAAATTGTGATGTATTGCTTAATAAAGATGTTATAGAAATTGATACAACTAATTTAAGGAATGCTTTAATAGATGAAGAACATTCCAAGAAACTGAGAGCATCTTACTATTTCATGGGAGCTTTACTTGGAAGAGAAAAATATGTCGAAATATATATACCAGGCGGATGCAATATTGGTGCTAGACCGATTGACATTCATCTTGATGGATTTAAAGCTTTAGGTGCTGAAATTAAAACAGAGGGAAACAAATATATTTTAAAGGCTGACAAATTAATTGGAACGGATATCTATTTAAGATTCCAAAGTGTTGGCGCCACAATCAATTTAATGTTTGCAAGTGTTTTAGCAGAAGGAAAAACAGTGATTCACAATGCTGCTAAAGAAGCCGAAATCGAAAATATTGCTGATTTCCTAATAAGTATGGGTGCCAAAATAGAAGGTGCTGGTACTGATGAAATAACCATTTATGGGGTTGAAAAACTTCATGGAGGAAATATTACTGTCTTGCCAGATCGAATTGAAGCAGGAACTTACATTATTTTAGGAGCTTTAGTAGGCAAAAATTTATGTATAAAAAATATTATACCAAAACATTTGGAAGCCTTAACAAATAAATTAAAAGATATGGGTTCGGATATTACTATAAACAAAGATAATATTGTAATAAGTAGAGTAGACGATTTAAAACCAACTAATATTAAGACTTTAGTTTATCCGGGATTTCCAACAGATATTGGTCAACCTATGGCAGTATTACTTACTCAAGCGAATGGAACCAGTCTTTTTGAAGAAACAATTTGGGAAAACCGAATGGGTCATGTTCCATCATTAAACAAAATGGGAGCAAATATTACGGTAAAAGGAATGAGTTCTATGACAATTGGTCCAAGCAAGCTTCATGGTGAAGAAGTTGTAGCAACAGATCTTCGTGGTGGCGCAGCCCTAGTCTTAGCAGGCCTAACTGCGACTGGAACAACTATTATTAATGATGTTGAACATATATTAAGAGGATATGAAGACATTGAAAGTAAGCTCGCCAATGTAGGTGCTAAAATTAAAATCAAAGAAATATAGTATAGTGTACTATATTTTTTTTGAGGTGAAGAAAATGAAAAAGAAGTTAATATTAATCACTTTGCTAGGTGGGATATTATCAATAATTATTTATTTCTTTACCCAAAATAACGAAATAACAATCATGTCTATTGGCGATGGCTTATCTTCAGGCGAAACACCATATGGAATTGAAGGCTATAGTTTTAACGACTATTTAAAAGAAGATTATATAACCAAACACAAATTAAATCATTATATTGAATATGCAAGTTCAAACAAAACAATCAAAGAATTAATATATGAAATAAAAGACAACAAAGAAGTAACTTTAAAAAACGAAAAAATAGAAATAAAACAAGCGATAAATAAAGCTGAGATTTTAACAATTGCAATCGGCATGGATGAACTAGCAAGTAAAAAAATAACCAATCAAATAAAAAATGAATATTTACATGACTTAGAAGAATTATTAAGTATGGTAAATATGTTAAATCAAAATAAAGTAATTATAATAAGTTTATATACATGGGGTAAAAATGATTTATTAACGATTGAAAAACTAAATGCCAGCATGCGAGATATTGCTTTAACCAATGGTTTTTTATTTGTAGATATAAATAAAATTCTAATGAATGAAGAATACTTTTTGCAAAAAGATAGTTACTATATCAATTATCTTGGACATAAAAGAATATATGAAGAAATAAAAAAAGTATTGTAAAGTAGAAAAAATATGATATAATACTTAAGACAAACGAATTACTATGTCAAAAAATTTTGATATGGCGGGAGGTAAAAAATGAAAAAAGGAATACATCCAGAGACTAAAGAAACAACTATTACTTGCGCATGTGGTGCAACATTTAAAACTCATTCAACAAAAGAAAATATCCAAGTTGAAATTTGTAGTGAATGTCATCCATTCTATACAGGAGCACAAGGAAAAG
>CAMMXG010000045.1 GCA_946500895.1 uncultured Mycoplasma sp. | reverse complement strand
AATTGATGATGCTTTAGAATCTCTGTTAATTTCATTAGAATTAAAACATGTAACTATTATTAAGAAAAATCTAGATTTTAATCTTTTTTGTGATATTCTTTGGATGCGAGAAGCTCTTACTAATGTTTTAAAAAATGCTTGTGAACATAGTTTAGAAAATGGAAAAATTACTATTACTGGTGATGATAATCCAGTTTATAAATCTATTTCGATAACTGATAATGGTGTTGGTATTAAAAAAAGTGATATTAAAAATATTTTTAAAAGATTTTATAGTACTAGTTCTTCTAAAAATAGTATGGGTATAGGACTTAATATGGCTCGTATTATCATTGAAAAACATAATGGTAAAATTGAAGTAGAAAGTGAAGTTGGAAAGTATACTACTTTTAAGATTATTTTTATTAAAAGAAATTATTAGTTTTGTGATATAATTATTAAGGTTAATCTTAGAAACGTGAAGTGTTTTGTCTCCGTATAACTATAACTCTTCCAATACCTATCCTGCTCGCGTGTTCCTTGTGAATACGAGTGGCAACCTCACTAATACGAACGTGAATAGCGCGTTTGGTGTGCGCCCAATATCCTTTTAAACTTAATATTTGGTTAAGGCTAAATAAAAAGCATTAGGATACAAGATTAACCGTAGGGAAACCTGAATAGATAATATTGATATTTTAGATCTTGTATTTAAAGTTAGAACAATATTGGGTGGAGAGTAATTTCTCCATTTTTTAGTAAAATTTTATATTTGCTACTGTTTATTTGTTGCGGTATAATTAAAGAGGTTAATCTATTATATGAAGTTGTTGTCTCCGAATCGCTTTACCTCTAGCGGTAATGCTAACGTGTTCTATGTGGATAATGATGGCTGGCTCAACAACACGAACGTGAATAACACGATTGGTGTGCGCCCAATATTCTTTTAAACTCAATACTTGATTAAGGTTAAGTAGAAAAGCATTAGAATACAAGGTTAACCACTGGAGTATATTTCCTAAATAAATAATATTGATGTTTTAAGTCTTGTATTTAAAGCTGATACGATATTTTATAGCAGATAATTTATCTGCTATTTGTATTGTGACTAAATTGTCATTATTATAGTCACTTTATAGTCACTATTATTTACTATAATGTTATTGGAGGAGAAAAATATGGAAATATTAAAAGTTGTAGATTTATGTAAAACGTATGATACAGGTGGTGTTCCAGTAAAGGCATTAGATCATGTAAGTTTTGGTGTCAATAAAGGAGAATTTGTAGCGATTGTTGGGGCTAGTGGTTCTGGCAAATCTACTTTACTGCATATTTTAGGTGGAGTAGATCATCCAACTAGTGGGCATGTTTACTTAAATGGTAAAGATGTTTATCAGTTAAATGAAAATAATTTAGCAATATTTAGAAGAAGAGAAGTAGGTCTTATTTATCAATTTTATAATTTACTTCCTATTTTAAATGTAAAGGAAAATATTACTTTGCCAATTTTACTTGATGGTAAAAAGCCGGATACAAAATATTTAAATGATTTAATTCATACTTTAGGTTTAGAAGATAGAGTGAATCATTTACCGAATGAACTTTCAGGTGGACAACAACAAAGAGTATCTATTGGTAGAGCTTTAATGAATCATCCAGCTTTGTTGCTTGCTGATGAACCGACTGGTAATTTGGATAGTAAAGCAAGTAGGGAAATACTTGAACTTTTAAAAGTATCTAATGAAAAGTATCATCAAACGATTATTATGATTACACATGATAAAGAACTGGCCTTACATGCCAGTAGAATTATTACTCTTGAAGATGGAAAAATTATAAGTGATGAATTAGTAGGTGAGGAACATGCAAATTCTTAATAAACTAACTATCAAACATCTGCTTATGAATAAAAAAAGAACTTTAGTTACTATTATTGGTATTGTTTTATCAACTGCTTTAATGGTTGGAATTGGTCTTCTTGTTTCATCTTATTTGGAGTCAATGCGTCTTGATGTAGAAAAAAGTAGGGGTAGCTATCAAGCGATGATTGAAGGTATCAACTATCAAGATTTAGAAGTAATTGAAAATAATATTAATTTAAGTTCTTCCTATTATTTTGCGCCTTTGGGATTTGCTGAAATTAATAGTACTAATGATTATAAACCTTACCTTTATGTTAGTGAGGCTAGTAATAATTTTTTAGATACTCTTACTTTAATTCAGGGAAGATTGCCTGAAAATAGTAATGAACTTGTTATTAGTGAACATGTAAATAGTGATGGTGGCCTTCATTATCAAGTAGGTGATACGATTACTCTTGATATTGGTACTCGTGTAGTTGATGGAGAAGAACTGGAAGTTAGTCATAATTATGGTCTTGCCTCGTCTTGGGAGGAAGATACATCTATTCCTCAACCAGAAGAACTTCATGTTACGATGAGTAAGACTTATACTATTGTAGGTATTGTAGAGCGAAGTTTTTATGAGGATTATAATGCAGCAGGGTATATGGCTTTTAGCTTAGATACCAATCATCATAATCTTTATAATATTTATTTAGAGTATAAAAATCCATCGAAAACTTATGAGTATACGGAAGATATCATAAATAATCTAAATTTAGAAGATTTGTCTGTTAATTACAATTCCCAACTTTTGTATTTTTATGGGGTTAGTCAGTATGATAATATCAATAGTACTTATTTACCTTTGATTTTAATTGCTCTTACTGTTATTTCGGTAGGCTGTATTATTGTTATTTATAATTCTTTTGCTATATCTACTATGGAGAGGAAGAAAAGCTTTGGGCTTTATGCATCAGTTGGAGCAACCCAGAAACAAATTCTTAAAACCGTATTATTTGAAGCTTTTCTTGTTGGTATTATCGGTATTGTAATTGGTATTGTTGGAGCTTTTGTAGGTATATATGTAGTTATATTAATATTAAATCATTTGCTTTACGATTTTATTGATATTGAGTTTGTTTTTCATGTTAATTTACTCTATTTAGTTATTCCTCTTATATTTATGGTTTTAGTCATTTTTATTTCAGCTTATTTACCAGCGAAGAGAAGTAGTAAAATAACACCGATTGAAGCGATAAGAGGAAATGATGATATTAAAATATCTAAAAAAGAAGTTAAAACTCCTAAATTTATTAGAAAATTATTTGGAACAGAAGGAGATATTGCTTTTAAGAATATTAAAAGAAATAAAAAGAAATATCGTATTACTGTTATATCCTTATTTATTAGTATTGTAATGTTTAATACTTTTACTTCTTATTTAGGTTATGTGACAAAAGCAAGTGATGCAGTTGATTACTATGATTATGATATTGGAATAGATCTATCGGGAAGTCTTTCACAAATAGAAGATGATATAAATGAGATTCTTCGTGCTTATGATATTGATCATTCTTTAGAAATTATGAATTATGGAGCGATTCGGGTTACTAATTTAAGTGAAGATGATTTTACTTTAGAATATCGTAATTTAGGATATCAAGATATTGTGGAAGATGATGGACTTGTTTTTAATTATTATGTATTAAGTGATGAGGATTATAGAGAAATTACGAATGCTGATAGTTTACTTATTAATTCTAAGTATTTTACGATTTATGGTGATAGTAGTAGAACTGTTCGGGATATTGATTTATTTAATAGCTCTAACTATAATTTACAAGTTTTAGATGATAATCATTCTTTTACTATTCATACAGAAGTTTTTAATGATGATATTTTAGGACTTAAAAATACATTATATACACCTGTTCCTATTTTAGTGATATCTTTATCTACTTATCAAGATTTATTCAATAATACAGATGACTATTTTGCGAGACTTGCTTTATTTACTTCTGAGTATCAAGAAATTAATCAAGATATTCGGGATGGAAAAATTAGTTTAAATTCTAGTTATTCTATTTCTAGTCCGGCGATAGAGTATGCTAATACAAAAAATATGGTTTTAGCTATAAAAATTCTTTTCTATGGTTTTATTACACTTGTTACTTTAATTGGCGTTACTAGTGTCTTTAATACGATTAATACGAATATTAATTTAAGAAGAAAAGAATTTGCAATGCTTAGAAGTGTAGGACTAACACCTAGAGGTTTTAACAAAATATTATTTTTTGAAAGTTTATTCTTTGGTCTTAAATCTTTAATTTATGGAATACCTGTATCGATTGGAATCAATGTACTTATTTCCCTTAGTTTAACTAATGTATTTGATACCAGTATCATTATTCCATGGGGAAGTATTCTTGTTAGTGTAGTTGGTGTGTTTATCATCGTTTTAATTGCTATGTGGTATTCTGCTAGCAGGGTCAAAAAAGAAAATATATTAGAAGCTTTAAGAGAAGAAAATATTTAGTTTTTCTTCTTTTTTTGATATACTTTAATTGGAGGTAGTTATGAAAAAAGTTATTATTGAAGTTGGTTCTACAGTTACTAAGGTTGATTTATATGATGGAAGCGATATTAAAAGAATATATGAAAAAACAATTTTATTTAAAAAACATTATCAAGAAAATCATGTTTTAAATGAAGATGATGTTCATCTATTAATTGATTTGGTAAAAGAAGTAAATCAACGTTACAAAGATGTTTATATTTGTGGTACAAGTATTTTTAGAAAATTAAATGATGAGGAAAGAAAAGAATTTTTAGACATTTTTAAAAGGAATACTGGTTATGATTTTCATATTATAGTTGAGGAAGAAGAAAATCATTTGACAGTAAGAGGCGCTACAAGATGTGTTTCTGATAGAGTATGTGTTATGATTGGTGGTGGTGGTTCTACTGAAATTGCTATTTATGATGGAGAAATTATAGAGGAAGCAAATACATCAATTGGAGTTATAGATATAATAAATGCATTTTCTGATTTAGCAAATGATTTGGCTTCTACATCCTTAGAAAAGGTTATGGCTTATATTAAAGAAGAATTAAAATTACCTAAGTTAAAAGCAAATACTTTGATTTTAGCTGGAGGTGGGCATGAAAAATTTGCTAGAGAGTCTGGTATCACTTACGAAGATAATACTGTTTACAAAGATGATCATGCACCAATTATGATGGATATTGATACAAGAATAAAAGATACTAAAAAATATTTTGAGGAGATTTCTCTTGATAAAATAAGAGAAAATTCTAGTGATCCAGCTTGGTGGGATGCCACACGAGCAATGTGTGCTTTTGCTTTAGTAGTTGCGGAAGCAATAGAAGCAAAAGTAATTGTACCAACTGATATTTCTATGACTTATGGAATTGTAGAGATGTTAAAGGAAAAATAATTTTGACAAATTGATATTTTGTGTTATAATTAGATAGACAGATTTAAGTGGGCATAATTATTCCCACTTTTATTATTATTTTAAAGAGGTGTGTATGAAAAAAGATTTA
>CAMMXG010000044.1 GCA_946500895.1 uncultured Mycoplasma sp. | reverse complement strand
AAATCCCTTCTTCTTAAAAATTAAAACTTGTCCTTGACAAAGGGTACATTTTAAACAAAACAGCAAAAAATCTCTTAAAAATGAATTTTAAAGTAGAAGAAATAATGGAAGCTACTGGATTAAGTAAAGAAGAAATTGAAGCATTAAAATAACGCTTCATTTTTTTTATACCACACTGACAAGAAATGACAAATTTCACTCATTAAATATGTTAGCATATTACCAAGTGATATTTATGGATAATAAAATTATTTATAATGAAATTGGGAAACTAGTAAAAAAGGAACGAAAAAAGCAAGGATTAACGCAAGAACAGTTAGCAGATCTAACAAATTATTCCTTGTCTTTTATTGCTAACATCGAATCAAACACATATCAATCATTTTCCATCCATACTCTCTATAATTTAGCAAATGCCCTAAATATTTCAATACATAATTTATTACCAGATAAAAATGTTTTAGAAGAAAAGAATTATAGGTTAATATGTAATAATTGTAAATATAATGTTAGTATTCCTAAAGAAATAGGAAAACTTTTAGAAGATGGATTAAAAATAACAAGTAAAATTAATTTTACTTGTCCCATTTGTGAAAAAAAAGAAGTGTGTTTACATCTTTAACACACTTTTTATAAATGGCATAATATCGCCATCTAAAACTTTTTCTGGATCAGTTGATTCATACTTAGAACGATGATCCTTAACTAACTTATATGGTTCTAAAATATAACTTCTAATTTGACTACCGAAATCAATACTACTAGCATCTCCAGTTACTTCTTTTTTCATCTTTTCTTGTTCTGCTAATTCTTTTTGATAAAGTTTATTCTTTAATAATTCCATGGCAATTTCTTTATTGCGCAATTGACTACGTTCTGTCTGACAGGTAACAACTGTTTTTGTTGGTAAATGTGTAATCCTAACTGCTGAATTACTAGTATTAACCGATTGTCCTCCTGCTCCACTAGAATGATATACATCAATTTTCAAATCTTCATCTTTAATATCAATATTAATACTTGTATCAAATTCTGGTGTAACAGTAACCGAAGCAAAAGACGTATGACGTCGCCTATTAGAATCAAATGGACTAATTCGAACTAATCTATGAACTCCGTTTTCACATCTTAAATAACCATAAGCATAATCACCTTGAATATGCAATGTAACACTTTTAATGCCAGCTTCTTCTCCATCTTGATAATCAATCACTTTTACTTGATAATTATTTTTTTCTAAAAATCTTTGATACATTCGAAGTAACATACTTGCCCAATCACAAGACTCTGTTCCACCAGCCCCTGGATGGATTTCTAAATAACAATTAGATTGATCATACTCCCCATTGAGTAGTGTATCAATTTCCAGTTCTTCTACTTCATCTTTAATACAATCAATATCATCATTAGATACTTCTTCGCCAATAGAAATAAGTTCTAATAAAAGGTGAATTTTATCTAGTAAATCATGATAAATTTTCAATTTTTTTTGAACTAATTTTAATTGTTGATAAGTCTTATTAGCGACTGTTACATCTTCCCAAAAATCACTTTGATTAACCTTTAATTCTAAATTCTTTTTTTCCTCTTCTAATTTTTCAGTGTCAAAGTGACCTCCCTAGATCTAATACTTTTTCTTCCAATTCTTTGAGCACTACCTCAAATTCTTTATTATCCATTATCTTCCACCTCCATGAAAAAGAAAATTTTCTCTTTCTTCGTTATCATCTTTAATTTGACCAAAATAAATTTGATCTAAATCCGGATGAATAAAATGAAATAAAACTTCTAAAGCTTGATTTCTAACATCCTTTGTCACTCTTTTCTTGGTATGCATAATAATATAATTATAAATATCAAGCAACATATTAAGATCAGTAGTATCTAAATCATAAGTCTTTTTTAGATAACTAAAATAATTATAATCTAATTTTTCTATAAATTCTAGAAAATAACTAAGCGAATTAGGCAATTTCCTAATTTTTTCCCAAAACTCTTCTGAACTACTAACATTCAAAATACTAACATCTGTATCATAGAATTTTTCTGTTTCCAAAGACACTTCATAAGGAGTTAATAAAGAATAGTTAAAATAATGATGAACAAGATCATTATCCCAAGTAGGATCAGCAATAAAAAGACCATCAATATCATATTTTGGATCCACTAATCGTACTAAAACCCGAGAATGATAAGCAATATTTCCTTCTTTTGCTTTTATTTGTTCTTTTGTAAGTCTTGCATAATCAAGAGTATTAACTTTCTCACTATCTTTATAATACTCTACATCTATATCAAATGCTCTTATCCCAACTTTGTCTAATAAAGCGACAATTAGTTCAGCAAAACCTTTACAAACAATATAATTATTAAATAATACTCTCTCTAATATTCTTGCTTCATCGGTATTATGGGTATTTTCCAAATACTCTTTAAAATGAGTAACAATCTCATATACACCTAAATACTTTTCATAAGGACTCATATTAGATTCCTTAATATCTTTTACCATTAAATCTAAATAAGAATTAAGGAAAATATATTTATCTAAGCTCATTGAATTAACAATATATATTTTCTCATTCAAGTTAAGTAAATCTTGAAATTCTTTAAAAAACTTTTCAGATGGCAATTCTCTAATATTAAATACTATTCCTCTATTTCTGAGTTTCTGAATAATCTCTATAATATTTTGAAAATCTCCATACTCAAAAAAGATACTAACATTAGAAGCCATGTATTTTTCTAAATACCCTAACTCCTTCTTACTTAAAGAATTATAAAAATGAAAAGTATTATAAGTAAGTAGATCTGATAACTTATACTGTCCTACTCTAACATCTTTAAAAAAAGACAAATATTCCATTTCTCTACTACTATATTTTCCCACAACTTCATCAGTATCAATTGTAAATAAACTTTCTGATTCATTTAAAACATCAAATACTTCTCTAGTTAAAACATAAGGATCTTTTTCGCTTCCTAAAGTAATAGATGAAATATGGGAATTATCTCTTATCGCTTCAATTACTTCTTTTGTAATAAGAGATGTAGATAAAATTTTTAAATTAGGAAAAGAATAGTTAGAAATAATTAATATTAAATCATTAATATTATAATTCATAGGTAAAAGAAGTGTGTTATTGTCTTTATCATATGTTAATTCCAAAACACTCGGAAGAACAACAATATTTAATTTATTACGTACACTATGAAGCACTTAGCTCACCCACTTATCTATTATCATTATAAGATAAGAAAAAGGAAAAATCAATTGCTTCTTCCTTTTCTTTACTTAATTAATTTTTGTTGTAGATCCTCTAAATATTCTCCAAAATAAGGAACATCCTGCTTCATCATCAGTTTTTCAAAATATTCATTTAAAGAAGGATTATTTAAAGGTAATATCACTTCCGAATAAATTTGTTCTAAATTAATACTATGTAGAGTAGGAGAAATATACTCTTCCAAATCTTGATTTAACAATAATGATAATGAGGAAATCATTAACTTAACATTATCAGTATATTTAGAAGGAATATTTATTTTATTACTAGCATGATTAAGATTTACTAAATAACATTGTTTAAACTTAAATTCATCTCCAGGAAATCTAATTTCTTCTAAATCAATAACAAACCCGCGTCCATCACTATCTATCATAAAGTTATCAGAATGAATATCGCCTAAAAAGATATTCTCACTATGTAATACACCTAAAGTTTCATATACATCTAAAATAGCCGCAATCTTTTGTTCATCAGTCAAATCCTGATGCAATGCTTCTCTAAAAGTGTGTGCATTGGGAATATAATCCATAACATAACCTGCAAATTGACTATCAATTAAAATTTTATCATAAATAACTGGAGTATGTACAATTGGATTTTTGATTAAAAACTCAATGTTCCTCTCTTTTTCATCAATATAATCAGTACTATTAAAAATTTTATAAATTTTTCCATCCTGAATATATAATTGATCCGAATTATGCATTCCCTGAGGAATAAAAAGCTTTGATAATTCTTGATATTTTTCTTTACTTAATTCCATATTTCCTACCCACCATTACCTTTAAGTCTTTCATCATCCATAGTAAAGCCTTTAATCATATACTCTTTTAATCTTTCTGTTGCCCATTTTCTAAAATTAGTAGCAATTTTAGATTTTATTCTATATCCTAAAGAAATTATCATATCTAAATTATAAAAAGGAATTTCTCTCGTAACATTTCTATTTCCTTCTTTTCGAACCTGTCGGAAATTCTGACAAGTTGATTCATTATCTAATTCCTCTTCAGCATAAATATTATTTATATGTTCTATGATATTTGTTCTTGAAGTGCCAAATAATTCTGCCATTTGTTGTTGTGATAACCATACAGTTTCCCTTTCAAGTTTTACATCTATCTTTGTTTTACCATCTTCCGATTGATATATAACTATATTATCCTTTTCTTTCATTAAACCCTCCTTTTTAAATTTAAAAGGTGCGAGCAAATTAAATTCTTGTTCACACCTTCATTTTACTACATATTTTTAATGTTTGGTGGACATTTCATAAAAATCCGAACCAAATTTTAATTTTTCCTTTATTTATGCGTTTTTTCCGCAACAATTCTTATATTTCTTTCCCGAACCACAAGGACATGGATCATTTCTACCAATTTTATTAACTCTTTTTGGAGTAGCCTTCTCTTTTTCTTTTCCATCATTAGCTTTTCCATCTAAAGTCTGTTTTCTTGTAACATTTTGTCTAATTTCAGCATTAAGAAGGAAAGTAGCAATTTGATTATCTATTCTGGTTAGTAAATCTTCGAATAATTCAAAACCTTCCATTGTATAAGCTTGAACCGGATTAACTTGACCATAACCACGTAAACCAATACCTTCTTTTAAATGTTCCATTGCACTCATATGTTCTACCCAATTAGAATCAATTACACGTAATGAAATAGCTTTTTCAAAATCATCGCTTACTGGAACATCTTTAATTTTTTCTTCATAGTCTTTAATTACTAAGTCCGTAATATATTTTTCAGTTTCCTCATCATTTAAATCTTTAATATCCACAAATTTCAAATTATTCTTCTTTAAATAATTATTATTAACATATTCAGTAATATCATCTTTATCCGCTTCAGTTAGATATCCCTCTGGTTCAATATGACCTGCACAAACATCATGAATAACATTCTTAAATGTTTCAAATACACGTTCATGAATAGAATCCATATCTAATATTTCATTACGTCTAGCATAAATGATTTCTCTTTGTTCATTTAAAACATTGTCATAATCAAGTAAACTTTTACGAATATCATAGTTATTACCTTCAACCTTCTTTTGAGCAGACTCAATAGAACGAGTGAGCGCTTTACTTCTTATCGCTTGATCCCCAACTCCTAGATTTTCAAGCATACCTTTAATACGATCCGTACCAAATCTTCTCATCAAATCATCTTCAAAAGAAACAAAGAATTGACTCATACCAGGATCTCCTTGACGACCAGCACGACCACGCAATTGGTTATCAATACGACGAGATTCATGACGTTCCGTACCAATCACACATAATCCGCCAAGTTCACGTACACCTTCACCAAGTTTAATATCGGTACCACGACCAGCCATATTAGTAGCAAGGGTAATAGCACCCTTTTCTCC
>CAMMXG010000043.1 GCA_946500895.1 uncultured Mycoplasma sp. | reverse complement strand
ATTAAACTGCTAATTATAGTAGTTTTTTCTTTTTTAAAATTAAATGGTATTGACAAACTGTTATAAAGTGTTATAATTAGAACATAACAGATGTAACAGGAGGTGTATGATGAATATCATTATAACGAACAGTAGTGGACTTCCGATATTTGAGCAAATAGAAAATGCAATTAAGGAAGCAATATTTTCTAATGAGCTTAAAGAAGGTGAGATGCTTCCGTCTGTTAGAAGTTTAGCTAATGAATTAAAAATAAGTTTTTTAACAGTTAAAAGAGCTTATGATGAATTAGAAAAGGCTGGTTTCATAAAAACTGTGCAGGGAAAAGGAAGTTATGTATCTCCTAAAAATTTAGATTTAATTAAAGAAGAAAAATTAAAGGAGATTCAAGATTATATAGAAAAGATTTATGAAGTATCTAAATTATCTAATATTTCAAAAGAAGAAGTAAGTGAATTATTTAAAATGATTTTTGAGGAGGAACTTTAAATGAACAATATTGAAATTAAAGATTTATCTAAAAAGTATGCTGGTTTTTTGTTAGATAAAATAAGTTTTAATGTACCAAGTGGTGCTATTGTTGGGCTAATTGGAGAAAATGGAGCAGGTAAAACAACTACGATAAAATCTATACTTAATATTATAAATTCGGAAGGTACAGTTAAGATATTTGGAAAAGATAGTAAAGCTCATGAAAAAGAAATAAAAAAAGATTTAGGTGTTGTATTAGATGATAGTTTTTTATCAACATATTTAACACCTAAACATATAAATTCTGTTATGAAAGATTTTTATCAAACTTGGGATGAAGATAAATATAATGATTTATTAAAACAATTTGGATTACCAACTAATAAATTAGTAAAAGATTTTTCAAGTGGTATGAAAATGAAATTAAAAATTGCAACAGCTATCTCTCATAATCCAAAATTACTAATATTAGATGAGCCAACTAGTGGGCTTGATCCAGTTGTAAGAAGTGAAATACTTGATATATTTAGAAAATATATTGAAGAAGATGAAACAAGGTCTATTCTATTATCTACTCATATTACAACAGACTTAGAACATATTTCTGATTACATAGTATTTATTGATAAAGGAAAAATAGTTTTAAACGTTCCTACTTTAGAACTGTTAGAAGAATATGGTGTTGCTAAATGTACAAAAGAAGAATTTTCTAAAATAAATGAAAAAGATTATGTAAGTTATAAAAAAGGAAAATATCAGTATGAAGTTTTAACAAATGATAAAAATACTTTTAAGAAAAAGTATGGTATTACTTCTATTGATAAACCATCTATTGATGATATTATGCTATTTTACATAAAAGGAGAAAGATAATTATGATAAAAGGGTTACTTAAAAAGGATTTATATAATTTAGCCAGTTATAAAACTACATTAATTATAATTGTGATATTTTGTGGTATGGCGATTATTGGTACAGATGCTATATACTGGGGATCAGTTGTTATTGGTATTATTGTAGGTATGATTTCACTTTCAACATTTAGTTATGATGAAATGGCAAAATCAAATAGATATATATTAACTTTACCAGTTACTAGAAAAGAAATAGTTTTAGAAAAATACATCCTTGCTATTGGTGCAACTATATTAGGAAGTTTACTTGGGTTTGTATTAACTTTGTTAATAGGTAATATTATGAATTATGTAAGACCAGATAATGTTATAGATATAAATATAGATACACTACTTGCTACTACTATTGGTGGACTATTTGGAGTATCACTTATTCAAGCAATTCAAATTCCTAGTATTTTTAAATGGGGAGCAGAAAAAGGTAGAATCCAAATGTTTATTGTATTATTTGTTTTAGCACTTATAGGAGCAGGAGTAGGATTTCTTATAAAAGAGTCTGGACTTTCAGTTGATATTGAAAAATTAGAAAGTGTATTAAAAAACTTTGGTTTATTTCTTCTTGTATTATTAAGTTTTATAATATATTTTATTAGTTATAAGGTTTCATATAAAATTTATAAAAACAAAGAAGAATAGTTAAAAAAATAGAAAAATTTTGAAAATGCCATTTACGTGCCTATAAAAACGTGGTAAAATGATAATATAGGGAAGTTTCAAAAAGGAGATATTGCATCTTCTTTTTTTGTGTTTTAACTTCCAATCGAAAGGAGGCGATTCATTAGAATACTTATATAAGTAGTGACTTTTAATTTTGAAAGGAGAGAAGAATGAAAACTAAAATTAAAAGGAAGTTACATGGAGTTTTAAATGTAGTGCTTATATTTGGAATTTTAATGTCGTCTATACCATTTACTCCGTTAGTTATGAAAGTTAATGCTATGGCAAATATTGATGGAGATAAAATAATTGAAACTGCTCAAAATTATATTGGCTGGACTTACAGTGAAGTTGGAACGTGTACTGGTTTTGTTACACGTGTACTAAACAAGTTAGGTATTGGTGAATCAATAGTAGGAATTCATCCTTATGATATTGATACTCCTCAATCAGGTGGAGGCTCAAGATACGCACCATCTAAAATGTATAATAATGCAATGGCTCATCCTGAAGATGCTGAACATATTTGGTCTGGTTATGCAAAAGATGTACCAGCTAATGCTAGTTTATTTAAAAATGGTGATTTAGTTATTCAAAGACCTGAAGACAAGGCAAACTATGATGGATCAGGACACGTTGCATTTATGCACTTATTTGATAATAAAATTGCAATGTTAGGTGGAGCAACTAATTATGGCGTTGTTGATTCAGTTTTTGGAACTGTTATGACTAGAAGTACTACCATAAATGTTAATGGTATGGATTATATTCATGTATTTAGATTAACTGAAAGAGTTCCGAAAGGTGAAGTTCATGTTCAAAAAATAGATAAAGAATTTAATGTTGCTCAAAATGAAGCTGTGCTGGATGGGGCTGTATATGGATTATATGCTAGAGAAAATATAAAAAATACAGATACTGGTGGTACAGCATATACAACTAATCAAGAAGTAGCACGTGTGACTATTTCTAATGGAAAAGCATCCGTTGGTAATTTATTTTTGGGAGAATACTATTGGAAAGAAATTACTCCACCAAAAGGCTACAAACTTGACAAGAATACCTATAATGTAAGTATTGTTGATGATGGTAGTTCAGAAGTAATTATAAAAAATTCTACTGTTAAAGATGAGGTAATCACAGGTAATTTTGATTTGCAAAAGATTATGACATCTGGTGAAGAATCTGAGATTGTAGAAAAAGAAGAAGGAGCAGAATTTGTAGTAGTTGCCAAAAAATATGTTGATAAATATGGCTCTGTTGAAGAAGCATATAAACATAAATCAGAATTTAGTAATAGAGAATATGATTATCTCATTACAAATAGCGAAGGGTATGCTAAATCAAAAGATCTTGCCTATGGCTCATTCATTGTAAAACAAGTAAAAGGAAAAGTTGATACGGATAAAGTAAATGAATGGACATTTACTGTTTCATCTGAAAATCAAGATACTTTGCATTACATAATCAATAACCGTTTATTTACTAGTTATTTAAAATTAATTAAGAAAGATGCTGAAACTGGTAAAACAATTACTTTAAGTAATACAACTTTTAAAATTAAAGATGTTGAAACTGGTGAATACTTGGTTCAAAAAGTGGGAGATAAAAAATATGATACTTGGACTACATCAGAAAATGGTAGTGTAGTCTTACCACTTCAGTTAAAAGCTCAAAAATATATTTTAGAGGAAATCAAAAACCCTGATGGTTATTTAATCACGGATGAGATAGAATTTGAAATTACTAATCAAAATATTTACGAGCTTGATGAAGATGGCAATCCACTAACTGTAATCGAAGTACCAAATACATCTATCAAAGGACAAGTTAAAGTTGAAAAAACAGGAGAAGTTTTAACTGGTATTGAACAAGATGAAAATGGTAATTATCAGTTTATTTATGAAGAGCAAAAACTTGACGGTATGAAATTTGTTATTGAAGCTAAAGAAGACATAATTGATCCAGCTGATGGAAGTGTTATTTATAAAAAGGGAACTATTGTAGATGAAATTGTTACTTCATCTAAAGAAGATACTTATTCAAAATTACTTCCGTTAGGGGAATATGTTGGTTATGAAACTGAAGCACCAGAAGGTATGGTTCTTGATGATACAAAATATGATATTACTATCAAAGAGGATGGTAATACACCAGTTATTGTTAAAAGCATTTCTGTTCAAAATGAACGTCAGAAAGTAGATGTAACAATTAATAAAAAAGATAGTGAAGATGAAACAGCTATTGAAGGAGCTGTTTTTAATTTGACTTTAAAGAAAGATATTTTACTTCCTAGTGGAGAAGTTTTGCTAAAAGCAGGAACTGTTATTGAAACTGGCAAAACAAATAGCAAAGGAAAATTGTCTTTCAAAGCTGACTTGCCTTTATCTTATGATGGTGAAATCTATTATGAAGTAACAGAAGTAAAGCCAGCTAACGGATATTATCCAAATGACATTATTATTCCTATTGTGTCTGAATATCGAGGACAAGATGTAGAAGTAGTAGACAATGTTAAATATGTATATAATGATGCAATCAAAAACTATATTTTAGTTAATAAAGTTGATGATAAAACATTAGAAAATATTATTAGTAAAGATTTTACTTTTTCTTTATGTAAAGATAAAAACTGTGATAATGTTGTAAAAGAATATTCTGCTAATATTGAAGATGGAACTGCTTTGATTGATATTCGTTATGGTACTTGGTTTATTAGAGAAACAAAAGCACCAGAAGGATATGGATTATCAGACCAAGTCATAAAAGTAGAATTAAATGATGAGGGATTATTTGTTGATAATGTAAAAGTAGAAGTAGATGAAAATTTAGTATATAGTTTTGCATATCAAAATACATTATTACCAGTTGTTCAAACAGGATTAGATAATAATATGCCACTATACATTGTGATAGGTAGTTTATCTTTACTAGGTATAGTTGGAATTATTTATTCAATAACAAAAAAGAAAAACAAAAAAAATTAAGGCGTAGTATAAACTGAAGTACTACGTCTTTTTCTTTTGTTTTTTAGAAAGGAAACATGATGGATTATAATAAATGGTTAAAACATACATTTTCCTCTGGTACATCAGTAGGTAAAGATTATGTTGAATTTCAAAAAAGAATGAAATCCGACTTAAAAAAGATGGCATTAGAAAATAAACTTGAATTACATTCATTTTCTAAAAATCATTATGAATTTTCAGCTGTACTTAAAGATTCAAAGGAAGATAGATTTGTTTATGTTAGTATTTCAGATGTAAGATTTTTTGTAAATGATTGGTATAAAAATGTTTTAATTAGAACAATGAAACATGATAAAGATTTTACAGGTGGTTCTAATCATTTTTGTTGTTGGAAAGAAGTAGGTATTACAGCAAGGCAGTTGATTGAATTTATGAAACGAAAAGATAATCAAGAAAAGAAAAAAGAAGAGCTAGAATTAGAAATCTAACAGAAAGGGGGATTTACAATACAAGATATTTATCAGGAAGTTCAGAAGCAAGCAAGTATTGTAGACGTTGTTGAATATTATGGAATAGATGCAGACGGTCGAAAAAAAGCAATCTGTCCTTTTCATAATGATACAAACCCTAGTTTTAGTGTTAATCCAAAAAAGAATATTGCATCTTGTTTTTCATGTCATACTTCGGGTAATGTAATTTCAATTGTTCAAAAATTAGAAAAACAATTAAATAACAAAGATATTTCTGTAAATGAAGCAATTGCTAAAGTAGTTGATATATGTAATTTGAATATAGATATTTCAAATTTAAGAAAAATAAATAATGATTACAAATATAAGACCACTTTCAAAAAATATACAGAAGAAGAGCAAAGCCTATTAAAAACAATGGAACTTTTAAATAAAATATTTAATTATAATTTAAAATATGTAAATAAAGATGCTTTAAGTTATATAAAAGATCGTGG
>CAMMXG010000042.1 GCA_946500895.1 uncultured Mycoplasma sp. | reverse complement strand
GAAAAACACTAAAAAATAGACAAGTAGTTCTTACTTGTCTATTTTGGGACATTTTTACTGAATAGCCACAAATTTTGTGAATATAAACTGCATATATTCTCGATTAATTTTAATCATAATAAAATACTTTTAAAGAGGCTAAAAGAGAGGATTATTATGCGATTAAAAGACATACGTGAAGAAAGTGAACTAAAACAATTTACTGTTAGCAAAAAATTAGGAGTATCAAGAGGAACTTACTCTTTATGGGAACTAGAATTAGACCCTATTCCTATTAAAAGATTAAATGATTTTTGTAATATATTTAATTGTAGTATTGATTATGCTTTAGGTTTTACTAATACAAAAAATTATAAACATAATCGAAAAGAAATTAATATTAATTTATCTAGTATTAGATTAAGAGAAGCTAGAAAGGCTTATAAAATGACCCAAGAAGTATTAAGCAAAAAATTAACTATGAACCGTAGTTTAATTAGCAAATATGAAAAAGGGCATACTATTATTAGTACAACCTTTCTAACAGAATATGTAAAATTATTTTCTATATCCAGTGATTATTTACTTGGTAAAATAGATAAAAAAATAAAAATTAAAATACCAACTATATTAATTTATAAGTAGTTACATAAATATCTTTATTCGTTACATATTCTATAACATACTTATTTTTCTTTCTTACTATTAATAATCCAATTGTTTTATTATGATTTTTAAGTTTTAAGTTTTTATCTACATAATCCACATAAAACTCTAATTGTCCTTTATCTTTTGGATGATATTCTCTTATCTTTAATTCTACCACTACATATGCATTCAAATTAACATTAAAGAAAAGCAAATCTATTTTAAAAGTATGATTATCTATAACTATTTTTACTTCATGTCCCATTAAAGCAAAACCTGTACCTAATTCTAAAAATTTATTTTCAAGCATTGCCATAATATACTTATGCAATGCTTTTTCACTTAACTTATTAATATTACTATTTGATTTAATTAAAATAGGGTCTTTAATCATATCTTCTATGGTTAAAGTAGTATGATTATCTATTAATTCAATTTTTTCTTTATCTGCATAAGAAAGTCTATCATATGCTTTACTTTTAATCATATCTTCTAATTCTCTTGTAGATAAATGATTTAATACAACTTGATTGGTATAATAGTTACGTTCATTCTCATTTTTAATAGAAAGAAGCATTCGATAATGCGTCCATGACAATTGTGTACTCAGTGCGTTCACTTTTGGATATAACAAATAAAATTTACGATAAAGCATTAAATTCCTTTTAGAATAATTCTTTCCATAAATTTTCTCAAGTTTAAATGACCATTTTTTGATAAGTTCATCCCCGTACTTAGCTCTTTTGCCTCTACCTTGCGCATCTATAAGTAGTTTCCCAATCATCCAATTCGTTTTTAACTTTTCCTCATTATCCTGAAAATACCGAACTTTATGATTAACTTCATAGTTTTCTATTAATTCTTTTATTTCCGAATAATACGTTTCTTCATTCATGATACTCCCCCTTAAAAGCTATATAACACATAAAATGAATAAAGTAAATATTTAAAAATAAATATGGCCACAAACTTATTTATTTGCGACAAAATCTTTTAAAATTCTTGTCAAATAAAAAGATTATACTTTAATTCGTACAATCTTATCAACTATACAATATCAGCACTACTACTAACATTTAAAGAATAATCGCTAAATTCACCTCTTAAATATTTCGGATAAGCAGCAGCACCAATCATCGCCGCATTATCTGTACAATAAAGAATTCTAGGAATAAATAATTCGGCTTCATATTTATCACAAAGCTTTTTCATTTCATTCTTTAAATACCCATTTGCTGATACTCCACCAGCGATAACGAGTCGTTTAATACCAGTATTTTTAAATGCTAATTCTACTTTTCGAACTAACTCATCAATCGCAACATCTTGAAAAGATCTTGCTAAATCAGCTCTTCGAATATCATTACCTCTTTGTGTTTCATTATGAACCAAATTAATAACAGCACTTTTAAGTCCACTATAACTAAAGTGATATGACTCATCCATTACAGGATGAGGTAAATCATAAGTGTGTGCTCCCTCTTTAGCTAGTTTTTCAATGCTAGGCCCACCTGGATAAGGAAGTCCTACTACTCTTGCTACTTTATCAAATGCTTCGCCAATTGCATCATCCATGGTTTCTCCAAGCCTTTTAAACTTGTAATCATCTTCCATCACTAAAAGTTCAGTATGACCTCCACTTACAACTAAAGCAAGTAATGGAAATTCCATCTTACTTTCTAAATTATTGGCATAAATATGCCCAATTAAATGATTAACTGCAATTAAAGGCTTTTGATACATATAAGAAAGAATTTTAGCAGCTTCCACTCCTACCATTAAAGAACCGGTAAGTCCTGGTGCATATGTAACTGCAATAGCATCCATATCTTCAATTTTCATATTAGCTTTTTCCAAACAATCCTCTAGCACGAAAGTAATTGCTTCTGTATGCATACGACTAGCTATTTCTGGAACGACACCACCATATTTAGCATGAGTATCCATTTGTGTTGTGATAGATAGTGATATCACTTCACTTCCATTTTTAACAACAGCCATACTAGTTTCATCACAACTAGATTCAATTGCAAGTATATAAGTATTCATATCATCACCACTTTCTTTTAACAAAATTATGATTTATTTTATATCCAATTTTTTTATTTTATCTTTCTCTAATTGTTTTATTGATTTGCTTGGAGTAGGTAAATCTTCCGGCATTGTACCACCCAGTTTTTCTATCGTTTCTCTTACAGCTTTTCCCACAATATAATGTGTATTTGTTGCAATTTGCTCATTAGGTACTTCTTGTTTTTCAAGTAAAGATTCTGTTTGTGTTATTCTAAATATATTTGCCCCTAATTCAGCACTCCCCATATTATCTAAAATATCTTCTCGATATCGAAGACCTTTTCTTTTAGCTATATCATTTGCTGTTTCCCCATTATATAATCCTTTATATCCAGCATTGGTAAATCTATCAAAGTTTTTTACACCTTTTTCTCTAGCAATTTTATACAATACTTTATTTCCATCTCTAGTTTGTTTTCTTCTATATAATCGCTTTTCATCTTCACTTAATTTACTATATTCTTCTTCTGTAAGTTCCATTTTTCTAGTTTGAACAGCAAAATAAGTTTGGCCAAGTGCAACAGCTTTATATTTAGGATTTGCATTTTGAACTATTAAATAACAAGCATATCTACTTAGTTTATAATCCATAATTGGCTTCGTAGTTGAACCTGCTTCTACGATTTTGGTGTTTACACCAAAATGGGAATTTATCTGATTATTGCTCTGTAAACAAGCTACTTGAGCTTTTTCTATAACCGCTGAAAAATACCTCCACTCTTTATAACCAAGAATCACTTGTAATTCTCTAGCTTCCCAATATTCATTTCCAACTTCATCAATATGCTTAATATCTTCAAATGTTTTTTCTTTATAAATTTCTAATTCATTCTTCATTGTCAACTATTCCCCTCTACATATACGATTTTGGTATTTACACCAAAATAGACTAATTACTCACTTTCTCTTGCCATTAAATAAGCATCATCACCATTAGCATAATACTTCTTCCTTACATTGACTACTTCAAAACCAAATTTATCATATAAATGAATCGCTGCTGTATTATTTGCTCTTACTTCTAAAGTAATAAGCTTCAAGTTTTCATCTAATTCACTAATCAAATAATCAATTAAATTCGTAGCAATTTTTCTATTCCTATATTCTGGATCGACAATCAAACTCAAAATATCACAAGTTTCCGTTAAATCTGTGGCAATAATAAAACCAACAATCTTATCATCCGTTTCATAAACATAAACTTTTGACACTTGATCTTCCAACATCTCATTAATAGAATAAACCTTAGTAAAGTTTTCCTCTAGTAAACTCCCTAACTCATTTATCCTGGGAATATCTAATATATCTGGTTCTCTAATCATTTGTCCACCTCAATTTTCTTAACATAAATAGGTTTAACTATATGAGGTTCTATATCTTTCTTGTCTTTCAAATAATCATAAACCATATCTAAATTAATCACATCATCAATAATAATATTTTCCTTAAAATCTTTTAACTCCTTATTATTCAAATAAAAGTAATCACCATTTAATTCATGACTTTTATTAAATCTTCCAATAAAAGCTCCATTCTTATCTTTAATTCCAATCACACAATCCTCGTCATACTTTAATGCAACTGCTTGCAGTGAAGAAATTACTTTAATTAGAATATGCTCACAATAACTAATAAGTTTTGCTACTACAACGCCTATTCTCACCCCAGTAAACGATCCTGGTCCATTCACTACTATTATACCACTTAAATCATCAATTGTAAGTTTATTTTTTTCCAACAATTCTTTTAATGAATTAACAAAATATTCAGAATGTCTCACATCATTTCTTAATATTTCATCAAAAACTAACTCATTCTTAAACAATGCTACATGTAGTATTTCAAAATGGGTATCAATAAATAATGTATACATAAAACCCTCCTTTAGAGCACAAAATCTCACCATTATAAGTGAGATTATAAAACTGCATTACATAATTCTTCGTATTTCTCTCCATGAGGAACAAATACGAGTATTCTTGTATTTTCATCTATAATTTTAAAATTAATATCGAGTCTTTCACTAGGAAGTCTATCCTCAATTAATTCTGCCCACTCTATCATACAAATTCCCTCACGGTTAAAATAATCTTCAACCCCAAAGTCTTCATCATCATCAATACGATATACATCCATATGATACAGTGGCATTTCACCACTTATATATTCTTTAATAATTGTAAATGTTGGCGAAGTAATATTATCTTCAATTCCCAAAGATGCTGCAAATCCCTTAACAAAAACTGTTTTACCACTTCCAAGATCGCCATTAAGACAAATAACCATACCTGGAAATTTCTCACTTTCAATATTTTCTGCAAGCGTTAAAGTATCTTCCACACTTTTTGATGTAAATTTATAATTCATGTTACTCACCTAACGCTATTATAGCAAAATAATCCTACAATATACAACCACTTTTTAAACAAATTGACAAAAAACGCATATCATATATTTTTATATTAGAAAATTCTATTCTTTATTATATTTTTAAAACATATTAAAATATATATGAGGTGTGAAAATGGATTTTGTTGTAAGACAAACAAGGCAAAAAGATCCAGCTAGTTACAAATCTTTATATATTAAGGATTCGCTGTTAAAAGAAGTTGAGAAGATAGCAAAAGAAAACAGCACCTCTTTTAACAATGTAGTAATTAGTATGATCGAAGCCTGTATCTATGGTAATGGTGAGGGCCAAGAAGAAAATAAAGTAAGAAATTAATTTATTTTTTATAGATACTCTACTCCTTGAAGTTCACAGCTCAAAAAAACTACCAATTCAAAAAGGTAGTTTTTTCTATTGTTCATAAGTAACTGTTACCTTTAATGGAACAAAATAACTATTACTATACTTAGAAACTCCATGAACATTGTTAATATAAGTCGTAATTCGAACACCATAACGTCCACCCATAGTAGTAGCCATCGTATTTGCAAAGGTAAAATTACTACTATCTAAAGAATGATTATACAAATCTCTAGCTCCAATTACTTGTAAATTTCCTTCATTTTCATAACCCAAATATAGTTCAATTTCACGATCACTATTTTTAACATTAGTATAACGATTAAAATCACTATATCCATCATAATAAGCAACTGTAATATAAACAAAATCAACATTATAACGATCAATATCATTAAAAACGAAATCTTGAACATAATATTTACCTACATAACTAGCATCTACATAACTCATCAAATAATATGTCTTTGTAACAATTTCTTTTTCAACTATAACTTTTACAGTATCCTTTTTATTACCCACTTTAGCGGTAATAGTAGCAGTACCCTCTCTTTTAGCAGTTACTTTTCCACTACTTGATACAG
>CAMMXG010000041.1 GCA_946500895.1 uncultured Mycoplasma sp. | reverse complement strand
TTTCTTTTTCATCTTTAATAAAGTTTAGAATTATTTGACTAGTTATAATATCAAGGCCACTAGTTGCTTCATCTAAAATATAATACTTGGGATTGTGAATCATGCATCTCGCAATATTTACTCTTTGAGTTTGACCAGTTGAAAGTTTCTCAATCCTATTATATAAAAATGCATCCATATTTAATATCTTACTTATTTCTTTGATTCTTTTATCTATTTCATCTGCAGGAACATCATAGATTTCTGCACACATTTTAAGTAGTTCATAAGGACTTAATGTATCATAAATCTTAGTATTTCCTGATAAATAAGCAAGCGATTTTTTAATTTCTGTTTCGTTTTTTTCATAATTTAAATCATCAATAGTAATTTCTCCTTCGCTTGGTGTCATAATACCTGCAATCATGCGAAGAAGTGTTGTTTTACCAGCCCCATTAGGTCCAAGTATACCTAGAATTTCACCGTTTTTAACATCAAATGATAAATTATCAACTGCCTTAAATTCTAGTTTTTCTTTTTTCTTGTTCGTTTTAATAAACTTTTTGGTAACATTTTTTACTTTTATCATTTTAATCTCCAGAAATATTATAATATATGTGACAACATTTTGTAAATAAAATATATTAAGTTATGGGTAATAAATGGTTTTTGTGGTAGAATTATAGTATGGAGGGATGTATATGAAAGCAGTTGCTATTAAAGGGGTGAAGGAATTTGAAATTAAAGAAATTTCGGAACCTGTTAGTGATGGTAAAAAAGTAATTATTGATGTTTTAAAAACGGGAATATGTGGATCAGATATTCATTATTGGGTAAATGGAGAGCCTAAAGGATTAGTTATGGGCCACGAGTTTGTTGGTAAAGTAATTAACCCAGGAGATCGTAAAGATTTAGCAGTAGGAGATAGAGTAACGGCTCTTCCTATATCACCGTGTGGAAAATGTGAAGCATGTCTTAATGGCAATGTTCAATTTTGTCCAGAAACATGGAGTAAAGCTGTAGGATTATCATTAGATAATCCAGGTGGATTAACTAAAAAAATTGCTATAAGAAGTGATATGGTAATAAAGGTACCCGATAACATAAAAGATGAAGAAGTAGCAATGGTAGAACCTATGGCAGTTGGTTTACACGCTGCTCATTTAGGAAGAATAGCAGTAGGTGATGATGTTTTAATTATTGGTGGAGGAATAATAGGTTTAGCATCAGCCATGTTTGCTAAAAAAGAAGGAGCTAGTTATGTTGCTTTAACAGAAACCAATGAAGCTCGAGGAGAAAAATCAGTTCACTTAGGAGTAGCAGATGAATGGTTCAATGCAACCCAAGAAGATTTAGTACCAAAATTAATGGAAAAAACTAAAGGTGGTTTTGATGTTGTAATTGAATGTGTTGGAAATTCAGCAGCAGTTAATAGTGCAATATCAATGGTTAAACCTGGCGGAATAGTAGTTTTAGTAGGGGTAGCAACAGATGCAGTACCAACATATACTGTAATGGCAGTAATGAAAGAATTAGTATTACAAGGAGCAATAGCATATACATATAATGAATTTAAATCTGTAATTGATTTGATATCCAATAAAAGAATAGAAGTATTAAAGTTTATTGATGATATTGTACCATTAGAAGGTGTACAAGGAGCATATGAAAGACTAACGAGTGGGAAAGATTCAGCAATAAAAATATTAGTTGACCCTAATAAATAGGTGCAAAATGAATGAAGAATTAGAAAATAAATATGCTAGTTTATTAGTTAATCGTTGTTTAGATTTAAGTAGAAGTAATTCTTTGTTTATTAATTATTATAGTGATAATAAATCATTAGTAGAAAAAATTACAGAATTAGCCAAAAATAAAGGTATAACAGATATATATTTAGCAGAAGATAGTATTTATGAAAAACACAAACATTTAGAGCAAACAATAGAACAAATTAAAAAAGACAAATATTTTGATTCTAAAATATGGGATGTTTATGCTAAAAAGAAATCGGCATTTTTGATGTTGTCTACAGAATTCCCTGAATTTTTTGATGATATTAATCCTCAAAACATATCAGCAGCATCATTAAAAGTAAGAACAACTAAACCACTATATAAAAAATTACAATTAACCAATGATATTTCCTGGTGTATAGCAGTGATGCCAAATAAGATATGGGCAAAAGCAAAATTCCCTGAATTAAGTGAAGAAGAGGCTTATAATAAAATGTTTTTACTAATGATGGAAGCAACTATGGTAACAAAAAAAGAGCCAATCAAAGAATGGAATAACTTATTAAAAAAACAAGCAAAAATAGTTAGTAAATTAAACAAATTAGAAATAAAAGAATTGCATTACAAAAACAAATTAGGAACAGATTTAATTATTGGCTTACCAGAAAAAGCATTATGGCAATGTGCAGGTTATGGTGATAATTTAATAGTAAACATGCCAACATATGAATTATTTACATCACCTGATTATAGATATACAAATGGAATAGTATACGCATCAAAGCCTTTAATGTATGGTGGAGCATTAATTGATAAATTTTGGTTAAAATTTAAAGATGGAAAAGTCGTAGATTTTGATGCTAAAGTTGGCAAAGAAATATTAAAAGGAATAATAGAAAGTGATAACACTTCATGTTTTTTAGGAGAAGTTGCCTTAGTATCAAAAGATACAGCTATTGCCAAAATGAATTTTGTTTTTGGAGAAACCTGTTTAGATGAAAATGCATCATGTCATTTAGCTTTAGGGGATTCATTTCCAGAATGTATAGTAGATGGATTTAACATGAGTAATGATGAAAGACATAAAAAAGGATTAAATCAATCTAGTAACCATGTTGATTTTATGATTGGGACTAATGATTTAAACATTACAGCCAAGACAAAAAAGGGAGAAAAATTAATATTTAAAGATGGAAAATTTAATATTTAATTTTCCTCTTTTTTTAAATAAGATAAAATAATTTTATATTTAGTAACTAATGTTTCTAAATTATAACTAGCATTAGCGCTTGAAGGACTAGGTAGATATATTATAGGAATAGATGAATCAAAGTTTTTTACTAAAGTATCATATGCTTTTTTACCAGTACAAAATATAGCTTTAATTTTACAATTTTTTAAAATAATACTTAAATCATTCAATTTATAATTTTTTATAGAAGAATCACTAGACAAAAAAATTTCACATTCTTTAAAAACATCCCATAAAGCAATATTATTGTTATGCAAAAATGCAATTTTTTCTTCTTGACAATTTAATTTTACATTAAAAATTATTTCAATTATTTTCCAAAAACGATTATTTTTATGAGCATAGTAAAAGTGGGCTTCCCTTGATTTAACACTTGGAATACTTCCTAAAATTAAAATTTTAGAATTTTTATCATATATTGGGGATAATTCATGACTTATTAACATATTTATCACTTCAAAAATAATATAACAAAATATTTATTTTTTGTACATATTAAATTTGCTCATTTTATACAGTTATGTTATTATATATATAGTAGGTGATGATATGCGAAGGACAATACTATTTTTAATAGGAATAACAATTGTAATATTAACAATAGATTTTCTATTATATATAAGATTAACTAAACTTAATGTAGTAATTGAAAAAGATATTACAATTAGTCAAAATTCAAAGAGAAATAATTTAGATTATATTAAAAGATACAGCAATGGTGAAATAGTAGATGAAGAAACTCAAATAGATACTAATACAACTGGTGAAAAACAAATTAGTGTAACATTTAAAGATAATTTTGGTAAAAAAGTTACTTATAATTATGAAGTATTAGTTATAGAATAACATATAATTAATTATGATTAAATTAAAGATAAATAATAAACATTTAGTAATTATTAAAAAATGTATAACTTATATTGATGGTTATTTAATAGTTAATAAAACTTACTCTTTGCCACAAAATTATGGTAAAAAATTAAATAGAAAATTAGTAAAAGCATTTAATAAAATGAAAAAAGATGCCTTAAAAGAAGAAATTAATTTAAAAATATTAAGTGGTTTTAGATCATTTGATAGACAAAAAGAAATATACAATAATTATATAAAAGAAGATCCTAAAAATGCTGATAATTATTCAGCAAGGCCAGGTCATTCAGAACACCAATCAGGTTTAGCAATTGATATAAATAATGCATCAGATGCATTTATAAATTCAAATGAGGCAAACTGGTTAGATAGAAACGCTTACAAATATGGTTTTATATTACGATATCCCAAGAATAAAAGTAATATAACTGGATATAAATATGAACCATGGCATTATCGTTATGTAGGTAAAAAATTAGCAAAAAAATTATATAATAATGGTTTATGGGAAACTATGGAAGAGTATTTTGGAATAGAAAGTAAGTATTTATAAATCAAATAAAATATGATATAATTCACATAAGGAGGATCTATGGAAACAGAAATTAAAATTGGATTTAATGATAATGTTGAAAGTGCGGTTTATTTACTTTTGGCCGCAAAAGCTAGAGGAGAAAAGGCTTTTATTGATTTTGATGGGCATATTTTACATTCTGATACTGTAAGTATGGATTCAGCATTTAAAGAAATATTGGGTTATACAAAAGCAGAATATGATCAAAAAGTAAAAGAATTGGAAATTGAACAAGAAAGAAGAATAGAAGCTAAAAAGCAAAGAGCTGAAAGCATGATAACACAATGGATTGAAAAAGGAAAGCATTTAATTTACCCAGAAAAATATGAAGATTGGGAAAGATGTGTTGTATTAGAAGCTAATGATTCCTTGTACTATGGAACTACATTAGATTATTCATTAGAAATAATGCAAGCATTAGAAGATGGTAAACCTTTAGAAGAAGTAATTAATATTTATAATAATCAAGGTCATTCTGGTGGTTCGGCAGGAACAACACAAAGAATAGTTTTTAGTTTTTCTAAAAAAGGTCCTGAATTTATTGAAACACTACTTAATGAAGAACTATCTCCAGAACTAAAAGAAAAAATAGAAAAACAAAAACAAGAAAATAAAACTTTAGAACAATTACATTTAAATCAAAGTGATGGTTCTAAAAGACACATGTAATTAATTTAATGTGACTTATGGATAATTATTCTATAAGTTTTTTAAATTAACAATTATAAAGAACATATCAATAGTATTGGAAAATGTCTCAAAAAAAATTAAACATTAGCGGGAAAATATTCTCGTTTTTGTTTGTAATTTTACAACTTATTCAATTGAAGTCAATAACAAGCTCATTACATTCGTGCTACGCATTATTGACTTCAATTATCATAAGTTATAGTATAATCACTAACAAACAAGAATCTATAATTTAAGCATATTTGTGTTTATAATGACTTTTATACATTTGTTTTTTAAAGGAAGAAAGTTTCCAAGGGTGTATCAATGGTGGAATATATTTTTTCTTTTCTTTTTCCTCTAAAACATTATCAAATTCTTTAGAAAATCTTTCATTTCTGGATAGTTCTCTAAGTCTAATACTTGTTCATCAATAGTAACTAGTAATTCTTGATCTAAGTATGGTTGATAATATTTACCATAATATTTAATAGAATTACCATTATCTATTTTTCTAGGTGTTAAAACAGCAAGAGTGTAGTTAATTTTATCTAAACTAGGTGATGTTTCAAATACTGATTCAAACTTCTTATAGTCCATTGCAAATCTTTTATTAAAATCAGGTACAAATATTTCAATTAAATACTTATTTGCATCATTAATAGTAATAATACCATTTAACTTTAATTCATTAATAAGTCTGCCCTGGAAAGTACCATTAGTTCTTTCGATAAGCCCCTTTGTTTGTGATATAGAAGAAGTTTCAAGTTCTATACCTAATTGTTTACAAGCATATCCGTATTGAGTTAAAACATCTTTATCAGATGTACGTTTATCAGGATTTAAAGACATATAGTTAAACACAGTACGATTATCTGTAAAGAATTTATAAGGAATGCCATAATTAGTAAGTATTTGATAGAAACGATGATAATATCCATTAAGGGTTTCTTATTTATCAAAGTATGCCCCAACTATAGTAGAAGTAGCTTTATCTATAGCAAGATGTAGGCAAGTTTTCTTATCACCAAACCAATTATGAATAGAACCATCTTGTTCAATAATTTCACCAAAATATTTAGGCTTTTCACCTCTAGGATGTGAATCTTCTAAAGCCATTTCATGGTTTACAATTGTTTTAATTTGTTCATCATCCATATCAATATTAATTTTCTTTTCTTCAAATAACTTTTTCTTAGCAAACTCTCGTTTAGTTTTCTTTCTAGCTTTTGGAGATAGTATTCCTTCTTTAGTTAAAGTATTATAAACAAATTTATAGGAAATCCTAAAATGTTCTTTTTCAATTAGCCATTCATAGAAATGTTTAAAATTCCAGTCTTGATATTTATTCTTATAAAGGAGTATAATATCTTCGGAGATTGACTTATCTAATGTATTAATTGGTTTTCTGGAGCGATTGCCATGTACAAATGTAGATTTGCCTTTCTCCTTATATTTAGCAATTAAACGATCAACTTGACGTATAGTTATAGATAATTTTAAAGCAATTTTCTTTTTATTGCCACCATGTTCTACATGTTCTTTAATTATTTCATATTTTAATTGTTCATTCATTCTTAATTCGATCTTTCTCATTTTGTCACCTCGAGTGACATATTATATTGCTAACACTTAAGACATTATCACATACTAATCAAAAATAATTAACAATAATTAAACTAGGTAAAATGAAAAATTAACTGCAACACTTTTAAGAAATAGAATAAAGTAAGTAA
>CAMMXG010000040.1 GCA_946500895.1 uncultured Mycoplasma sp. | reverse complement strand
TGTTTATATAAAAAAAGCTGAATGAAATTATTTTATTTCATTACAGCCCCTTTTTTTCATCTTCTAAAAGCATTTTAGCAACTTGATTAACAGGTCCAGCACCAATAGTTAAGATTAAGTCATTTTCTTTTACATTTTCTTTCAAATAACTAGCAATTTCCTGATAAGTAGGGATGTGTTTAACGCGAGGATTCTCTTTACTTATCAATTTAACTAAATCGTCTTCTTTAACATTCCAAATATTAGTTTCCCTTGCAGGATAAATATCACATATAATAACATGGTCAAACTTACTTAATACTTGAGCAAACTCATCTAAATGTTCATAAGTTCTACTATAAGTGTGAGATTGAAATACTGCCCAAGTTTCATGATGATTGATAGATTTACTGGAATTATAAGTCGACATAATCTCAGTAGGGTGATGAGCAAAATCATCAAATAAATGAGCTCCGTGATATTCGCCAAGATATTCAAAACGTCTTCCCACACCACTAAATTCTTTTAAGGCTTTTTTGATAACTAAAATATCAATCTGATAATTCATACACATAAGAGTAGTAGCTAAAGCGTTCATAATATTATGACGACCTAAGACTCCTAAAGTAAATGTATCTAAATATTCATGATTATAATATACATCAAAAGTAGGGAATCCTAAGTCAGAGTAACTTATATTTTTAGCAACAAGATTAGCATCGCTATCTATTCCATAAGTAAAGGTATTTTTATGATTTAATTTTAAATCTCCAATATTTTCATCATCAATATTAACAACTAAATAACCAGACTCAGGTAACAAATCAATATATTTTTGAAAAGATTTCTTTGTATTTTCAATTGTCTTGAAATAATCTAGATGATCATCATCAATATTTAAAATGATTTCGCTAGTAGGGTGAAAATGTAGGAATGAATCAACATATTCACACGCCTCTAAAATAAAATATTTTTTATCACCAATATAATAATTACCATGAATTTTCTTTAAAGAAGCACCAATATTAATAGTTGGATTAAGTCCTGCTTCTAAAAAAACGGAAGCAACCATACTAGTAGTAGTACTCTTACCATGTGTACCACTAATACATATTAAATTTTCATATTGTTTTGTATATTCACCTAAAAATACAGCTCTCTCAACACATTCAATATTGTTTTCTCTGGCACATACTAACTCTACATCATCATCTGCTATAGCGGCAGTATAAATAACCAAATCAGCATTTTTAATAGCATCAATATTATGACCAATTGTAACTGGAACACCAATACTTTCTAAATACCTTGTATTATCTGATTCTTGCATATCACTACCCATAATCGTTTTACCATCATTTTTAAGCATAGCAGCAATTGCATACATACTAGCACCACCTATACCAATTAAATAAATAGAATGATACTCTGAAAGTTCTTTTTTCATCACTTCACCTCATAACTTTACTATATTATATACTCTAAATTAAGGATTAAGCAATAAAAATTCTTTTTTTTTATGTCAAACAATGTTATAATTAGATTGGTTAATTTTAAATAACGATTTTTTGATATAAATGGGAGGAGTTTATGAAAAGCTTAAAATATATATTCTTTGCTTTTGTTATTTCTTTTATAGCTTTAAGTAATATAAATGCTGAAGTTTGTATTTATAAAAGTGATGGTATAGAACTAAGATGTACTTTAACTCAAGGAACTTTTGGTAGCTCAACAGATTATAGCGCTTCTTGCGCATTTACTGGAAGTAATATAAAATATGGTTATATAGAATACGATGATGATAATAACATATCAGGAATAGCAGAAGATAATTATAGAACCTTTTCAAGAAGAATGACTTTAAGAGGAACTGAATTTATGAATGATGATGGTAGTGTCGATTGTAGTAATGTAAGTACTATTTATATGGATTTTAATACAATTAGTGCTACTACTACCCCTGAAGTATATGATTTAAAATCAACCAATTCTTGTGAATATAATAATGATGTTTATAATTTTCAGAAAAATGTTTATTTAGATGGCTCATCATTTAGAGGTTGTAAAGCGCTTTCTCTTAATAGCTCTCAAGAAGGAGGAGGGGAAAATGTTGGCTTTCCAGATAAAGAAGAAGATGGGAATCAAGGAAATACATCAACTCCCGAATTTGATGCTGATACTTTTTGCACTGGCCCAGTTCAAGGAGTGTTTACAACACTCGGTTGGGTATTTTTCTTTTTAAAAATATTGATACCAATTATGTTAATTGTCTTTGGCAGTATCGATTTTGGAAAAGCGATGCTATCGAATAAAGATGATGGAATTAAAAAATCCGCTAAAACATTAGTAATGAGAGCTATCGCAGGTGTTATTATCTTCTTTATACCAACAATTTTAGAATTTATAGTTTCAATGATTGATGATGAAAACATTTACAACGGCACATTTACAGATTGTACTCAATGTATGTTAGATCCTATGCATGAATTTGATGATGGCTCAACTTGTAGAAGGTTGGTGGAAAATTAGAATGAAAAAATATATACTTTTATTGGTGTTTTTATTCTGCTTTAGTTTAACACAGGTGAACGCTGCTGAAAAATTAATGCAATGTGATTATACAATTAGTTATGGAGAACCAACGACTTCCTTGAAACTTCGTATCATTTACATGGACGACGGAACAATTGCTCAAAGTATGCCTCAATATGGAAATGAAGAATATACTGAGGGATATTATGTAAGAGAAAGTAAAACTAATTTTAATCCAACGACATTTGTAAATAATGAAGCAACAAACTATATTAGTACTATTGTAGAATCACAATTTAGTGCTAGCGTAATGAAAAAATATTACGAACAAGAAACCTCAACATGTCCATGCTTAGCATATTTTATTAGTAGTTATGTTATGACTCCTGTAGAAGATACTTCTTTAAATAATGGGATAGATACTGTAGCAGTGGAAGGAACTACAACACTTTTTAATGAGGGTGGAGAAGAAGTAGAACCGGACCTCCCAACACTAACGCAATCATGCGACATTCATACAGATGATGGAGATATTAATAGTATTCCTGGTTTTACGATACAATTTCAAACGTATAGCAACGGCGATAAATATATGGTAGCATATTTTTCACTAAGAGGAGAAAGTAGTGCTCAAAGAGCCAAAGTAGGAACTAGTGATGTAATTATTCGACCGATGGACGACTATGGTAAAACTTACACGATAAGATTACCAGCTGAAGAAATTGACAACGTTTTTGGTCAAACCTGTTTAAATGCTAATGAAATATTCTTTATAGAGGAAGCTGGTATTCAAGCCGCAATGTATAAAATAAGTACTGATGCAGAAGAAGCTGAGGAATATGGGTATTCAACAAATTTTCAAGAAGGTACTGGTGGAGGCTTAGAAATAAATATGGGCGATATGGACTTTACCACAACCGATTGTGAAAGTTATCTTGGACTAGTAACCGATGATAGCGACCCAGCATACTATTTAAATTTTGCATTTCAATTATTAAAATATGCTGCCATTGTCATCTTACTTGTTCTTACAATTGTGGACTTTGCTAAAGCAGTTGCATCAAGCAAAGATGACGAAATAAAAAAGGCCTTACAAAAAGCAATAAAAAGATTAATCATAGCAGTAATTATTTTCTTCTTGCCAATGTTAATCAACTTCATACTAGATTTATTAGGGATAGTAACAACAGACCCTACTTGTGGTATACAATAAAAAGATAGGAGGTATATTATGTTTATAGCTTGGTGGAACCCTTTTGCAGCAATTGGAGAAGCAATATTAAACTTTTTTATAGGTGTATTACTATTTTTAGATTCAATTGTATATTCCTTAATTAGTTGGGTTTATCAAATTATTCTAGTTCTATGCCAGGTTGATGTATTAAATAATAGCTTTGAAATAGACGCTTTAATTAATAGAGTATATGCCATTATTGGGGTAGTTGTATTATTTTTATTAGCATATTCATTACTAAAATCTATGGTTAACCCAGACGATGCTTTAAAAGGAAAGAAATCTCCAGTAACAATTATAAAGGATGTAATTATTTCTATTGTTCTAATTGCACTAATTCCAACAATTTTTGATTTTGCAATGAATTTTCAAACTTCAATACTTCAAAATAATACTCTTGGAAAGATAATATTGGGGTCAACAACAGTAACAGAACGTGATGAAAATGGTAATGTTGTAACCGAGGAAAATTCAACCGACGTTATAAGAAATGGTGGAACAACAATCGCATCTAATGTATTAAGAGCCTTTTTACATCCAAATTATTCAAATTGTACTGTTGATGAAACATCTGACACTGGCTATGATTGTTCAAACATTATGATAGAACAATCAGCATATGGAGTAAGAGGATCAGTGACATTTGACGATTTTTGGAGAAATACAGTAGAAGCAGGTTCTATAGGAGCAATTACAGATTTATCGAATAATATTGTCGATGGTGGAGTAACATATTACTATATTATTTCAACAGTAGCAGGAGTATTTGTCCTTTTTGTTCTATTGTCATATTGTTTTGATATTGCATTGAGATTAATAAAATTAGCAGTTTATCAATTAATAGCCCCATTGCCAATCCTAGCAAGAATAATGCCAGGAGAGCAAGGAGGAAAAGTGTTTAGTAATTGGATAAAAGCAACCATTTCTACATATGTTGAAGTATTTATAAGATTAGCAATTTTATTTTTTGCAATATTAATTATCAAAATAGTAGTTCAAAACTTCCCATCAGTTTTTAATGGCATTTTTGGCGGAAGTGAAGGTTTCACGGTAAGATTATTTGCTCAATTATTTATAATTATTGGAATAATATTATTCATCAAACAAGCTCCAGGCATGATAAAAGATATTACCGGACTTGATGGTGGAAAATTTGGAAAATCATTTATTAGAGGAATCGGAATGCTAGGAGCTACATTTGGCGGAGGAGCAACTGCAGCTATTAGAAGTGTAGTAAATGATACAGATAAACCAATAGCACAAAGATTAGGAAGAGGAGCTTTAGCTGCACTTTCAGGTGGTGCCAGAGGATTAAGACAAGGTGCAAAAACTGAAAAATTAGGAGATGTTCCAAAAGCTGCTGGAACTGCTGCTTCGAACACATTAAGTTCAAGAGCCAGAAGAGAAGCGGCTGGAGGATGGGGCAATTACCTTTCACAATGGGTTGATAATAAAAAGAGTGATGCAATTGGATGGGCTAGTGGAAGTTTTGAAGCACAGCAAAAGATGCTAGAACAAGTAAACGAATTTGTGAAAGATGCCAAAGCGGTTAAATCAACCTCAGAAGGATTCATAAGAGACAAAAAGTATTTATTTAAGTATGGAGCAAATGAAGAATTCGGTGAAAAGGAAATAGAAGTTGATAGTGGCCGAAAAGATGAAAAAGGAAATGCAATAATGGAAAAGAAAATAGTACCACGTGCTAGAATAACTCAAGATACCACTTTAAGTGAATTGGATGCAATGATTCAAACTTTGAAAAGTTCTGGAGATGTAGAAGATGCTAAAGTTGCTGCGGCACTAGAAAGTAAAATGAACCAAAAAATAAAGGCAATAGGAAAGCAATTAACTGCAGTATCAGTAGACCGCTCTAAAGCAGCTGAATTTGACGCCCAATTTTCATCAGCTGCTTCTAAGGGAATAGTTTCAGAAGCAATGGTTGCATTAGATCAAACTAAATCAGCATATGAAATCGTACAGAAAAAGTTTGCTGCAAATCAAGCCTTAGAAGGTGTTCAGAACTTTAAAAATGATGAAGTCGATGGTGGAAATTTAACAACTGATAATGTATCTAAACTTGCTGACTACTTAGAAAGTCAATCTTCTAAAATCCAAGAAAATATTAAAATGGAACAAGAGCGAAGAAAAACTGCAAGTCCAAAAGGTGGGAAAGATAAATAATGTTTAAATTACAAAAATTAAAAAATTGGACACATAGTAGTATAAGTGATGACAAAAAAGAATTAAATGCATATCAAAGTTTTCAGGATCAGTTTTCATTAATAGATAGTAAAATAGAAGAGTACATTACTGAACTTGCAAACGAGGATGTAAGATTGTTGATAGAATACAATGGTGAAAAGATGCCAGTTAATTTATTAAAAATAATGAGCGAGTCTTTATTAAAGAATAAGAACTTATCAACAGAAGAAAGAGCTTATCAAAGTGCAGAACTAACTAGAATATATTATGAAAAGTTAAAACAATTAAAAAATAAAATAGTTGCACTTGCTGTTACTGAAACAGACAACGTCTATTTAGCTTATATTCATAGTTGCATTAAAATAATAAATAGTCTATTAAGAGAATATTCTCATTTATTAGCAGTACAAAGATCATCTATTTATGCAATTGATAATTCCGGAAATTTAAATGCTGGCGAAAAAATAAAAGTATTAAAAGACAACATCGAAATAAGAACAGCTGAAATTAACACACGTCTAGCAACTGATAGTTTAAAAAGATAAATTGAAAGCAAATTTAAGCTTTCTTTTTATTTACCACTACCCCTTTAAAAATAAATATGATATAATTAATAAGTAAAATTAGGAGGTAAGTAGTGTGAATAATTATTTAATACCTGCCAATTCCAAAAAATCCCAATTAATATTAGGCTTTTTTAGAGGAATAGACTTAATACTATTTGGTTCTGGTGTGGGCATAACACTAATATTATTACTAACAATTCAAAGCGCTAATATGGGAGTAATGATGCTTATTCTTGCTCCAGCTCTAATAACAGGATTCCTAGTAATGCCTGTACCAAATTATCATAATGTATTACAATTCATAGTTAATTTATATACTTATTTTAGTGAAAGAAGAAGATATTATTGGAAAGGATGGTGTTATCAAGATGGCGAAGATAAGTAGTTCTCCATTTACAGAAGATTGGTTACCAGTAAAGCAAATTTTAAACGGAATGATTCAATTAGATACTGGCGAATATGTAACAGGAGTAAAAGTACATCCTAGAAATATTTTTATTGTAGATCAAGGATTACAAAACGCTATTATTGGTAATTTAAGAAATTTTTATAATTCTATTAGTTTTGAATT
>CAMMXG010000039.1 GCA_946500895.1 uncultured Mycoplasma sp. | reverse complement strand
TATCCACTCATTGTAGTCGGTCTAAATCTTAAAAGTTGTTTATTAACATCTTGAAGCAAAAGTATTCTCATATTTGTGATACACATAGCCAAAGTAAACTCGTTATCCCCTGCCCATACCAATATTTCATCGTATGTCATTAAAATATGTTCATTTTCTTTTAAATCAATGACTGCTAAATTTAGCATGTAACACTCTCCTTCTATTTTATTCAATAGTAAATTCAACTGAAATGTACTTTTTGTTAATTTCGGTAGATGGTGTATCAGATTCTAAAAATATATCTTTCACTAGTCTATAGGTTCCTGCATCAAGACTTCCATACATACATTCCCAATTTTGTTTTAGTTCTAATATTCCTTCGTCGTTGACATAATAAGCTATTAAATCAAATCCACAATTTTCCCCCGTTTCTTTTGGTGTTACCCAATTATTATTCTCTTTTTTATCTATTCTAAAACTATTACCATAAACATAAGTTCCTTTACCATTCGTATCTTTTATAATTACTGTTGCTTCCTCATTCGTTAATGAATTTTCTTTAATGGCCATAGAAATACCATCAATTTCTGTTGGCTCAAAATTTTCGTTAATCTTTTCATCTCTTGTACAACCAGAAATGGTTAATGCAAAAATTGTACATAGTAATATGGTTAATATTCTTTTTTTCATTATTAGAACCTCTTTTTTATTAATTAAGGATTTCTAGTAAAGCTTTAACATCTATATTGTAGTCATTATCATCAATAGAAATATAGCCATCATATTCATTATCACTATAAACATAAAAATCAATGCTTAAAATAATTTCATCTTTTCTGTCTAGTAATTTTAATCTATAACGTGGAAAACCACCATAAGGGACAACTTCATCTTCACTCATTGGGGTGCGATTCTTAATTATTTTTATTATTTTCTCGATATCTTCATTATTTGTTATTTCTTTCGTTTCGTATTCGCCAAATATTTCTTGGACGATAATTTTTTTAGTTTTATCAATATCATTTTCAGTTCCTTTAAAGAATATTAAAGCAATACCTACAATAACAAGTAAACATATTATTGTTAAAATAATTATTCCCATTTCCTTTTTCATATAAACTCCTTATCTTGGCACCATTATAACATAGTTAAAATATATTTACTACTAAATATTTATTTTGGATTTTAAAAAAAAATAGAGCTTGTGCTCTATTATAAATATTCTTGTAATAATTCAGTTAAAGTATCAGCATCTCTATAACCGAAGAAACCTGCTACTGCTTCACCATCTTTAATTACAACTAAAGCTGGAGTGAAACCATTTGCAAGGAATAGTTCTCCAAGTGTTCCTGTTTCACCATTTGCTGTTGCTTCTACAGTCATTTTGTCTGTTAATGGTTCTAATTCATCTTGAGAACCACTCCAATTATTCATAAATGTTTGAGCATCTAAATAATTGGTAGTAAATCCTAAGTCTTCTTGAACCTCATTTAATACTGGTACGAATTGTCTACAATAAGTACATCCACTACGTCCAATATATAAAACATGGGTTCCTTCTTCTTCAAATAAAGCTAGGGCTCCATCTACATCTACTTCATTCATTGCGCTTACATCATATTCTTCTGTACTACTGCTACTACCATTATTAGTTGAATTATTATTTGATGTTGTAGAACTTCCATCTCTAAAGTATAAGCCAATAATTAAAATACCTAAAATAATAAAACCAAAAACAACAATAAATGTTAAATTTCTTAATTTTTCTTCCATAATAAAAATTCCTCCTTTTTAATACGCTATGTATTATACACTTAATCCTTAAAAAAAGCAAGTTTTTTTGCTTGCTAATCAACTACTGTTGCTGAAACATTATTTTCACTTTCATTATATTCTAAACGCACTTTTTTATCATTAAAGTTTTTTGATGTATCAGTTGGATCTGTTAATAAGCCTTCTTCATTGCCAACTAAATATCCAGCTTCAATTAAATCATCTACACTAATGTAAGTTGTATTTGTTTCTTCAAATAATGATGTGTTTGCTAAAGCATACTCTTCTGCTTGCACTTCGATTAAATAATTTACTTCATCTACTGCTTCTGTTCCATCTACTGCAAATGCATAAGATGTCTTATTAATTGTTATAAATGCCACAATACCAAGTAAGACAATTACTACTAAAATTTCTATCTTTGAATATCCTAATTTATTCATTCCCTTTACCACCTTGATAAGTATAACATAAGTGTTCGTTTTTTTAAAGTGTTTATCTTTGGTGTTTCAGTTATTTTTTTAATTTTTGGTTTAACTTTACATTTATTTTGTAAACTCTTTTAATATTTTATATTCCTCTATTAATTTTTCTAAACTAAATGATGCATTGGCAGGACTAGTACTAGGAAGAGTTATACTAGGAACCTTTATATCTTTCATATATTTTTGGTAAAGTTTAGAAGCTGTCTTACCATTTAGAATAATTTGCTTAATCCCACTTTCCTTTAAAATTTCTTCAATATCGTTTGGTACTACTTCTTTTATTGAGGCATCACTTGATCCTTTTATTTCGCAAGAAGCACAAACATCAAATAAAGCAATTTTATGTTTTTTTAAAAATTCTTTTTTATCTACTATTTCTTCTTCAAAAACACTCGATAAAACACGCCAAAAGCGATTTTGGGGATGGGCATAATAAAAGCCCTCTTCTCTTGATTTCACACTTGGAAATGATCCTAATATTAAAACTTTCGAATCTTTATTATAAAATGGTTTAATTGTATGATATTCCATAATTTTAAAAAGATAAGACTATTTCTTATCTTTCATAACCTCCATTAATGTTGTTCCAAAAGTGGCAATATCTTGTAAGTTAGCAGGAATAATTAGTTTGGTTGATTGTCCATCTGCTACTTTACTTAAAGCTTCATAACTTTTTAGAGTTAATACTGCGCCATCTGCTTTGGCATTTTTAAGTAATTCAATTCCCTTTGCTTCAGCTTCTTTTATCTTAATCATCGCTTCGGCTTTTCCCTCAGCGATACGAATCGCACTCTCTGCTTCAGCTTCTGCTCTTAAAATAGCACTTTCTTTTTCACCTTCGGCAATTAAGATACTAGATTTCTTTTCACCTTCTGCTTGTAAGATTTTTTCTCTTCGTTCTCTTTCGGCACGCATTTGTTTTTCCATTGCATCTTGAATATCTCTTGGTGGTAAAATATTTTTTACTTCCACACGATTTACTTTAATTCCCCACGGATCTGTTGCTTCATCTAAAATTGCTCGCATTTTGCCATTAATGATATCTCTACTTGTTAGAGTTTGATCTAGTTCTAGTTCCCCAATAATATTTCTAAGTGTTGTTGCAGTTAAATTTTCAATGGCATTTACAGGAGCATCTACTCCATAAGTATAAAGTTTTGGATCTGTAATTTGATAATAGACAACGGTATCAATTTGCATTGTTACATTATCCTTTGTGATCACTGGTTGAGGTGCAAAATCCTTTACCGTTTCTTTTAAGCTAACTACTTTTGATACACGATCCACAAACGGGATTTTAACATGTAACCCATTTTGCCAAGTTGTGTAGTAACTTCCTAATCTTTCTACTACATACGCTTTTGCTTGTGGTACGATTTTAATGTTTGGTATGATTAAAATGATTACCAATATTAATATTGTTATTAAAAACTCCATTATTCTTCACCCTTTCTCACAATGAGTTTTACACCATCAATACTATCTACTATGACTTCTTCACCAACTTTGATTTTTTCATTAGCTATGGCACTCCATTTTTTGCCATCTACTTTTACTTCACCAATTTTAAATTTAGTGATTTCTTCGGTGACAATTCCCTCCATGCCAATGACACGATCTAAGTTGGTGCTCACTTTCTTTTTCGATAGTTTTTTTACTAAGTATGGTCTTGTTAAAAGCATTAGTACTAATCCTAAACAGACAAATACCATAAATTGTATGTAAAATGAATCTATGACAAATGATAAGAATAAACTTACAATGCCACTTACAATAAACCATACACTTACAAGATTAATCGTTATTACTTCTAAAATAGTTAAAAGTATAACAATTATTAACCATGTAATCCACATCTTACTTCACCTACCTATTTAAATTATACGTTATCATGCAAAAAATTACAATCTATTTTGCTTTTATGTTATAATCTTTTTAGGTGGTCTTATGATTGGACGTATGTTATTTGTTGGTTTAAGTACAAGTGATAGAAATATTATTAAAAAACTTGTTTTAGATTGTCATGTAGGCGGGCTTACTCTTTATTCTAGAAATTATCGTAATTATGAAGAAATGTTAGAACTTATTAATTATATTCATGGTCTAGCAGAAGAAGCAGGTTATACTATTTTAGTAGGAATTGATCAAGAAGGATATCGTGTTAACCGATTGCCTAAAGAAATAGTCAATTTAAAAAGTCCCTATTCTTTCCATCATGATTTAGAATTAATTAAAAAACATGGGGAGATTATTGCTACGATTCTCTCTAAATCTAATATTAATATTAATTTTGCACCTGTTTTAGATATCAAAAGATTTTCAGATAATCATCCGATTGGTGATCGTTGTTTTGGTGATGATGCTTCTTCAGTTATCAAAAATACTATTCCTTATATAAAAGAGTTTCAAAATAAAAAGGTGATCCCAGTCGTAAAGCATTTCCCTGGTCATGGAGCAACAAAAATTAATAGTCATTATTTTATTCCAGTTATTTGGAATACAAAGAAATTAATGAATGAAGATATTCTTCCTTTTAAGGAAGCAATTCATCAGGGCTGTGATGCAATTATGGTTGGACACTTTTTAATTCCTAAAGTAACTTTCCTTACCCCTACTTCTTTTGCCAAGAAAACTGTTCCATTTTTAAGAGATAATTTAAATTTTCAAAATCTTATTGTCACAGATGATATTTGTATGGGATTATTGAAATTAGCAAATAAAGCTAAAATTATTAGGAAAGCAATCAATCACGGTTTTAATATGATTATGGTTAAATATTATGATGGATTTTTTAAAGATTTTAATAAATTACAAAAATATTTTAATCAAAATAAATTAAATCAAGAAAATATTAATCAATCTATCAAGCTAATCGATTCTATCATTAAAAAATATCACATTACCAATAAATCTGTTTCCAATACTTTAGACATTAACAAGATAAATGAAGAAATTATAAATTTGAATAAATATACAAATTAAGAGCTTTATAGTAAGCTCTTAATTTAATTTGAGTAAATGTTTCCATGTATACATTTTTGCAGTTACAATTCCATCTTGATATTTCGTTGCTAGGCCTATATCTCTCTGATATTTCTTAATACATGCTTTCATGTCCTTACCAAACTTGCCATCTACTCCTTTACTTCCTAAGTTATATCCTAGGCTTTGTAAATAAACTTGTAGTGGTTTTACTGCTTTGTGATTCCATCCGGTGCTTGTTGATATTGTAGGTGTTTTAGATAGTGTTTCTGGTCCGGCAATACCATCCACATTTGCTCCTATCGCTTTTTGTAAATCACGTACAAAAGTGGTATAAGCATCATCACTTGAACTGCCAAATGGATTTTCATTCATTAAATATGGTTTCGGATCAACATAGCCATTTTTATAGATGGCAAAGTGAAGATTATTTCCGGTTGCATTACCAGAATCTCCCATGGTTGCAATCACTTCACCCTTTGTAACAATGTCCCCTACACTTACTTTAATTGAGCCTTTTTTCAAATGAAAATAACGATGTTCTATGCCATTTGTCGTAATACTAATCCAGTATCCGCCACCACTTGCATCATATCCAGTGTAACTTACAGTACCCGAAGCTATTGCAACAATATCATCGACACCATTAGGTCCAATTAAATCCATACCATTATGGGTACTTCTTAATTCATTTCTTGTTTTATAATCACTTGTTAAATAATGTTTTCCACCTTTTAAAACATTATTCTTCACGTTCAGTAGTGTTGCCAAGCGTATCCTCCTCTCCAACTAAATTTTCTAGAGTATCAACTATTTTTTGTGGTAGAGGAAGTCCCATTTTACACCAACATTTGACTATTAATAAACCTTCATGAGCAATAAAGAAATAAATAACAATTGTTCTAATTGCCTCACTACTTCCCATGATTTTATCTAATTGGGTTGCTAAAGATATCACAATTAAATAGCCTATATCGCGAATGATTCCTTTTAAGCCTACTAATTTATTCATTTTACGGCAAAATATTACTTTACACCAGCCAGTTAGATAAACATAGGCCATTACAATAAATAACACAATCATTGGTGCATCAATTCCACCCAATAAATAAGAAAAAACATTATATATATGTTCCATATTCTTCCTCCTATTTATTGTATGAAAATACATAGGTATAGGAGTTGGCGATTGTACCATGGTTTTAAAATTATTTCACTTCTGTATTACACTTTATATCTCCTTCTGTTTTATTATCAAACAGAACATTAATTACATAAAATGGTAAATCGTAAAAGCTTAAATAATTTCTTTTTCTTAATATTTTCTTATCTTCTAGCCTTTTTCCATCTTTATATATTTTTAATCTCATTATCTTTTTTCCAATACTTTCATATCCTATAATACCGTCTTTATTTAATATTAAGGTATAAAATATAACTAGTATCAATATAGCACTTATAATATTTAGAACCATATTATTTTTGAATAAAATCTCTAATAATTTAAATGGATAATATATAATAAAGGAAATTAACATTATATCAATATATGATGCTATTAATCTTCTTAATCTCAAAAGCATAGCAATTACCTCTTTTTCTTGCTTTATATAAAAAATGTATTTCTTTTATCTTTCAAATCATTAATAATTTTTATATCATTAAATTTGTATTTCATAGCATTTTCTTTTAACTTATTTATAATTTCTTTTGATTTAGCATAAATATCTACAAATACATTATCTACTATAATGATTAGTAAATAGCAATCACTATTTAAAAAGTCTTGATAATCATAAATATTTGTAAAATTGTGGCTATGATAACACTCTATATCAGCAAAAGTTAAATAATAATTATAATCTCCTATTATGCTTTGAAATTCTTTATCATTATAACTTTCTTTTGCAAATAAATATGTTCCATCACTTTTAATAATATCATCTGTTTTAATATTCCAAATACTATTTTGAGTATTAATGTTTTCTAAAATTTGTTTTAAATAATTATTGTATTCATTTGGAATTTTAAATCTAATTCCTATCATAATTATCTCACTCTTTTTCTTTATTAATCTCTAATATTTCTAATACTTCTTTTTTCATT
>CAMMXG010000038.1 GCA_946500895.1 uncultured Mycoplasma sp. | reverse complement strand
GATTACCATATTCTAATATTTCCATCTCAACAACTCACTTTCAAATTACTATTTAACGATTTGTTTGTTGTGCTAATTATACCATTAAAACCAAAAATAATCTATACTATTGGAGAAGAATATTACTATTTAAATATTGAAATCTTATAAGTTTTAATATATAATTTTAACAGAAAGAGAACAAATTCGTAACTTGTATGTGATTCGCTCCATTTGAAAAATAACTCGCAAATAATGCGAGTTTTTCTATTGAAATAACAAAGCTGCCTCAATTAACATAAATATAGTATTAAAATTTCTGTTATAATATATCTAGGTGGTAGTATGAATGATTTATTTTTAGAAATAATTAAACACTTATCAAAATATGATATAAATATGAAGGAAAATTATCAAATATACCGAAACATTCAAAACAAAACACTATTACAAAAAAAGGCGAAAATAATAAAAGAAAATAATTTTACATATCATATTTTTTCACCAAAGCACTTTGAAACAAAAAAGGCCATTATTTATCTTCATGGTGGAGGATGGGCAGCAGGAAGTGTCAAATTTTACAGTTCTCTACTTCATCATTTAGCCAATGAACTTAAAAGGAATATCATTGCTTTCGACTATCCCTTAGCCCCAGAGCACCCATTCCCGGAAGGTTTAGATTTTTGCTATGATGCAATAAAAGAACTTTTTAAAAATACTAATAAGTATGGAATTGATGTATCAGATATCGTTATTATGGGAGACTCTGCCGGAGCAAATCTAGCAACTGTGATATGTTTGAAAGCCAAGAAAACAAAAGATTTTAAGATTAAAAAAGAAATATTACTCTACCCCATTGTTCAGACTAATTTTAAAAATAATAAAAAATATAAATCAATTGAAGAAAATGGCTATGATTATTTCTTAAATAAAAGTTTAATTAAAGACTATTTAAGTATGTATTTAACAAATGAAAAAGATTATAAAAATAAATATGTTGCTCCTCTATATGCCAAAAACTTATTTGGTATGCCTGAATCTTTAATTATAACTGCAGACTTAGATCCTCTAAGAGATGAAGGTTATGCCTATGCTAAAAAATTAAAACGATATTTTAACAAAGTAACATATTATAATATGAAAGGTGTTATTCATGGTTTCTTTAATAACTTCCTGTATTTTAAAGAAAACCATCATGTAATAAAGATAATAAAAAGATTTGTAGGTGATAAAATTGAATAAACATGATAAATGGTACAAACTAGATAATGCTGCCAAAATATTTCCACCAACCACAACAACTTATGATCCCAAAATATTTCGTTTCTCTTGTTTATTAAAAGAAAAAGTAAACAAAGAAAACTTACAAGAAGCAGTAAATCTCACTTTAGAAGATTTTCCTATTTTTAAATCAATTCTAAAAAAAGGATTATTTTGGTATTACCTAGAAGAAACAAATATGAATTCTTACGTCAAAGAAGAAAAAAACAGTCCTTGTGAAAAATTAGATACTCCCCTATTATTTGAAGTAACTTATTTTGAAAATAAAATTAATCTAGAAGTTTATCACGCTCTAAGTGATGGTGCTGGTTGCATAACCTTTTTTGAAAATCTAATTTACAATTATTTAAAAATAGAACATAACTTAAAAGATGATACTATTTTAACCAAAAGCTCTAGTTATGAAAAAGAAACAGATAGTTTTTCCAAATACTATAATCCCCAAAATAAAAAGAAAATAGAAAAGAAAGAAAGTGCCTACCAAATAAAAGGAAAATGGTATCCTGAAGGAAAACTTCGTATCATAACTGGTTCTACAAGTACCAAAAAATTAAAAGAACTAGCACACAAATATAATACCACCATAACAGGATTATTAATTAGCATGGTTATTATGAGTATGGAAGATATCTTAAGTATCAAAGAAAAAAGAAAACCTATCTCCATTACTGTTCCAATTGATTTAAGAAAATATTTTAAATCTGAAACAGTTCGCAACTTCTTTAATGTAACAAATGTAAATTATAAATTTACTAAAAATGACACTTCTCTAGAAGAAATTATTACAGAAGTAAATAAAGAATTAAAAAAGGGATTATCAGAAGAATCAATTAATGCGAATATGAGTAAAATGATTTGGTTAGAAAACTTCTTTATTATTCGCTTAATCCCATTGTTTATTAAAAATATTGTACTAAAGTATTCTTATAAATTAACTAGAAAGAAACAAACATTAGGATTATCAAACGTAGGAATCATTCATTTACCAGAAAGCTGTAAATCATATGTTGATAAATTCTTAATTATGAACAGTACAGATGTCTTAGAAGTATGCATTATCTCTTATGAAGATGAAATTTGTATCAGTTTTTCTTCCCATTTTATAAGTAGTGAGCTTGAAAAAAATTTCTTTCGTTTACTGAAAAGTTACGATTTAAACATAACTATATATAATAATGAAATAGATGGAGTTGATTAAATGAATAAATGTCCAAAATGCGACATAGTTTTAAAGACAAATAATAATATTTGCCCTTTATGTCATAACAAAATCGAATTAAAAGAAAAAGATAGTATTTATCCGGAAATAAAAACTACCTATCGCCATTATAATTTACTAATAAAAATTTCTTTATTAATCACTCTTTGTGGAATCATCTTCTCCCTATTAATCAATTATTGGGTAAGTAATGAAATATCATGGTCTATATTTGTAGTTTTGGGAATTCTTTCTTTCTGGTTAACATTTAGCACTGGAATTAATAGAAAACATGGTTTTATGAGAATATTATTCGCCGAAATCTTAAGCATTATGATCCTCTCTATTATTTGGGATTTATTAACAGGATTTCATAAATGGTCACTCATGTTTGTTTTACCATTACTATGTATCGCCTACACAATTACTTTCTTAATCATCAGAATATTTACCAGACATACAAGAAAAGAATATATTTTATATACTTACTTAAACTCTTTAATTGGTCTAATTCCTTTATATTTCATTTTAGAAAATAAATTAAGTATCTTATGGCCATCTTATATTTCTGTATCTACAAGTATTTTTGCTTTAATTTTTCTTTTTATCTTCAATCATCATACTTTAGAAACAGAAATAGAACGAAGATTACATATCTAATTAATGAGTGTAAATACAATATCTAAAATAAATAAAATAATGAAAATGATAGATACCCAAAAGGGTATTTTTTTTACTACATTATTTACCCAAGGAAGAACGAAATAATTAATCATTGTAGCAAGTAATCCCCATAAGAGTGATACTTCCAAACAAATATACTTTCCATAATTAAAACGCATATTGGTATAATCCCAATAAGTACGATGGAAAATAGTTTCAATAAGCATACCTCCACCAAATTCCACCATAGTCATAAGAATCGTTATTACAATATAAAAGATAAGTACTTCTTGCCATTTTTTTAAATGATATTGAGCCAAAAACTTATTTAAAACAACTACTAGTAAGGCCCCTATTCCATAAATAAACGTCCAAGGTCCATAAAGAATTCCACTATTAAAATTATCATTAAAGAAAATATTAATAAAGTTCTCAAATAAAAAACCTACAAAAGAAAAGACAAAGAAAATATTAACATAATACATAATAATCCTCCTCTACTTAATATACCCATTATGAACAATTTTAGTATCTTTAACTACTATAAATGCTTTAGGATCAAGTTCTTTAATTAATTTAATTGTCTCCTGCGTATTTTTACTTTTAACATCAACTAAAATCAAATCTTTTTTATCACGATAATTATTTTTAAGAGCAATAACCGACACCCCACATCCCTCACTTCTAAGACCATTTATCAATTTTGTGTTATTTCTAGAAGTAGTAACCTCAATACTATTCACATTTTTAATAAACTTTCTCGATAAACATCCTCCAATATAAGTCCCTGTTGCATATCCAAGTGAATAAAATATCGGTATTAAAATACTATCAATATTAGTATTAAGCGCTTTTCTTGCTGCAATAAACCAAACAAATACTTCACAAAAAGCAAGAATTGGTGTAAAAATACTTTTCTTTCGAACCATAATCATCATTCGAAATGTAGAAATAGATACATCGACAATTCTTGCTAAAAAGATTTCTAAACATGTAAAAAGCATAATACCACCATTAGTATTATGCCTAAAACTTTAAATTACATAACTTTTAATATCGCCAAAATAACTAGAATAATAACTACAAGTACAATAAGAATTGCTCCTAAATACTTATTTTCTTTTTGCTTTTTATAATCTCTCTTTATAGGTTCTCTACTATACCTGTCACTTAACAAATTTACTTCTATTCTTGTCTTCTCTTTTTCTTCCATAAATCTTTTTTGCGTTTTTATTTGTTCTTCATCCATCATAGCTCCACAACTGCGACATACAAAGCCTGTATTAGGTAGTGCAGCACCACATTTTTTACAATACATAAGTTATCACCTAATATTATTGTAAACGATATTAAACGCTTTAGTAAAGATATTACACTCGATTTACAAAAAGTTGACAAAAGTAAAAAGAACTATTTCTAGTTCCTTTCCTTTCTCTTTTGGATTTTATATGCAATATATAATGATAAACGATAAGGAGCAAAACGATTAAAGAAAAGTGTTAACTTCATTAAGAATGTTGGCACAATGATCATTTTACGTTTAAATAATTTATCAATTGCATACTGAGCCACTTCATAACTACTAGCTTCCCTAATCGCAAAAGTTCCATGCGCAACTTCATTAAATTCTGTTGCAACTGGCCCTGGACACAAAGCACTAATGGTAACATGACTTTTGGCTACCCTTAACTCTTCATTTATTGCCATCGTAAGTTTTGTAATATAATTTTTAGTCGCATAATAAGTAGCCATTCTAGGCCCCGCCATAAAACCAGCACTAGAACAAACATTTAAAATATATCCAGCATCTCTTCTTATAAAATCTTTTAAAAATAATTTTGTTAAAATATGATAAGATTTAACATTAAGATCAATCATGTTAAGTTCTGTGTCTATTTCTGTTTTTGAAAATTCTCCAAATAAACCAAATCCAGCATTATTAATTAAAACATCAATCTTTTTTTCCTTTACTTTTTCATACAATTTATAATTATTATCAGGAATACTTAAATCCATTGCTATAATGGTAATATTTGTATTAAGTTCCTTTTTTAATTCAGCTAATCTATCACGTCTTCTCGCAACTAATATTAAATCATAACCTTTTTTAGCAAGAATTCGAGCCATATCTCTCCCCATGCCAGAAGAAGCTCCAGTAATAAGTGCTAACATAAGTCCACCTCTAATTTATTTTAACCGAGCAAGAATGAAGTTATACTCTTTTTTGTAAAACTTCAAGTAATGCTGGAAGCATTTGTTTCTTTCTTGAAACTAAGTCCGGTATATAAACTCCTTCATAAGCCTCTTTCAAATCAAAAGCATCAGCGATAATATCAGTAGCGTTCGAATTATAAATAACATAACTTCCATTTTTATAAACATCGGTTATAAATAACGCACAACACAAGAAATTACCGCTGCTAAGTTCATCAAGTTTTGCTATATATTCATCCATATTTGCTTCAATCTCATTAAAGTCCATCGTCATAACTTGTGAAATACCAAGCATATTATTACCAATACTATAAGTTTTAAAATCTTGATTAATTAAATCATTAACACTAATACCTTTAATACTTGATGCTGCCTTAAACATTTGATAACCATATTCATCTATATCCACTTTAGCTATCTTAGCAAGTTTAGAAGCCGCAAAAATATCTTCTTCGGTAGTTGTTGGTGATTTAAAAATTAAAGTATCAGAAAGAATAGCACTAAGCATAATTCCAGCAATATCACGAGGAATAGCTACTTTTTTCTCAACAAACATATTGTAAATAATTGTACAAGTACATCCAACTGGCATGCTTCTAAAATTAATAGGCACATTCGTACCAATTGCTCCCAAATTATGATGATCAATAATCTCTGTAATTTCTGCTTCTTCAATTCCAATTGCACTTTGAGCAAGACTATTATGATCCACTAAAATAACTTTTTGTTTATTATAATTATCAGCATTAGTAACTTTAAGTAAACCTAAGCACTCATTTTTATTATTTACAACCGGATAATTAGTATGCCCTTCTTTAGTTGCAAGAGCAAGAAAATCCGTACGATAATCTTTACTGTTAATAGTAATAGGTTTAGCATTAATATTAATAGAATGAATACGATTACTTAAAATAACTTTATTCGCTGCTTCCAAACTATTATATTTACTAATAATAACATTGACTCTATTTTTTTCTGCTTTTTTAAGTAATTTATTTGGAAGAGTATGATTACCCGTTAAAACAATTAATTTAACTTTTGAATTAATCGCATACTCTAAAATTTTATAACGATCACCTACTATCAAAATATCTTTATTAGTAAGAGTGACTTCTTCATGAAAGGTTTTACTTTGATATGATGCAACCATAGCATTCCCTTTAATATTTTCATCAAACTGAAGATAAAGAGTACCATCTACACTATGTAAAATATTTTCATAAGTAGTATCCACACGTTCTTTATCTCCACTTATTAAGAATTTAGCTATCTCTTTTAAAGTAACCAACCCTGTTAATTTTTTAGCTTCATCTACAAGTGGTACTGCCGTTACTCCTTCTTTTTGCATATGTAAAAAAGTTTCATAAATAGAATCATCTTCATGAGCAATAGCTTTCTTATTATATTTAATATCCTTAATTCTTACCTTTGTATCATTCAAATAATCTGGTTCTTTTACTTTAAAATAATTCATCACAAATTTAGATTCATTATTCAAATGTCCTAAAACTTTAGGCACAGTATTTTTACCAGTTTCATTTAAAAGATAAGACAAAGCAATACTTGCACATACACTATCAGTATCCGGATTACGATGTCCAAAAATAAATGTTTGCATAAAAACTCCCTCTTTTCGCTTCTTAATAATATCATAAATTAAAAAAAAAATAAAGAGAAGATGGAGTAGTCTTCTCTTAAAGCGTGAGTTTGAGTTTATATGTTTATTCATTGTATAGGTTTATAGAGTGTGTATGGGTTTTCTTATTCTATTTTATCACTTCTCCTTTCATGATTAAAGTATACTAAACATTTATGAAAATTTTATGTTCATTTTAAGTAAGATTAAAGAAGTATTAAAATATTAAAAAGAAAAAAGGAAGATAATATCCTTCCTTTTAAAAAGTGTGAGTTTGAGTTTATATGTTATTTTTCTTGTATAGGTTTATAAAGTGTGTATGTTTTTTAAAATTCTACCTATCACTTCTCCTTTCATGATTAAAGTATACTAAACATTTATGAACATTTTGTGTAATTTTGGTGAATATTAAAGGGTTTACACTATCTTTTTATTTTAAAATAGAATGTTGACCCTTTCTTAGCTACACTTTTAACACCATAATCAAATTTATGTTTAGAAAGGATTTCTTTTACAATAGATAAGCCAATACCTGTTGACACAACATTTCTTTGATGTTTTTTATCACTCTTATAATATTTATCCCAAATATATGGTATTTCTTCTTTCTTAATACCTTTACCGGTATCTCTAACTTCAAATAAGTATTCTTTCTTACTTTCGGTTAACGTAACATATACTTTTTTATCATCACCAGTATAATTAATGGCATTATTAACTAAATTGTAAATAACTTGCATAATCTTATTTTTATCAGCCTTTACGATTGCTTTTTCTGGCAATGTAACAATAAATTCATAATCTTCAGTTGTCTTTAAAATCTCATAACGCTTCATCACTTCATGAATAACTTCACATAAATCAAATTCTGTAATAGTAAGTGTATCAGCATCTGCTTGCATCTTCGATAAATCAAGAATATCATTAACTAAAACATTTAACCTTTCTGTTTCCTCAATAATAATATTTAAATCTTTATCCATTTTTTCCTTATCTTTATAAGAAATATCTCT
>CAMMXG010000037.1 GCA_946500895.1 uncultured Mycoplasma sp. | reverse complement strand
TCCATTTTATTGGATACCTTCTTCTAATTGTGTCCACTCTTATGGGTACATTATAGTTTATTCCTTCAGCTAATCCTTCAGCTAATCCTTTAGCTTTTCCCTCGGCTAATCCTTCAGCCATTCCTCGCTCTTTTGCATCTCTTTCTACATCATTAATTTTATCATAAATTCCTCTAACTTCTTCATCATTTACAAATCTCTCCATAAATGCTAATGCTCTTTCCCTGTTCTCATCTCCTTCTGCTACTCTTTTCATTTCTTCTACACTCCCTGCCTTTATAAATTTGAGCCATTTCTCAAATCTGCTTTCAGTTTTATTGTATACCATTTCCTTTACTAAATCAAGTCTAATTAAGTACATTTCTAAATATTCATCTTTCATTCTTCCATAATTAAATTTGTTTACAAAACCATAATTATTGAGTATTTGAAAATTATTTAAATGATAATTTTCTTCCATTAAATTAATACTAATCACTTTTTTAGCAAGCAAATAATCTTCTCCTCGTTCTAATTGATCAGAAAATGTTCTAGCTAAATAAGATAAACTTTTCTTAAATTCTCTTTCTCGAAAATAAGTATACATTTCTAAAGATACGATTTCATCAATATCTAAGTATGCTAGAATATCACCATAAAATATTTTTTTGTTTCTTTTACTTCCATGCATTTCACTCTCTGCTGTTACTTTAAGACCAACTACTTTTTTCTTTACACCAATATAATCAAAGAAAGAATTTAAAAAATCACTTAAAAAGATTTCTTCTTTGAATAAATGTTTAAAACAAATATCATCGGTTAAATTTTTAAAAATCTTAATATTCAAATTAATCACTTCCTTTCATTAAGATTTAGTTTCTATCTTAACACAAGGAAACACTAATTTTTGTCGAACGGTGTCAGGTGGTTTAAAAAAGTTTTAAAATTAAAAAATGCGAGGTTTTCCCTTGCTATTTTTTGTTATTCACATTATTTTCTGGTATCATTTTTTGGCCACATTTAGGACAAGTAAATGTTGGATATGGTTCTTTTGACTTACCAACACTGTAAATGAAATCAAATACATCAATTATTTCAATAGGTAAATCTAATTCATTATGACAATTTAAACATATATACTTTTCGCTATTTAAATTGTCATTCCCTAAACTTTCATGATCATAACATAGTTCATGTAAACTTACTCCTAGAGCAGTTGCTATACGCCAAAGGGCTCCTAGAGAAAAAGTTTGATGAGTACTGGATTCTATGTTAGCTATAAAAGAAGGAGAATAATTTACGAGTTCAGCTAGAGCATCTTGAGTTAAGCCTTTCATTTTTCGATACTTCTTAATATTTTTACCAACAAAACCATAAACGTAGTTTTCGTCGTCTCTCTTAAACCTCATGATACTACCACCTACTACATATACACTTCTATTATAATTTCTTATGGTTTTTAAGTTACTAATATTTATAGTAGATTTTTTTAAAAAAGTTCTATAAATGGTAGACTTTTTGTTCAAACTATGATATATTTATCTAGAATAAAGGAGTGGATAAGTATGAATTGGGTGGAAAATTATGGAATTTGAAGTTCTACACCGAAGTAAAAAGAAACAATTCATCATTGCAGGGAGTTTGGTAGTACTCATTTTAATAGCAATTGTTATAGGTTTTACTTTTGCTAAGTACAGAGTCACAAATAGTTTACAGCTTGCTAGTGGAACAGTAAACTATTCTAGAGCTGATCTCAATTTAGTGGGTGTTTATCTAGAAAGAGTAGATGCTCCTGGAGAATTTGATAGTGCAACTGATGTACCAGCGAGTGGTTATACACTTAATACAAGTGAAAGTTATTGTACAGTAGATGGTGAGAGAGATAGTAGTATTACTATTGGGTATGCAGATGGAAAATTGAATTTTTCGGGATTAACTAAAAGAGGAACAAGATGCTATGCTTATTTTGATGTTATTAGAGATACACAAGTACCAACTATTTCCAATATTACTTCATCAGTTACAAAAACAAGTATTACTGTAAATGTAACAGCAAGTGATAATGAGGGAGTAACTAAGTATTTCTATAGTATTAATAATGGAGCTTATACTGAAAGTACTTCAAGTAGTCATACATTTAATAGCTTAACAGCAGGTACAACTTATTCAATTAGAATTTATGTTGAAGATGCAGCTGGAAATCAATCAACAGTTCAAACAAGAAGTATAGCAACAGAAAGTGATAAGGTTGGAGATACAATCTTAGCGAATTATACAACAGTAAAAACGAGGACGTTCCCACTCACAACATCAAGTAAAGTAGAGGATAGTACTACAGGAGTAATTTATAAGTCTGCGAATAGTAATCAGTATGATGATTATGGAGAAGTGTATTACTTTGCAGGAAACCCAACCGATAACTGGGTAAGATGGGCAGGATTCTATTGGCGAATCATCCGAATTAATGGAGATGGAAGTATCCGAATGATATATCAGGGAACAAGTGCTAATACAACAGGAACAAATACTCAGTTACAAACAAGTGCATTTAATAGTAGTTATAATCGAAGTGAGTATGTAGGATTAAAATACACAAGCGGGCAACAGCATGGACAAACTAGTAATAGTACAATCATGGGAGTACTTAATACATGGTATAATAGTGAACTAGCAAGTTATGCAGATGATATTGATACCAATGTAGGCTTCTGTAGTGATAGAGAAATGGCAAGTGGATATAGCTGGAGTAGCCAACCAAGTAGTACCATCTATTACGCAGCATATGGAAGATTAGTGCAAAGTAGTAGTAATGTAAATCCAAGTTTTAAATGTAGTAATAGTAGTGATTTATTAAAAATACCGGTAGGATTAATTACAGCCGATGAAGTAATTATGGCAGGATTACCATGGAGTGGAAGTACAACAAGTAATTACCTATACACAGGACAATATTACTGGACCATGTCTCCGTATCGCTTTGGCTCTAGTGGTAATGCTTACGTGTTCTATGTGTATTCGAATGGCCAGCTCAGCAGCCTCTGGGTGACTAGCGCGGTTGGTGTGCGCCCAGTAGTAAATCTGAAGGCTAGTGTACAAATAAGTTCAGGAAGTGGAACAAGTAGTAATCCATATGTCATTTCATAAAATGACATATGGAAGAAGCAAGAGCTTCAAGGAGTGTAGTGAGATTTGAAGCAAAATGACTCTTCATTTTGCTTCTGCCTCACCAAGTTATATATAACAAATTATATCCAATTTGCAAAGCAATGCTTTGCAAGAAATAAATTTTGAATAACAGGTATGACCGGCAATAAAATTGTCGGTCATATAAAAAAATAAACAGGCAAACGAAAAAGGAGCGAAATGCTCCTGAAATGTTTGTCTGTTTTTGTATTCCTTGCACGTCATGAAACGACGAATGGAGTTTCGGACGTGCCATTTCCCTCGGAAAATTGGGTATCAGCTTTCAGATTTATTACTGGGCGCACACCATGCGTGTAACTCACGTCGTTGAGAGTGAGGAGGCCAGTCGAAAGCACATGGAACACGTGAGCACGACTGTTATAACTGCCAAAGTAACACGGAGACATGGTCCAGTAATTTTGTTTTGTATATAGGTAATAACTACTATTTGATGTTCCATTTACTCCTCCAGCGTATGCTACTTCATCGGCTGTAATTAATCCTATTGGATATTGCAATGCTTTATTTCCTTTATTACTACTACTTACTGTGAACAAATCACTACTATTTTGACATTCAAATGTTGGTGCTTTATTTGTAATTAATCTGATATATGCAGCGTAGTATGTGGTAGTGGTTCCTGTTCCTCCACTTCCGTTACTTGATGAAGTACTTGTACTTGGTTGTCTATCATTACAGAATCCTGCATTCATATCTATATCATCTGCATAACTTGCTAGATTATTTTGATACCATGTATTGAGTACTCCTAATATTGTACTATTTGTTCCTGTTCCATGAACATTATTGGTCGTGTATTTAAATCCTACGTATGCATTATTATTATACGAACTATTGAATGCACTGGTTTGAATCTGTGTTCCTGTTCCTGTTGTTGTCGTACTTGTTCCATTATAGATTAATCTGATTGTTCCATCTCCATTAATTCGGATGATTCGCCAATAGAATCCGGCCCATCTTACCCAGTTATCTGTTGGTGCTCCTGCAAAATAGTATGTTGTTCCATCATCATCTTCTGCTTGGTATATTGTTCCTGTGGTGTCAGTAGTAAGTGTAGAGGAAAAGCTGTCACGTGTCGCTATTGTTTTGCTTGCTATTAATTCTTCTACGTTTGTTGGCGGTTTTTCATCAAAATACAAATAGCATTTTGTTCCTTGTGTTGTCATTGGAGTTATGCTTAAGCTTTTGGTATCTACGTTGTATGATAAAGATATTGCGTCATCTCTTTCACCATCTACTGTGCAGTAGCTTTCTTCTTCATTAAGTACATACCCTGATTCAGGGATAGTATCACTTTTGGTGTAACCATTATCTGAATTGATGTATACTCCTACTAAATTGCTGTCTGCTAAATCATAGTTGATTGTTCCATTAACTAATGGAATGCTTTCTGTTGTTCTAAAGTTTGCTTTCGTAATTGTTATGATACTTGCTGTTAATACTGTGATAGTCGTAATACCAATGATGATATTTCTTTTGGTGTGTTTTTGCTTTAGTTTTTCTGGTTTCATTCTAATTTATCCTTTCTGTTACATGAATATACCTCATTTAAAATTATTTTTCATTAGCTTCGACAAAACTTGTCAAAACTTCTAATTACATAAATAGGCTCATTTTGCTTTAAAAAAATAGTTCCTGTTAGGATATTCTATGTTATATTTCTAATATACAATATAATTGAGTAAAAATCAATATTGTTTTTCTCTGTTTGCTTAATTTTAAAATAAGTTTTATAATAGTAGCTACTTTTGGAGATGACGTTTATGTTTCTAGAAAAATTAAAAAATGCTTCAAGTGAATTTGAACGATTTAATCTAATTCGTTATTTAGAATCTGATGAATTAAAATTGAAGTATTTGTCTTGGATTAAATCGGAAACATATGTTGCATTAATTATAGCTAGTATGAGTGAGGATGCTGTTAAAATTTCTTGTTTATCTAAAATACATGATAATTATAATCAGTATATTATTATTAAAAGTTTTTTTAGTGATACATTGAAGTATCAATATGTAACTAATATTATTGATGAGCAATTAAGGGTAAGAGTTATTATTACTATTACTAATGATGAATATAAAGAAGAACTTTTAAAAAATATTAAAAGTATGTTTTTAAGATCTAAAATTATTGCTTCTTTTAAAAGTGATGATAGAAAGAAAAAGTATTTGAGTTCTTTGGAAAATGCTAGTCTTCGAAATGTATTAGTTTCTTTTTCAAATGATTTAGATAAAATAGATTATTTGGATTTATTAGAAGATGAAGATATTGCTAAAGTGATTGATAGTTTTCATAGTGATGAGGCTAAATTACAATATTTGAATCTCATTCAGAATGAAGAGAACAGAATTTCTGTTATTGCTCAATTTAAGCTTCCTACTAATATGATGCTTGCTTTAGAAGATATTCATGATTATATTATAAAATTAAGCATTACTAATTATATTAGTGATGAAATTAAACTGGAGTTAATTTGTTTATCAAAAGGCGAATTTAGAGCATCTCTTATTGCATCCCTAAGTGATTCTTCTATTAAATTAAAACTATTAGATACTATTTTATCTTTAAAAGATAAAATGATTGTTTTAATGAGTTTACCTGATGATTTAAAAGAAGAATATATTTGTAAGCTTCCTTATCATGAAAAGATGGCTCTTATTTATTCTTTAAAAAGTAAAGATAAAAGAGAGTATTATCGTTCTTTATATGAAAGAGAATTAAACTTTGATTTAGGTATTGATTCTAATATGCTTTTTGGATTAGAAATAGAGGCAGAGGGAATTAATGAGAGTATCGTAAAAGAACTTGAATCTGATAAGACTGGTTTTAGATGTAGTGATGATGGTACACTCGTTTTGGGAATAGAAGTAAAAACCCCTAAGTTAAAAAATCAAGATGAATGTTTAAATGAGCTTTATTATGTTTGTAATATGCTAAAGATAGGTGGATTTAAGAGTTCTTCTAGAGCTGGTGGACATATACATTTTGATTCGAGTTATTTTACTTCTAAAGAAGATTATTATGGATTATTTGAGATATGGACAAGTGTGGAAGATATACTTTATATTATTTTAAATGATGTATCTAGTTTACCAAGAAGTGATATAACTGGTTTTGCTTCTCCATTTATAGAAAGTATTAGAGAGCAAAAAGAAATGGTTTTTGAGAGCTTTTCTAAAGATGATGATGGATTTGTCTCTGATCTTCATTTGTGGCAAAATGATAAGCATAATGGGCTTAATTTAACGCATGTAAAAACGGATTTAAATACAATTGAATTTCGAGTTCCTAATGGTACGATATCTTTTCCTGTATGGATGCAAAATATTAAGTTTTTAGGTAGACTTATGATGATTAGTAAAAGGTTAAGTGGTATTTATCAAGGGAAGACTGCTGATTTAGATATGATGAGATTGTGGAAATTAAAAGAAAGCCTTAAAACAAATATTACTCATGAAGAAAAGCTAGAAATACTACTCGAAATGTTATTTACAGAACCAGAGCGTGATGTTTATCGAAAACGTTTTTCTGTTAATTATCAGCTGTTGGAAGAAAATGATAATCCTTTAAAGGAAATGTGCTTTCAGCAGTTAAATTTATCTAAAAAAATTAAATTTTACTAATTCTATTGATTTGATATGTAAAACATATCAAATTCACTAGTGAAATATATCAATTTGAATAGTCAAATATATCAAATTGGAAGTTTGACTTAGGTGTTAAGATTTTAGTATACTCGCCTTGAGGTGAGGATATGCAACAAATTATGTTAGAAAAAAACAATCTCCAAATGATTGAAGAAATCAAAGATGTAATTATTAATAGTAGAAATAAAATTGCTTATGAAGTAAATAATACAATGTTACTAGCATATTGGAATGTTGGTAGAATTATTGTTGAAAATGAGCAAAATGGAAATATTAAAGCTGAATATGGTAAACAAGTTTTAAAGGAACTTTCAAAAGAATTAAGAAAAATTTTTGGTTCTGGTTTTTCAGTATCAAATCTCCAATACATGCGTAGGTTTTATCTTAAATATCCAAAACAACAGACACTGTCTGTTAAATTGAGCTGGTCGCATTATTGTGAATTATTAAGTATTGAAAATGATGATGAAAGAAACTTTTATGAAAAAAATGTATTAATTCAAATTGGAGTGTTAGAGAGTTAAAAAGGCAACTAGAAACTTCATTATATGAAAGATTATTATTATCTGATGGAGAAAAAAATAAAGAAAAGGTATATGAATTATCAAAAGTCGGGCAAACATTAGCTAAACCTGATGATATTTTGAAAGAACCATATGTTTTTGAATTTTTAGATATTAAAGAACCAAAACCTATTTTGGAGAAAGATTTAGAAAAACAATTAGTTCATCATATGGAAGAATTTTTACTTGAATTAGGTAAAGGGTTTATGTTTGTAGGAACACAACAAAGAGTAACCTTGGGAAATACTCATTATTATGTAGATATGGTTTTCTATAATAAAATATTAAAATGTTATGTTTTGATAGATTTGAAAAATGGCATTATGAAACCAGAATACGCAGGACAAATGAATATGTATTTAAATTACTATAATGCTGAAGTAAATGATGAATATGATAATAAACCAATAGGAATTATTCTTTGTAAGAGTAAAAAAGAAGTAGCTATGGAATATGCTTTAGGAGGTTTATCTAATAATATTTTTGCTTCAACATATACTTACTATATTCCTAATAAGGAGCAATTAATAAGTGAAGTGGAAAAAGTTTTATTTAAACATAGATAGTATTGATTTATAAATTTAAAGTTGTAAGATTCTTTTAAGTGTTAGTAATCTTGATTTAGTAAAAAAATTAAATTTTACTAATTCTATTGATTTGGCTAGGGAAATACATCGATTTGGTAGGTGAATTATATTGATTTCATTGGTGAAACCTATCAAATTGGCGATTTGACTAATCATTTGTAGTTTAGTATACTCGCCTTGAGGTGATGAAAATGCAACAAAATTATAATACATTAATGCATGATGTAGTATTTAAAGAAAGCTTTGCAAATGA
>CAMMXG010000036.1 GCA_946500895.1 uncultured Mycoplasma sp. | reverse complement strand
TCTGTAGAAGAAGATATTTTATTTAAAACATTATTTGAAACTTTATATTATTGTGGACTTCGTCGTGGTGAACTTAGAGGTCTTACTTGGAAAGATATAGATTTTGATAATCAATATTTAAGTATTAATAAAAATATTGTTGCTACTCAAGGCGATGAAAAAAAGCCTTATATTGTAACAACACCTAAAACAAAATCTAGTATAAGAAATATCCCAATGCCTAAAGTATTAGTTGAAGATATGAAAAAATTATATGAAGTTTCAAAAAAACATTATGGTTTTAATGATGACTGGTATTTATTTGGCGATACCGATCCAATTACTAATGGAAAACTAAGACATAGAAAAAATAAAAATTGTGAGTTAGCAGAAGTTAAACAAATTAGAATACACGATTTTAGACATAGTTGCGCATCACTTTTAATTAATAGTGGTGCAACAATAAATGTAGTTGCAAAGTATTTAGGACATACAAAAATAGATGAGACCTTAAACACTTATTCTCATCTATTTAAAAATCAAATGAATGAAATTGTAAACATTATCGACAAACTAAATTAAAATGGGTACCTATTTGGGTACCTAGTACATATATCAAATGGCATAAAGCCCTTATAAACAAAGTATCCCGCCATTTCTGACGGGATTTCAGGGGGTTTTGGTTGACTCACTTTCACATAAGTCGTAAAAGTGATATCGGACATGATGTTTATCATGTCATAATAATGATATTATTTTTTTTTACATTTGTCAATTACCTTTAAGCAATTTTTACATTTAATTTAATCTTTCTAAATCACGAACTATTTTTTTATAATTCATATTATTTTTATAAGCCCCACTATTTAGATATTCTTCACTATCGCTTTTCGCTTGCATCATGATTTTTAAATCAGTTTTAAGATCAGCAATTTTAAATGTTTTAACCCCACTTTGCATTGTTCCAAAAAGATCACCCTCACCACGTAATTCCAAATCTTTTTCTGCAATATAAAAACCATCATTACTTTCTTCAAGAACTTTTAGACGATCAATTTCTTTATCACTTATTAAATAACAATAAGAATCTAAATTATTTCTACCTACTCTACCACGCAATTGATGAATTGTCGCAAGTCCAAAACGATCAGCATCAAAAATAACCATAACTGTGGCATTTTTAACATCAACACCTACTTCAATAACAGTCGTTGAAATAAGTATCTTCGTTTCATTATTTTTAAATCTTTGCATAATAGCATCTTTCTCTTTTTGTTTTAACTTACCATGCAATATTTCAATAGGAATTTTACCCTGATAAGCCATGTTAAATTTTTCTTTAAGGGTTTCCACACTCTTTAAATCTAATTCTTCATTATCGTCAATAATACTTGCTACAACATAAACTTGATGACCTGCTTTTATTTCGTCTAAAACATGCATAAGTACATCTTTTAATTCACTATATTTTTTTATTTTGGTAACAATTTCTTTTCTTCCACCCGGTTTATGACGAATAAAAGAAACATCTAAATCACCATAAAGGGTTAAAGCATAAGTTCTCGGAATTGGAGTGGCACTCATATATAAAGCATCCGGAACATCTCCTTTACTTTTAAGTATTTCTCTTTGCTTTACTCCAAAACGATGTTGTTCATCTGTAATAACTAGTCCTAAACGATAGAAAGATACATTTTCTTCTAATATGGCATGAGTTCCAATCAAAATATCAATATCACCACTAGCAAGTCTAGATTTTACATTCTCTTTTTCTTTTTTAGTCATACTACCAACTAATAAATCAACTGTTAGACCAAAATCTTTGAAATAGGAAACAGCTGAATCAAAATGTTGTCTTGCTAAAACTTCAGTAGGAGCCATTAAAACACTTTGATATCCAGCTAGAAAATTAGCATACATACTAATAAAACTGATAATTGTTTTACCACTACCGACATCACCAAGTACCAGTCTATTCATTTTTTTATTACTACGAATATCATTTAAAATGAAAGACAATACTTCATTTTGACTATCAGTTAAAGAGAAAGGAAGACTAGAAATAAACTCATCAACTTTATCTTGTGAAAAATATTTTTCTTTTTTTCTTGTATTTTCATTTTCATTTTTCATATAAGCAATTTTAAACAAAAACAAAAATAATTCTTCATATTTTAAATACAATTTAGATTTCTTTATCTCTTCAAAATTATGAGGACTATGAATCATACGTAAAGCTTGTTTTTTACTAATAAAATCATATTTCATAATAAATTCATCAGGAATATAATTAGGTATTTTAGCACTATCAACAAGAGCACTTTCCATAATCTTTCTTAAATCATTATTCTTAATACCTTTTTTAATATGATAAATAGGAATAATTTCTTTTTTAGTTAATGGATTTAACTTTATATCATCACAAATAAGAGTGTTTCTCTTTGAATCATACTTACCTACCAAAGTAATTACTTTACCAATCACGATATGAGGTTTTAAAAAAGCCCGATTAAAAATAACAGCATACATAACTTTACCATTATGATTTACCCGAAATTGCAACTTATTAAAATTTTTACGTATAAAGGCAGTAGTTGCTGTCGTTTCTACTTGAACATTAATTGCAATTCTCTCATTATCATAATCATCTGTCAAATTAGTAGGTTCAAATAAATCATAGCGATAAGGATAATAGGTTAATAAATCATCTATATTATAAATATTAAGTTCATGTAAATTTAGAAGCATTTTAGGGCCTACACCTTTAATATCAGCAAGTTCCATGGACATTCCTCCCTAACTATTATACCAAACAAAAAGAAGAAACGTCTATTTTTTCTTCTTCTTTTTCTTCCGATCATCTTCGAAGATATCATAAACACCAGTATCTTCATCTAAAGAATTATCAATATTTTTAATTTCATCTTCTATTTTAGTCTCAGTATTTTCTACTTCATCCTGAAAGAACGCTTCTTTTTGAAGTTTTTTTTCTTCTTTAGCTTTCCTTTTTGCTTCCTTACGCTCTTTCTTTAATTCCTTCTTAGACTTCTTCACATTTTCTAAGTCTTGATTTTCTTCATTTTTTAAAGCTTCTTCATTATTTTCATCTTTCTTTACTTCTGAAGAAGTTTTTTCTTCTTGAGGTTCCTCTTCAAATTTTACTTCTTCTATTTTAATAACTCCAGTTTGTGAAGTATTTTTATCTTTTTGCTCTTTTTCAGTAATTTTCTTTACTTCACTAACAACATCATTTAACTTTCTTGTCGCCTCTATTTTCGCTTCCTGCTTTTCAATAAACTGATTAATCTTCTTTTGTTTTTTCTTGGTACTATGAAGTAAACCAAATATCAAGATAAGCATTAAGAACAAAGCACCTGCGAAAGCTATAATAACATAAGTGTAATATTGAATTGTTTGATTTGCCTCATTTATAAATGATTCATCAAAAAGAATAGCAGCTCCACTTTCTGGATCATATAAATAAAGGTTTGTTTCTCCATTCTCTAAATTAATCGCATTAATAATATAAAGACTACTATCTTCACTATACTTGTAAGCATCTACAGTAGCACCATTAATTTCCACAGTTGTTTTAATATAATCAAGTTCTGAATCAAAAGCTACAGGAACTAAAGTATAAGATTTTGAAGTAAGTTCATTATATAAACTATATTCATCATCTTGATAACGATATAAAACTATATTACCAGATTCATCTTTTAATCCTACCAAAGTATATCCAATTACCTCATTGACAAAAGCAGGAATATCAAAGCCATCAATTGGCACAGTAGTTGCTGTAAAAGTAGTTGGTGCCGTAAGCAAAGTATCACTTTTTACAACAGTATATGTTTTTCCATCAATTGGAACTTCAATTGGATTTTGATCTTCTACATTAACAATCAAAGTATAAGTTTTTTCATCTCCATTTTGCGCTGTAACAACAATTGGAATGGTATTAAGTCCCTCAGTAACTTCAATTTCTCCATCGCCATCAACAGAAGCAGTTGAATCACTTCTTGTAGCACTAACATTTACTAAAGTTGTTCCTGTTGGAACAGTTACACTATATTCTAAAGTATCACTATCAAACTCTGGCGAAATTTCATATGTTTCTTCTCCTACTGCAACACTAAGATCTCTTAAATTATTATTATCACTATAACTAGCCTCCAATTCAGCTTGTGTCATAATATGAATAGATCTACTAGAACTAGTTAAATCCATCTGACTTAAATCAGAATAAGCATAAGCAAGATAACTACTAACAGATACTCTTGTATTACCAGTTTTTAAAGTTTTAAACACAAAAGTATAAGACTTACTTCTTGTTCCACCAGCTGAAGAACTAGCCATGGTAGTTCCACCTGCTTCAGCTGTACTACTAACAAGTTGTAAATAATTACGATCATAATTTAAACTCATCTGCCAACTACCAATTGCTGTAGAACTAGAAAGAGTAACTGTAATAGTTACACGATTCCCAACTACTGCACTAGAAGAACCAGTTACACTGATAGAACCACTAGCAGCATTAACCACACTAGGCATTAATATTGCACAAATAAGAGCAATTAACAAAGCCTTAATTTTTTTCATAACTTCCTCCTTTTTATTGACTAATTGTATAAGTACCTAAAATACTTTTTTGAACTTGTAATAAATCTAAAGCATTAATTGTGTTATCCTTTGATGTATCTCCAGCCTCTTGATAAGCACCAGTTAAATTATAAGTACCTAAAATATTTTTTTGAACTTGTAATAAATCAAGAGCATTAATAATTCCATCACCAGAAGTATCTCCATTAATCACAACTGTTAATGTTCTAGTTTCACTACTATTAGTAATTTTTACTTGATAACCTGTACCTATATTACCACTACTGACAGTAGCACCACTAGCATTTGTAATTGTTACATTTCCACTACCAGCTATAGCTTCTAAATTAGCTTTAACGGTACTGACACTAGTATTAGGACTAATTCCACTCATTTGACTATTAGAGAGTTTATAACCAGCTGAAGTTACAATTGTACCAATTGCTGATGAACTAGGACTAGAACTAGAACCACCATCATCCACAGAACCACTAGGATTATTATTAATTATAGCATTCATATTATTATAGACAGGAATATAAAATACAAAAGCAGAATCTAACAAACCAAGTTCATTATAAGCATTATATGCAGTTGATGCTTCACTACTTGGCGCTTGCATATTAGCCATATAATAATGAATATATAGACTACTACTATTTGTTGGCACAACATTAAATCTTTCTAAATAAGAAGTATATTGCCCTGCAGATATATAATTAGAATAAACAAATTGAGAACCGCCAACAATAGCTCTATTAACTGAATTCCAACCATAATTTCTAGCAAGGGTAAGACCACAATAGGTAGCACCTCCACCACCATTAACACAAGAGCCAGTTACACCAATATTATAAAAATTATAATACCCGCGAAAATCATAGTAATGAGTACCATCTTCATTTACTGGAGCATAACTAATTTCTCCAGCAAAAATTCCCTTATATAAATTTTGAAGACGAGTACCTGTTCCAAGCTCTTGATACATACGAGAAGCTAAATGAGTGGGACTAACATTATAAGTTTTACCACCCTCAGCAATATCTTTAGAAATATCATATCCTAAATTATAATGATACTTATAAAAATCAGCACTATCAACTATAACCCTTGCAATATCAGCATAGTGAGATTCTAATGCTGAATTGTAACGATTATCTTCAAATTGAAAAACATATCTTTCCGTAAGAAAATTACGCGGATCTAAATAATAAGCTACTGCTTCTTGGTTAACAGAAACAAAGCCACCCTCTGTATAACTACAACTTGTATCAATCCATGCCGAATTACTAGTTTGAAGTAATGAGTCTCCACAAGAAGTAAAACGATCAACAGCAGTTGCAAAATCAAGCCCCGTTTGAACAGCATTAAATTGCCAATTTGGATGAGCCTCTTTTAAAGTGCATAAACTATCCCAATAACTAGCAGGAAATCCTGCTTCTTTCATTTGAACTTCACAAGCTGTTGTAGGCTCAGCAGTTTCTTCCTCTGGTGTTAAAATAGCACTAACATATTCACTACAAACATAACCAGTATTTCCCTCATAATTAATTTGATACCATCCAGCATCACAACTACCATTTTGTTTCTCATCACGAACAATAGATGAAGATATCAAATAATAAGTAGAACCGACATTTTCAGTTCCTAATCTTGAATAATCAGTACTAGGGCCAGTTCTTATATTATTAGTATCCAAAAATACTACATATTCTCCAGCTGCATAAACATTCAAAGTTAGACAAAAAAAGACAAATACAAAGGAAAAAAACAATACAACTAAACTTTTCTTCATATAAGCCTCCTATCTAATCCTATTATTATTCATAATAATTATAAACGATTTACACTAAATTCACAATATATACTCCTAAAAATAACAGTAAAATGATGTAAAGTGCATATTTAATTTGCAAGTAATTAAAATATATTATATAATGTATAGTGTTATCATATAAAAATGAGGGTTGCCAATGAAAGTATTATTTAACAAATTAAAGAAAACAAATAAAATATTTTTAATAATTTATTTAATTACATTAATCACTTATTTAATAACATACATATTATTAATTAAAAACTTAATGAGTTTATCAGGAATTGAAACAGCAATAAGAATTATAGTAATTGTGATATTTGGAATTTGGTTAATTGTTTATTTCTTATGGAATTTAATTAATCTGATATTAAAAAAATTCATAAAGCTATCGATTACAACTGCTATAACCATTATATTTGCTATTATTTTCAGCTTTGCAAACTATTACATCAGCATGATTTACAGTGGTATTAGTAATATTGGTGAAAAAGAATACATTGTTTACACAACCAATTTAGTAGTTTTAAATGGTACGGAAATTAACGATGAAAGTATATTAGGAATGATTAATAATTCTGATGACATCGAAGGTAATGTTTTAGCAAAAGAATTAATTGAAAAAGAAAATTTAACAAACAATGAAATAGAAGAATATTCTAGTTACTACGAAATGATATTTGACTTATTAAATGGTGAAATTGATGGAATATTTTTAAGTTCTAATTACCAAACCATTTTTGGTAGTGAAGAGTCTTTTGAGGGTTTAAAAGATACCACTATAGCTTACACTTACAGCAAAGAAATGGAAAATCAAGACACAACTTTAACAAGCAATAAAAGTTTAACTGAACCATTTACAATCCTTTTAATGGGTGTCGATAGTGAAACTGATGGTTTAAATGCCAATGCTGCCTTTAATGGTGATACCCTAATGCTTATTACCTTTAATCCAAGTACTTTAAATGCAACAATGTTTTCTATCCCAAGAGATACTTATGTACCAATCGCTTGTAATAACAATAGATATGCTAAAATAAATTCTAGTGCTGCTTATGGAACAAGTTGTGTTATTGATACTGTAGAACAACTAACTGATATAACAATTGACTATTATGTAAAAATTAATTTTAAAGGTGTCGTTGATTTAGTTGATGCTCTAGGAGGTATCGAAGTAGATATAGAAGCTCCCGACTTCAACTACAATCATGGTGTAAATTGTGGTGGCCGATTCTGTGAACAAAATAGTGATCGAGATACAAGTGCAAGTGGCATGATTTATCTAGATCCGGGCTTGCAAACAATTAATGGTGAAGAAGCCCTAGCTTATGCTAGATGTAGACATCTATATTTACAAAGTGATATAGATAGAAATAGACATCAACAACAAGTAGTTGAAGCAATCGCTAAAAAAGCTGCCAGTCTAGATAGTTTAACAAAAATAGAAGAAATATTAAACGCTGTTACCAAAAATATTACAACAAATATGTCAAGTACACAAATATTATCACTTTATGATGTCCTAAAATCAATGATAGCAAACTCCCTAAGTGATGGTTCTTTCTTAACAATTGAAAAAACTTACTTAGAATATTACAGTCTTCCAGTAAGATTAAGCAATAATGGAACTTTCACATCAGCAATTGGCTATTATCCTGATTCATTAAATGCTATCATACAATTAATGAAAGAAAACTTAGAAATTGAAGAACATGAAATGATTAAAACCTTTAGTTTTGATGCAAATGAAGAATATACAACTAAAGTAACAGGCCAAGGCATTACCACAGGCGAAAGGCTTGAAACCATGTCAAACTTTGTTGGAAGAAGTGTAAGTGAAGTAGAAACATGGGCTCTTAATCATAATATAATATTACATACCGAATTTGTAGACGAAACAAGCCCTTATTATAATCCAAATATTACACCAGGATTAATTTCTAATCAAAGTATATCAGATGGAATCCTGCTTAATAATGTAAGCGAATTAACAATTTATATTAATAGTATAAGTACAAATAATAATCCAACTACACCTAATGATGGAAATAATGAAGAAAATAACAACGAAGGAAATAACGAAACAAATGAAGGTAATAATAATGATAACGAAAATGATGATCCACTAGACGTAATCCTACCTTCAGATGATGAAAATAACACTGAAAATGGATCAGAATCAAGCGACTCTAACAATTCAAGTGACGATAATAGTTCATCAAACGAAAATCAGTCTTAATAAAAAGACTGATTTTTTGTATGAAAAAAGCATAAAAAAAGAACCTATTTCTAGGCTCTAATTTAATTATTCAATAATTTCTGATACTACACCAGCACCAACAGTACGTCCACCTTCACG
>CAMMXG010000035.1 GCA_946500895.1 uncultured Mycoplasma sp. | reverse complement strand
TAAATCCCTTCTTCTTAAAAATTAAAACTTGTCCTTGACAAAGGGTACATTTTAAGAAATATGCTAAAAAAGGGATTTGAACCTTCTGAAATAGCAGATATTACGAATTTATCGATAGAGGAAATTAATAGTTTAAAATAATGAAATAAATCCTTGTCATTTTGATAAGGATTTATTTATTAAAAAAACTGAAAAATTACTTTTCAGTTTCAATTCAACTTAAATGGCGCTCGTTGTAGGACTCGAACCTACGACCTAACGGTTAACAGCCGTGCGCTCTACCGACTGAGCTAAACGAGCAGTACTACTAAATTATAGTAAATATTATGTGTATTGTCAACAGTTTTATGCAACTTTTTTTAGAAAAATTCAAAACCTACCATTGTAAAACAGTTTAATAAATGGTAAGATAATTTAGGAGTAGTGAAACTGATGGAACAAACAATTATTATTTCAACTGAAGAAAATAAGAAAAATATTTTAAGAGAGAATAGTAAAAATCATGTTTTTCGTAATTTAAAGTTTTATACTTTTCAGGATTTGAAGAAGAATTTGTTTTTTGATTATGATTATAAAACAATAGCTTTTATTATGAATTACTATCATGTTAGTGTTTCTGTTGCTAAAATTTATTTGGAAAATTTATATTTTTTGCAAGATATAAATTATGAGAAAGTACAATTTTTGCTCAATTTAAAAGCTTTACTGGATGAGAATCATTTACTTATTTATCATGATAACTTTGTTAATCTTTTTAAAAATAAAAAAGTTATTGTTTATGGATATCAAGTTCTTACTAAAGAGCAAAAAATTATTTTATCTAAACTGCATGTACCATATGAATTGTATCAAAAAGATTTAAAACATTATCTTCCTACTATTTATGAAGCAAAAAATATGGATGATGAAGTTCATTTTGTTTTAGAAGAAATAGGTAAATTAATTGCTAATCATATTCCTCTTCATCATATTAAAGTTATTGCTTCTAAAGAATACGATAATATTTTAAATCGTTACTTTTCTTTATATCAGATTCCTTTTAATAAAAGAAGTAATCATTCTTTTTATAGTACTCTGTTAGCTCAAGATTTTTTATTACATTATGACGATTATTCTATTGAAGAAAATATTTTGCGTTTGTCTGAAAAATACTCCAATGTAAATGATCTTGTGAAAATTATTAATCGTTCTGTTTTAGTAGAAAATAAACAGCTAAGAAAAGAATTTATAATTCAAGATTTAAAACAAGGAAGATTAAAAGGCGTATTATATGATCAGGCAGTTAATTTTACGGATTTAGATTCAGTATTTTCTATAGATGATCACGTTTTTTTGCTGGGATTTAATGTTAATGATTATCCTAAAATACAAAAAGATATAGATTATTTATCTGATGATATTAAAGAAAAACTTGGATTAGATACCACTACAGATTGTAATACTCATGAAATTACTTCAATTATCAATCAAATTTATAGTATTAAAAATTTAGTAATTACATATAAGCTTTCAGGAGCAAAAGGAAAATATTATCCATCTATATTAGTTAGTAAGTTGAATGTTCCGGTTAAATCCGTTAGAATAAACGCTACTCACTCTTATTCGAGGGTGTTTAGTGAGTTAAAGTATGCTTGCATTTTAGATGATTTATATAAGTATAATACTGTTAATGAAAATTTAGAAATTTATCAAAATACACTGGAAATTCCTTATAATACTTATAATAATGAGTTTACTGGTATATCAAAAGAACTGATTAGTAAAAAGCTTAATCACGATATTACTTTATCTTATACGAATATGGAAATGTATCAGGAGTGCGCTTTTCATTACTATGTCAGCAAAATATTACATTTGGATATTTTTGAAGAAACTTTTAAAACAATTATTGGTAATGTTATGCATCATATTTTAGAGCTTGGTATCATTCGAGATATTGATATTCCTGTCGAAATAATGAAATTTGTTAAAGATAAAGGGTATGTATTAAATGTAAAAGAACTCTTTTATTTAGAAAAATTTAGTGATGATTTGAAAAATATTTTACAGGTTATTAGAGATCAAGCGAAACATTCGAAACTTCATAATTATTTATTTGAGCAGGAATTTTATGTTTATAAAGATCAGGATGATATGAAAGTTACCTTTAAAGGTATGATTGATAAAGTTATGTATACTAATATTCATGATAAGGAAGTTTTAGCAGTAGTTGATTATAAAACTGGGAATACTAATATTACTTTGAAAGATTTGGATTATGGGCTTCACTTACAACTTCCTATTTATTTGTACTTACTAAAAAAATCAGATCGTTTTCATGATGCTTTTATTGCAGGTTTTTATATTCAAAAAGTTCTTCCTAAAAAAGAGAATATTCAATTTAGGAAAGATGCAAAAGCATTACTTGAAGAGAAACTTGCTTTACAAGGATTTACAAATAGCGATGAGAAACTTATGGAAATGATTGATGATGAGTATCAAAATAGTAAAATTATTAAAAATTTACAATTTAAGAAAGATGGACAAATTAGTAGTAAATCGAAAGTAATATCAAACGAGGAAATGGATGTAGTTATTGAGAAAATTGATCTTATTATTGATGAAGTGATTGATCATATTTTAAATGGTGATTTTCTTATTAATCCAAAAGTAGTTGATGGAAAAAATGTAGCTTGTACTTATTGTAAATTTAAAGATTTATGTTATAAGCGGAAGCAAAATGAAGTAGTGCTTGGAGGTGAGAATAATTGAAATGGACAAAAGAACAACAATTGGCAATAGACATGGAAGGTTGTAATTTAATTGTTTCAGCAGGAGCTGGTTCAGGTAAAACAGCTGTTTTATCAGAACGCGTTATCAGGAAACTTAAAGATGGTATTGATATTAGGAATATTCTCATTCTTACTTTTACGAATGAAGCTGCGGGAGAAATGAAAGAAAGAATTAGAAAGAAAATGCAAAAAGAGGGAATGGTGGAACAGCTAACTTACATTGATGCGGCATATATTACCACCTTTGATGCTTATGCTTTAAGTTTGGTAAAAAAATATCATTATCTTTTTAATTTAGATGCAAATATTTCTATTATTGACTCATCTATTATTAATCTTGAAAAAATAAGAACTCTTGATGAGATTATTATGGAGTTGTATGAGAAAAAGGATGAAAATTATTTAAAATTAGTTCGTGATTTTACGGATCGTGATGATGATACTATTAAAAGTGCTATTTTAAATATTAGTAATACTCTTGATTTGCGTTATGATAAAAAAGAGTATTTACTTCATTATATTGAAGAGTATTATAGTGATGATTATATTAATAAGATTTTTTTAGAATATTTTGATTTTTTAAAAAATCTGTGTATGATGATTGAAGATGACTATTATGCTTTAGAGGGTTTCTTAACTGAAAAAGTAAATGAAAAATGTTATGAGGCAGTATCTTTTGTTTTTAAACCTAGAAGTTATGATGATTTGTATGGTAGAAAAATCGAACTTCCCAGATTTCAAAATTTGGATGAAGATGCTAAGGAATTAAAAGATGATTTAAAAAAATTAGTGACAGATTTTAATAATCTTACGATTTATAGTGAAGAAGAATTAAAGAAACAAATTAAAAGCACAAAAGAATATGTTCTTGCTATCATTAATATTATTCTAAAGTTAGATGAGAAAATATATAATTATAAATTACAGAAAAATGCTTTTGAATTTGTAGATATTTCTAAGATGGCTATTTCTCTTGTTAAAAATAATCCAAGTATTAGAGAAGAACTAAAAGCTACTTATCAGGAGATTATGATCGATGAATATCAAGATACGAATGATCTACAAGAAATGTTTATAAAGGAGATTGAAAATAATAATGTTTATATGGTTGGAGATATTAAGCAGTCTATTTATCGATTTCGAAATGCTAATCCAGATATTTTTAGAGAAAAATATGATCGGTATAAAAAACATGTGTATGGTGAAAAGATTGATTTATTAGAAAATTTCCGTTCTCGAAGAGAAGTTTTGGATAATATTAATGAAATATTTAATCTCATTATGATTCCTGATTTGGGTGGTGTAGACTATCAGGATCATCATGCAATGATTTTTGGTAATCTTTCTTATGAACAAAAGGGGAAAACTCTTGAAAATCATAGTTTAGAAATTTTAAAATATCATCCTGATGAGAATTTTTCAAATGTCGAGGTAGAAGCTTTTATTATTGCTCAAGATATAAAGAATAAGTGTGAAAATCATTATCAAGTTTATGATTTTGATTTAGAGAGTACGAGAGATGCAAAATTTAGTGATTTTTGTATTATTTTAGATCGTGGTAAAGCTATGAGTCGTTATAAAAAAATATTTGAATATTTTAATATTCCGATGGAAATTTATAAGGATAGTAATTTAGTAGAACAGGAAGATATTTTAATTATTCGCAATATCATTCGTCTTATTTTAGCTATTTATAATAAGGAATATGATGCCAATATGCGCTATTACTTTGTTAGTATTGCTCGTAGTTACATTGGAAATATGGAAGACGAAGAAATTTTTAAGATTTTAGATAATAATACTTTTTATGAGTCTTCTATTTATAAAAAAGCTTTGGAAATATCTAAAAAAATAGATTATATGACTCCTAATAAGATTCTAGAAGAAATTATTTTAAAATATGATTTTTATAAACAATTAATTTTAGTAGGAAATGTAGGGGATGCCATTATTCGTTTGGATTATCTTTTAGATCTTGCTAGCTCAATGGAAGTACTTGGTTTTACGATTTTAGATTTTGTAGATTATCTCGGTAATATGATTAGTTCGGGAATGGAAATAAGGTATAAAGAAGCGAAATCTTCAGGGAATGCTGTTAAAATTATGAATATTCATAAATCAAAGGGGCTTGAATTTCCTATATGTTATTTTGCCGGATTTAAAGAAAAATTTAATTTAGGTGATTTACAAAGTAGATTTATGGTTGATTCGACCTATGGTATTTTAACTCCTTTTTGGGAGGATGGTATTGGTACATTATTTACGAAGGAGCTTATAAAAAATAAATATATGGAAGAAGAAATAGCCGAAAAAATAAGACTTTTTTATGTAGCGCTTACAAGAGCGAAAGAAAAAATGATTATGGTTGTGCCTGAATTTAAAAAGATGAATATGGTTAAGGAACGCATTGATTATTTAATGGGAATGAAATATAGATCTTTTTATGACTTTTTAGCTTCTATTTCTCTAAACTTAAAAGATTATGTTAAAGAAGTAGATGTTGCTAATCTTAATTTGACGCATGAATATGAATTTGGTATTCGTAAAAACATTCAAAAATATGCATCTGATGAAGTCATTGATTTTCATGATTTAGATTTAGATTATAAAATTTTAGAAGAAGAACATGCTTCTAAAGAAGTTCATTCTATTCTTACTTTAAATGAGCAAAAAACATTAGAATATGGAACCAAAATTCATGAGATGTTAGAAGAAACTGATTTTAAGATGGTAGAAAATCCTAATATTTATGTAAAACATTTACTTGATACTTTTGATTTTCAAGAAGCTTTAATTTATCAAGAGTTAGAGTTTGTTTTTACCTATAAGGATCAAGAATATCATGGTATCATTGACTTGATGCTTGAATATGATAGAGAGATAAAAATTATTGATTATAAACTTAAAAATATAGATGATGAAGCATATAAGCGTCAATTAAGTGTTTATTATGAATATGTTAGGAGTATTAGTGATAAGGAAATACGCTTGTATTTATATTCTATAATGGATAATCAGGTTAAAGAGGTAAGTGTAGTAGGAATTTAATCTACATCTTTTTACAATATGTTTAGTCAAGATTCTTGAGTTAAAGTAAAATCTATGATAATATAATTATATAAGGAGGATTTAATATGTGGATTGCTATTATAATTATTGTAATTGTTGTTTTGATTCTTTTATGGGCTATTGCAACTTATAACTCTTTAGTAGATTTTAGAAATAGAGTAAAAGATGCTTGGAGCCAAATTGATGTTCAATTAAAAAGAAGATTTGATTTAATTCCAAATTTAGTTGAAACAGTTAAGGGATATACAAAACATGAAAGTGAAACTTTAGAAGAAGTAATTAAAGCTCGTAATACTTATTTATCGGCAACATTACCTGAAGATCAGTTAAAAGCTGATGGAGAGTTAACAAATGCAATTAATAAGTTATTTGCTTTATCAGAAAATTATCCTGATTTAAAAGCAAATCAAAATTTCCAACAATTACAACAAGAATTACAACAAACTGAAGATAAGATTGCTATGTCTAGACAATTTTATAATGATATTGTCATGCAATATAATAATAAAATTGAAATGGTACCATCAAACATTATTGCAGGATTATTTAAGTTTAAACAAGAAAAATTCTTTGAGGCTGGGGAGGCTGAAAAAGAAAATGTTAAAGTACAATTTTAGGTTAACAGCTTGTTAACCTTTTTTTGAAAGGATATCTTATGAAAAAAGTATTTTTGAGTTTATTACTCTTTTTGGTACCTACAATGGTTAGTGCTGCTAGCTATGAAATTACTGATTATTATATTCAGGCTGAAGTATTAAATAATGGTGATATGAAAGTAGAAGAGATTTTGGTTTTAGATGGTACTTTTAATGGTTATGAAAGAGATTTAGATTATGAAGTAGAATTAAATGATGGGTATGATACTTCTTCCTTGTATCAGGCGCATGGTATTAGTGATATAACCGTGGAAGCTAAATATATTGATAGTTTTACTGAATCTTTATTCTCTGATACTAGTTTTACTAAATTTGATTCTGTAGCTTATGCTAATAATGGAGAATCAGGAAAATATATTTTATCTAATTTAGATGGAGGATATCGTATCAGAATGTATTATCCGGCAAGTAATGAAAAGGTTGCTTTTCGTATTTCTTATACTTTAGATAGAGTTGCCGTAATGCATAATGATGTTGCCGAACTATACTGGCCTTTTATTGGAGATGGTTTTATTGACCATTTGGAAAATGTTGATATAACCGTTACTTTACCAGGAATATCTTCTAGTGAAAATTTCCGTGTATGGGCTCATGGACCGCTTTATGGTGATGTGGAAATGACGGAAGATGGTGCTCATATTCATCTAGATGAACTTGATTCTGGAGAAGTTGTCGATGTTCGTATACTTTTTGATACTAGTTTAATTACTGATACTAGTGATATTAAAAGAAGTAATGAAAATTCTTTTGAGCGAATAATTGGAATTGAGGCAGAAAGAAAAGAGGCAGCAGATGCTTTAGAAGCAGAGTTACTTAGAAAATACAATTTTGTCGTTATTAGTTCTATTATAATGGGTGTTGCAGTTATTTCTTTAACTATTTTTGTTTATTTTAAATACGGAAAGAGTCCAAAATCTAGTTATTATTCTAAATATAATCGCGAGTTTATTGATGATTATGGTGTGGAAGTAATTGACTATTTGATGAAGCGAAAAATTACTCCTAATGCTTTGTCAGCAGCGATTATGAACCTTATTTATAAAAAGAATATTAGTGTAAAAGAAATTGTAAGCGAGAAGAAAAAAGTGAAAGATTATGAGTTTACTTTAGAAGATATGACTAATTTAAGTGGTAATGATATTTTACTTGTTAACTTTTTGTTTGATACAGTTGGTAAAGGTAAAGTAAATGAAAATAATCAAAAAACTTTTACTACGAAAGAGTTAAAGGCTTATGCTAGTGGTACAAAAACGTGTGAAACATTTATTAAAAGATATACTGCTTGGAAGGATGCTGTTTTAAGGGCTGGAGAAGATGAAGATTTCTTTTTAACAAGTAATACTCCAAAAGTTATTGGTTTTATTATGTTAATCCTATCTATTTTTTTATTAATATATATTGTTAGTAATCAGGTTGATTTTTGGTTATCTTATGTTGTTATTATGCTTACAGTTATTTTCTTTATTTATACTATTGCTGTTTATAAGAAAACACAAAAGGGTAGTGAGCATTATGCTAGATGGAAAGCTTTTCGAAATTTCTTAAATGATTTTGGTTCATTTGAATTGAAAGAACTACCGGAGATTATTTTGTGGGAAAGATATTTGGTTTATGCGACTATATTTGGATTAGCAGACCAAGTGGAAAAAAGTATGAATGTCTATATTCAAGAATTAGATTTGTCGCAAATGAATGTTGATTATACACCAATGTTTTTCTATATTAATTTTAGTCCTATTCTTCATTCTAGTATTAATAATGCCGTTAATAGTGCTTACCAAAGTAGGGCTGCTAATTATGCCAATACGCATTCATCAAGTGCTGGTTCTGGCTTTGGTGGAGGTTTTGGTGGTGGCTCTGGCTTCTCTGGAGGCGGAGGCGGAAGAGGCTTCTAATAAAGTTTGGTTCATAAAGAGAGAGAATATATTTCTCTTTTTTCATTTTTAGTAAAAAAGTTAAATTTTACTAATTATATCGATTTGGTATGTGAAATATATCAATTTCACTAGTGAAACCTATCAATTTGGTTAGGGAATTCTATCAAATTGGCAATTTGCTTCTCTTTTTCTTTTATGTTATAGTGCACCTATGAAGGGTGGTATTTTATGTATAGAAACAATGACACATTGATGCATGATTTAATTTTTAAAGAAACTTTTGCGGATAAAGATAATCGCAGACAATTAGAAAAACTATTAGAACTAATTTTAGAATATCCTCAAGGATATTTAAACAATAAACTAGATGTTCATTATGAAAGTCCTCTTAAAAAAGAGCATATTCATGAGAAGAATGTGAGAGGAGATATTATAGTAGAATTTGATAATACGACGATTAATATCGAAGCTTATACTAATTTTAATATGAATTCTCTTGATAAAAGTTTACATTATGTGATGCGGATACAAGCAAGTAAATTAAATATTGGCGATGGATATCATAAATTAGGTAAGACAATTCAAATTAATTTTGTAGAAAACTCAAAATTAGATTTAGATAATGAATTAGTGACTAATTTTTATTTAACGAGTGAGAAAAATCCAAATACCAAAATACTAACAGATAAGTTTTGTGTTAAAATCGTACAGATTGACAAAGCAAGGGAGTTAGGATATACTAATAATGAATTAGAAAGATGGCTAAAGTTTATTGCTGCTCAAAATAGTAGCGAAAGAGCAAATATTGCTAAAGGAGATGAGTTATTAGTGGAATTAAATGAATGGATACACAAATATGTAGCAGATGATAAAATGCAGGATGAGTTAAATAAATGGGATTTAGAAATAGCAGAAAATAAAGGGTACGAGCAAGGTGTTATAGAAGGCATTGAGCAAGGAACTGAACAAAGAAATATGGAAATCGCTAAATATAATGTACCCATAAGAGTGGACACAATTAGAAGAAGGTATCCAATAA
>CAMMXG010000034.1 GCA_946500895.1 uncultured Mycoplasma sp. | reverse complement strand
CATTTTAGTAATTAATTATTACACTTTTATGGTACCAAAAAGACGCTAGCCCAAAAAGCATAGCGCCAACATGAAAATGCAGGCGTTATCCACCAAGTGAATAACACTTACAACTTAAGTATAACCTATTTTTAATATAAATACAAGAGCTAACTAATATAATTTGGAACTCCTAACTCTACATTTTGAATTTGATATCCTTGGTCATTAATACTAAAATTAAAGGTATAATAATCATCTTGGGTTTTAATAAAAACTTGAAAGGTATCTTCTTCATTGCTTACCGCCTGAATAAATTCATAAGAAGTAACTTCGGAAAGATAATCACTAAAATAAGTGGAAATAGAATTTTTTGTATTAATTTCAATTCTTTTATTTAGTATACGATAACACACCAAACTATAGACAAGCAATATACCTGATACAACTAATACAGCAATTAAAAATTTTGTTTTCATTTTATCCATCCTATCATCTAATAGTTTACCACAAATTTACAAGAATATAAATATATGTAATGTTTAGTACTTGACAAAGCCAAGTAGTAGATATATGATAGAGGCAAGTGGGTGATAAGTATAAATACACAGTTTAAAAAAGGTGTTTTGGAACTTTTGATACTACTGATGGTCGAAAAAAGTGATATGTACGGCTATGAACTAGTAGAAAAAGTAAGCAAAATTGTCGATGTAAGTGAGGGAACAATTTATCCAATATTAAAGCGCTTAACTAATGAGGGATATTTTGAAACCTACACCAAGGAATCAACGGAGGGACCAATCAGAAAATATTATCATATAACTGCAACTGGTTTAAAAATAATGAAAGAAGAGTTAAAAGAATGGCAAAAATTTTCTAAAAGCGTAAATGAGTTTATTGAAAGGAGTACTAAAAAATGAATAAAGAAGAGTTTTTAAAAAAATTAAGGAAAAAATTAGATGTTTTAGAAGACAAAGAAATAGAAGATATAATTAGTGAATACGAGGGATATATTGAAGAGAAAGTAAGTCGTGGTCTAACCGAAGAAGAAGCAGTAAAAGAACTTGGTGATATAAATGAAATCGTAAATGACTTACTCGCAGCTTATAAAGTAAAGCAAAAAGAAACGAATTATATCAAAAAGTTTATCAATAAAATTTCTCAAGGATTAGATTATATATTAAATGAATTAAGCAATAAAAGTGGTAAAGATATTTTGAAATTTATAATCGAAATTGGTTTAATTGTTTTAATTATATGTATATTTAAAATACCATTTTTAATAGTAAAAGACTTAGGATGGCACATCTTTAGTAGTCTGTCATCCCCAATTTCCGATGTATTTTATGGCATTTGGTCATTTATTATAGAATTATCTTACTTTATTTTAGCAATTATTTTATTTATAAAAATAATTGAAAAGAGATATTTTAAAAATTTTTCAGAAAAAATAGTATCAGAAATGGACGAGGAAAAAGAACTAAAAAAAGAAGAGAAAGTTGAAGTAAAAAAAGAAAAGAAAACAGAAATAGTAAAAGAAACAAAGGAAAAAAGTCCTAAAAAGCAAGGAATAGTAGAAATAATAACTAATATCTGTATTTTATTCTTAAAATTGATTGTTGCTATGATTTTAATAGGTGTAATTTTCTATTTAGTTGGTATGGTGTTTGCCATAGGATTAGGTATCTACTTACTAATTAAAGGAGTTACATATTTTGGTATTTTTATTCTTTTAATAGCTTTATTCTTATCAGGTATTTTATTATTAGAATTAGGAATTTATTTCATCTTTAATAAGAAAATAAAAGCGAGCCATATTCTAATAGAAGTAATAACCATTGTTATTTTATCAGGAGTTGGATTAGCCCTAAGTACAGTTGAAATTGCCAATACTGAAATTATTTATGATAGTATAATTGAAGACACCAAAACAGTAAGTGAAGAAATTAATGTAGATAATAATTTAGTTTTATATGGTAAATACAACATAATAATAGATGAAAGTTTAACTGACACAATTAAAGTAGAATATGTATACCCCAACATTAATGACATAGAAGTAGAAATTGATTTAGAGCATTATAACAATGGTTACTATTTAGATTATACTGTTTCTAATTTAAAATGGAGTAAAGAAGTATTTAATGAAGTAATTGAAAATCTAAAAGATAAAAAGATATATGTAGATAACTTTGAAATAGAAAAGAATGTTTACATGTCTACTTCTACCAAAGAAATGTTGGAAAGTAATAAATCATCTCAAAATAATCCAAGTGTTCTATATGAATTTACCCAAACTTACAATGTTGTAAATGTTGAAGAAAGTAATGATTATAATTATTTATATTTAACAGTAAGACAATATCAATTTGAAGAAATTGCGACAGTAAGGGTATTACGTAGCCTAGCAAGTGAAGTTTCAGAAGATGAAAACTATGAATTTACTTTTCAATATGAGTATCCAAAAGTAGAACTAACTGAGGGAACAATAGAAGAAATATTCGAAAAATGTCATTTAATTTCTATTGAGTATACTGATGAAGTAGGATTGGGCCAAACACAGGAAACACCTATTCCTGAAAGTTAATGTAAATATTCTAAAATTATGATAGCATTTATTAAAATAATTTGATATTCTAATTATGGAGGTAATGAAAATGAAAAGAAAATTTTTACTATGTCGTCGTTGTGGTAATTTAATTGAAATGATTAATGATTCTGGAGTAACACCAATTTGTTGTGGAACAGATATGGATGTATTAACAGCAAATACAACTGAAGCTGCAACAGAAAAACATATACCAGTAGTCGAAATAAATGGTAATATTGCTAAAGTAACAGTAGGAGAAGTTCTTCATCCTATGGAAGAAGAGCATTATATCGAATGGATTTATCTTGAAACAAACAAAGGAATAAAGAGAGTAAATTTAAAACCGGGTGATGAACCAGTTGTGAGCTTTGCTCTAGCAGAAGACGAAACTGTATCATCTGCATATGCTTATTGCAATTTACATGGTTTATGGCTAAAAGAATTAAAGTAAATCACTATGATTTGCTTTTTATTTTACTCAAAAAATGATATAATAAAGAAAGAATAGGTGATTGTAATGGAAGAAATAAGCATGCTAGAGCGTTATGGCGAAAATTTAACTGACAAAGAATATATAACTGACCCCGCTATAGGTAGAGATAGTGAGATAAAACAAGTGATATTAACACTTTTAACACCAGAAAAAAGCGCCCTTTTAGTAGGTAAACCCGGTATTGGTAAAACAGCCATTGTGGAAGGACTAGCATACCGCATTATTAAAGGATATGTACCAGATGTATTATTAAATTATCAAATTATTAAAATTAATATTTCCAGTTTAATAGGTAGTACTACTAGTAATGGGGAATCAGAAAATAGAATTGATTTATTAGTTAGAGAACTTGCTAATAAAAAAGATACAATTATATTTATTGATGAAACACATTTATTAGTAAATAAAGATGGTGGTATGGATTTTGCTAATATGTTAAAAGCAGGATTAGACCGAGGAACCATTAAAATGATTGGTGCTACAACTACCGAAGAATATGAGCATTATATTTTAAGAGATAGAGCTTTCTTACGAAGATTTCAAAAAATAGAAGTATTAGAAACGGATAAAGATACAACGGTGCAAATACTAATGGGAACGTTGCCTAAAATTGAAGCAACTACTGGAGTAAAATGTGAATATACAGATTTTGTGAAAGAAAAATTAATGCGTTTTATTGTGGAAATGACCGATGAATATAAAAGAGTATATGAAATAGCATCTCGTTATCCAGATATTTGTTTAACGATTGTATCAAATGCTTTTACTTTTGCTCTATACGATAACAAAAAAACTGTAACATTAAAGCACTTTTACAAAGCCATTTGTAATGCCAAAAATATTTATGAAGAGGCCCGCAAAAAAGAAATAGAACGCTTCAAAATTGAATTTGCTGATATGATAAAAGAAGAAAATGTAGATTTAAATGAAACAACATAAAAACAGAAAGGTTAAGAAACAATCTTTCTGTTTTCTATTATCTTTTTTAAATGCTCTTGCAATTTTTTATCACACGCATAAACATAACATCCTTTAAGACCTCTGGTAAGTAATACCCGGTAAGTATTCCGAATAATCGTATCAGCAAGATTCTCATAATATTCTTTATCTTGTTTCATTAAAACTCTAAGTCCATACAAAGACTTTTCGGTATTAGCACGCTTTTTATAATCAGTGAGTACCTTACCATTTTCATATTTTAAATCGGGACCAATAATAACACCAATATAATCAAATTCTAACCCTTGAACATTATGAACACAACCAACTTCATTAATCGCATTTTCCCTTGTTGCAAAAGGTTCACCATGTTTTAAATTCCAACTAGACTCAAAATCATCAATTTTAATATCCATATAGTCTTGATTATCAGCATTCTTCCCATCTCTAGGCCAACAAAAACCAGCGACTAATCGAGCATTGTTATTTGTATTTTTAATCTTAATTAAATCTCTTAATTTGTTAGGTGAATCAATTACTCTAAAATCAAAATTAAAATGTACAGCTGCTCTTCTATTATATAAAAACGCATCAACAAAATCTAAATAAGAATCACTGCCATTACAGCGAAATTGACTTGTTAGTTCGAGCTCTAAAATAGATGCCTGATAAAATTTGGCATAATATTTAATATTAGCAATCGTTCCAATATCTTTTAAAGTAATCATTTGCTGCTCATCAACAAAGAAAATAGACGTTCTAGAAGCATGGATAATTTCTTTAATTTGATTTTCGCCAATATTATTGTGAATTCCTGATTTTTCTTGTAACCGGTGAGCTTCATCTACAAGCAAGAAATCATATTTATTTTCCGGATCAAAAAAGAAATAACCAGAACTCTTAAAAAGCTCATGAATACTAATTTCATTATTATTTACTAAACTGTTTTTATATACTTTTCTTGGCGCCATATTCTTAGAAACATAAGCCCCCATTAAACCAATTTTGAGAAATTCTCCTAACAAATGAATAGCTAAAACTGACTTTCCTGTACCAGGACCACCTTTAACGATAATAACACTTTTCTTGTTTGATGCAAAAGAATTTTTTACCTGATTTTTGATTGTTTCGGCAATAACTTTTTGTTCATCCAGTAAAGTATATTCTCTTTTGTTTTGAATCATTTCTTCGATTGCATCTAATAGTTTTTTATTAGGTTTGGTATCACTCTGATCAATTTTATTGATAATTAAAGCATCATCTCCAAAACGAATGGCATCATCTATAACAGCTTTTAATTCTTTAACTTCATTTTTACCATATATTGGAGCTTTCATATAATATTTCTTAAATTTGCTTAAAAATAAATCGTCATGCTCCGATAAGGAGTAATTATGTAAGTAGATTAGGGGGATTATTTGTACATTTTCTTCTTCAACAAAATGGTTGTAGTTTAAAAGTAATTCAGCATAACAGCATGCTTGATAAGAGGGATGTAAAGATTTTTGCTCTTTATTAGAGAATATTGTTTTTACGATAGCATCCTGATTTTTAACATCCATAGCATTTTGCCATTGTTTTAGTTCAAATAAAAGTAAAACAGGTTTATGATTTATGTCATATCCACTAACAACAAAATCAACTCTTTTACTAGTAAGAGGAATATTAAACTCAATAGCAATCCCAGCATTTTCGGGCAAATCTTTTAATAGTGGCATCATTTCTGGTAAACTATGAGCCCAAGCTTTTATTTGATTTAATTGGGATTTTTTACCCATTTTTTCTTTATAAGCATCATAAACTTGATTGCTAATAATTCCTTTTTTGATATACGAATCAAACTCTTTTTTTAGACACGAAAAAATAATCATAAAACCGAACTCCTAATAAAAAAAGATAGTAAACCCAAGTCTTTACTAGCACTTATCAAAATTATAACATAAATCTATTTAAAACTGATATCAAAATTACTAGGGCCTTCAATACATTTACCATCAATTGTAAAGCGAGAACCATGACATAGACAATCCCATGTTTCTTCAACTTCATTAAATACTAAACCACATTTCATATGGGGACATTTATTTAAAACAATATGCTCTTTACCATTTTTATCTTTATATATTGCCACATTTTTTCCATCCATTTTTTTGTAGATAACTTTAGAGTTATTCACATTTCCTTTTGTACTTTTAACGATTGCCTTCACACTACAACCTAAATCTATTGGTAATCTTACTATTTTATTTAGGTTAATATGACGATGTGGCGAAAAAAGAGTAACATAGGGATTATCTTTTTTAGTAATAATATCTGAGAGTATTTTGCCGGCTAAACTTCCATTTGTAAAACCCCAAGTATTATAACCACATGCGAGTAAAAAAGTATCATCATCTTTATAAATTCTTCCAATATAAGGCATATAGTCATTGGTAATAATATCTTTATTACTCCAAATGTAGTCAAAATAATATTCTTTATTTAATTCATCAAAGTTATCTTGAATGCTTTTAATATTACAAGATGCATAAGATTGGAATAAATATATTAAATAATTCTTTTTTCCCTCTTGATAATAACGCATGGATATACAAGGCTTATCTATATTAATCGCGCTGATATCTTGAGTATTTTTAACTTCTTTTGCGCCGATATAAGAAGTTTCTACATGATTTTTAAAAGGGAATAAAAGAGGAATTAAAAAATATGGATAATGAGTAGCAAGTACCACATACTTACTTTTAATAATATGACCATCTACTTTAGAATAATAATATTCATCTTTTTTGTCTATTGCATCCACTTTAGAATTTTCATAGATAGAATCTTTCATCATATTTTTAACATGGTTAATATATTTTAGAGGGTGAAAAGTATAAGTATGATCCACTTTTAAAGCAAGAATGTTATTAACTCCCTCTAATTTAGTTTTTTCGACGTTTACCTGATTGTTAGTTAAAAAATCATACTCTTCGTCAAGTTTTGTTACATTTTTTTCGTCATTAGTAAAAATATAAGAAGAAACTTCTTTTAAATCACAATCAATATGATTTTTAGTAATAATTTCCTTAAGTCTATTTACTGCCTCTACTTGGGATTTTAAATACTGGCTTGCATTATCATAACTAGACTTGCGAATATTCATGATTATTTGTTCTTGCAAATAAGTAATTTTAGCAGTACTCCTCGAAGTAACACCATGACCACATATATTTCTTTCAACTAAAATAGTTTTCAAATTGGTATTCTGAAGTTCTAAAAGGGTTGATAAACCTGTGATGCCACCACCGACAATTAAAACATCAAATTCCATATCTTTATCTAACTTATTACAAGAAATATCTTTAATATTTGTCCAAATACTTGTCTTTTTCATAATACATCTGTAATATTATGAGTAAAATAAGAGAATAAATGCATAAAATAGTTGATTTTTTTATAAAAGTTTGATATTCTAATAATGTTCAAATGGCGGGATTGGTGAAGTGGTTAACACGGCAGATTGTGGCTCTGTTATGCAAGGGTTCGACTCCCTTATCTCGCCCCATAATTAAAAAGTAAAAGCAGACCTACAACGGTCCCGCTTTTTTAAATTAATTTAAAACTTGAAAGAGGTAAAACTATGATTAATAATGAATCGATTTGCTTAAAACAAAGCGCTTTTTTAGACAAAGAAGATTTTATAAAAAAAATATTATATTCAAGTGTACATATAGTATCAGATAAAGATTTTTTAGAACAAGGCATGAATAATAAAAATATTATGTTTTTATTAAATTATATAACCGAAAAAATCGGAAGTGTATCTATGCTTGGAAGCAGAAATTTTGGCATATCTTTATTGGGAAAAATAGATAATATTATAAATTATTATGAAAATATAATTCAATTATTTGAAAAAAAAGAAAAAAGCCCGACAATACCTAAAAATAAAAAAGAATATATAAGAGATTGTATTAAAAATAGTTTTTTAATAAATAAAAATGATAAAGAAAAATATCTAAAATTTATAGGTAATTGCAATATTAGCGATAATGAATTCATAGAAAACTTAAAACTGATATATTCTAGTTTAGTTTCTTCATCATATTTTGAAAATGTATCTAATAATCTACGCATCACTTTATTAGATACACAAAAAACAGATTACGATAAATTAAGTATTTTAGCCGATGAATATATTTCACTACTAATTGATCATGTAGGGATAAGTATTTTTGAAATCAAAAAAGTAATTAGAGATAGTTATAGATTGTTTTTCGAAAAAAAAGATGAAAAAGTTTTTATTAATATGTTAACCAATTTAGAAGAAAAGTATAAAAAAGAAAATACGTATTTATTATTTATAAAAATGGATAAATCTTTTGATGAAAAATTAATTGCTTCTCTTGTTCAATCAGGAAATAATGAATACTTAATTTATAGCAAATCTGGCTTTTCGAAGAAAATAGATGAAGAACATATTAATAATCAAAAAAATGTTAAAATAATCAAAGAAAAATATATAGATAATAGTACAGATAATAATTATTTTTTACACGCAACAATATCTTCCAAAGATATATGGCATGCAATTAAAACTTTTAAACAAAAAGTAGTTCAACCATTTATAGGTTCCATGCTATATTCAGGTATAAAAGTTAGTACTCAAAATAATAAGTATATTGTTATTGAATATATGGATAGTAAAAAATTTATAAACGAATATACTTACCATGATGATATATTTAAACCGCTTTCACAAAATACTATTAACTACTCTGATGTTTTTAAAAGATATATTATTGAAAGTAATGAAAATGAAATAAATAAAATAATTGATGAAGCAGTTCAACTATTACCTTATTATAAAAATTCAGATTCTATATTAACAAAATTTACAAATACCTGGTTTGCGATGGAAACATTATTCCGAAAATCCTCCGATACGATTAAATCCTCTTTAGAGGATTACGCAAGTAGATTAGTTGTTGATAGAATGATTTCTGGATATATTTATGTAACAGCATCACAAATAAAAAGAGTTTATGCTAATTTTCAAAAACTAAGCAATAATTTTGTAGAAAATATGTTTTTAAATTATGAAAAATATATTTACGAGAAAAATGATAAATGTGAATATATAAATTGGAAATATAAAAAAATAATAGAAATAATAGATAATTATGAGGAAGTATTTGATAAATATTTGCTTGAAACACAAGAACTTTTGGATAATGCATATAGATTACGTAATAAACAATTTCATGGTTCAAAAGATTCTCAATTAGAAAATATGTCAGGCTTTTTATATGATATAGTTAATGATACTATTTCTTTTTACATAGATTATTTAGGAGTTTACAAAGAAGAAAAAATAAATTTTCAGTCATTATATAATATTATTAAAAATATTAAAATTATAAAATCATCAATTATTAGTAATAAAACTAATTACGCAGAAAAAATATCTGTTTTATACGATTCAATAAGAAAAATATAGATTATTCATAAAAACCTCTAATATTACCATACTAACATTAGAGGTTTTTAATATGTCTAAATTGAGTGTTTATAACAAAAAAAGAAATTTTGATAAAACCAAAGAACCAATTGGTAAATTAAGTAAAAGAACCCAAAAATTAAGATTTTGTATTCAACATCATATTGCAAGAAAAGATCATTATGATTTACGTTTGGAATGGAATGGTGTTTTAAAAAGTTGGGCAGTACCAAAAGGTCCATCTTATAACGATAAAGATAAAAGACTTGCTATCATGGTTGAGGAACACCCAATAGATTATCGTAATTTTGAAGGAACAATACCAAAAGGAGAATATGGCGGTGGAACTGTCATGTTATGGGATAAAGGTTACTGGGAACCAATAAAAGGATATAAATCAAACTTTAAAGAAGGCCCTATAAAATTTATTTTAAAAGGTTCAAGATTAAAAGGAATGTGGACTTTAGTTAAGTTAAAAAGCGATGATACAAGTTGGTTACTTATAAAGGATAAAGATGAATATCATTTATATGATGATATAAATGAATTTAATACAAGTATAAAAACAAATAGAACCATGGATGAAATTAAAGATAATATCAAACATATCGAAATAACAAATCCTGATAAAATAATATATAAAAATCCCAAAGTAACCAAAATAGATATTGTAAATTACTATAAAGCTGTATCAAAACGCATGTTACCTTTAATTGAAAATAGACTTATAAGTAC
>CAMMXG010000033.1 GCA_946500895.1 uncultured Mycoplasma sp. | reverse complement strand
AAAAACATTTTTCTTGGTAACATCATAACCATCTTCCTTTCACAAGTATAATATATCACTTTTGTTAGCACTTGTCAAGAGTAAGTGCTAACTATTTTTATTATATGTAAATGTTTGTAAATTATACAAAAAAAGTAGGAAGTTTCCTACTTTTTAAACAATTCTAAAACATCTTTTGCTTTTGAGTATAACATAATAGAATTACAGATCTCTAGTATACTTGCTAGAATAATAAATATTCCTGTTACTTCCGTAATCTCCATCGCAGATATAATTGGATTTATAATAATGAATATTCCAAATATTAATAGAATTATGGAAATCACTAAAATTAAAGCCCATCCATCATATTTATATTTTCTAAGTTTAAAAGCATCAATTATTTTACTGATAGAAATAATGATTAAGTAAATACCTAGTGTAAATGTTAAAATGGTACTTATTCCAAATGGATTGATAATAGCTAGTAAACCTACTATAATTGCTAGTATTCCCCATAAAATATTTAGACCATATAATGGATTATTATCTCTTGCTATAAATTCGAATATTGCATATAATCCAAAAATAATGAAGTATACTCCTAAAAATATTCCTAATAGTTCTAAACTAACTCTTGGATTTGAATAAACAATTATACCAAATAATAGGAAAAGGATATTTAAAATAATACTTCCTATTAACATTTTATTAAAACCAATTTTAATTTTTTCAAATAAAGTTTTTTCTTTTTTCTTTGCCATACAGTTTCCTCCTATCTATAATTATACTATAAATTTTTTTCTAGTCAATCAAAAACATGGACATAAATAGAAGATTGTGCTATAATAGCTCATTATTGATGAGAGGGGGATACTAATGCATATTAAAGAACTTTCTATTGCTGAATTTGATAGCTTTGCTAGAAGTTTTCCAATTAGTTCTTATTATCAAAGTTCTAATTATGCTCTTTTTATGGCAGAGTGTGGATATGATTATGAACTTATTGGTTATGTTGATGAACTTGGCATTATTAAAGCAGCCGCTCTTATTTTAATAAAAAAAATTGGCTTAACTTCTAAATACGGATATTCTCCTAAGGGATTCTTAATTGATTATTTTGATCATGATTTATTACAACAATTTACTAATGCTATAAGATCCTATTATGAAAAAAAGCTCGCTTTTATTAAAATCAATCCGGAAATTGCAATTGGTGAGATTGATCCAGTTACTAAACTTACTAATTATAATCAAAATATTATTGTTCGTGATTATTTAAAAGAAATGGGTTATTTAAAGCTTAGAGATAACAAGTATTTTGAAAGTATATTTCCGAGATTTAATGCGATTTTAAATCTTCAAGAATATAGTTTCCCATCTTTAAATAAAAATACTAAAAATAAAATTCGTAAGGGTATGAAAAAAGGTCTTGTTTTTGAAAAAAAAGGAAGAGAAAGTTTAGATATTCTTTTTGAATTTATTAAAAGAAAAAAGGATATCGATCCTTTTTATTATAAAAATTATTATAATGTTTTTGATCGTAATGGGATGGCTGATTTATTTTTAATTAAAATTGATTATGAGCAATATTTACTGAATAGTAAAAAATTGTATGATGAAGAATTAGAAAGAAATAATGAAATATCTCGAAAATTAATTTATAGTTCAAGTGATAATTTTATTAAAGAAAAAATGAATTCTGATAAAATTTTGTTATCTTATAAAAATGATATTGAAATTGCAACCAAAGGATTAAGTGAACATAAAGATATTTATATAGCTGGTGCCTTTGTAATTCGTTATCTTAATCGTGTTCATATCGTTATTAGTGGATTTGATAAAAAATATAAACATTTTGATCCTAATTATTTCTTACATTATCAAATATTAGAGTACTATAAAAATAATTATAAGTTTGTCGATATGAATGGTATGACTGGAGATTTTACTTCTAAAAATCCTTATGCTGGGTTAAATAATTTTAAATTAGGCTTTCATCCTCATATTTATGAATTTATTGGGGAATTTGATCTTATTTTAAATGAGCATGCTTATCGAAATCTTATCAAAAAAGGATTATTAGCAAAAGAGTTTAATAAAAAAACGAAAGAAAATTAATTATTTTTTCTTTCGTTTTTGTTTATTATTATCTTTCTTATCAATGTTTTTCTTTTTTTCAATTACTTTAATAGTTGGTTCATGATAATATTCTTTTGTACCATTATTTTCGCTTAGTAGATTTCTCTTTATTTGTTCTTTTCGTTTCTTTTCGGCAGCTTCTTTTTTTGGATCTTTTTTCTTTTTTTCACTCATTTTATCAGCACTATTCTTTATTGATGACAATCTTGTTATACGCATGATATCTCTACCGATAATTACTAATGCTGGTATTAAAATAAATAATATCCATCCAACTCCTGATGCTAAAAAGCGTTGGATATGACCAAGCCCTGGAATTCTAATAATTACCTTACCAATTACATTACTATACTTAGCACAAGATTCATCTTCAACTGGATTGGCATCTCCTTTGGTTACAAAGCATGTTTCACCATTTTCATCTTTTGTTATTGCTTTAATACGATGGGTAATGGTCATATTGACGGTTAGTGAACTGGATGAACGAAAGGTAATTACATCACCAACTTTTAAGTCATTTGGCTCATCTACACGCATATTAATTACAGCATCATAAACATTAATGTTAGGTACCATAGAACCAGTAGCAATAGTGTATATTGAGAATTTAGGCTCATATCCTGCCCCTTTACTCACATATCTTTTATTGGCTATATAATAGTAAATTAAAAAAATGGCTATTAATAAAAGTATAATAAATAGAGCCCATGATAAGATTTTAAATATGATATGAACTATTTTATGCCATGAAATTTTATCTTTCATAGAGCCCCTCCTATTCTAATATATATTATAGCCTATTACTTTCTAAATTACAAGATTATTCCAAAAAAAATTCTATCTTTGCGATAGAATTTTTATTAATTTTTTAATTTGCTGAAACAATTTCAATTGCTACTGTGGCACTATAATTTTGACCTTGGTCATAATTTTGTGGTTCACCAATTTCTTTGAATTTATAATTAATTTGGAAAGTAGCTGTCTGTCCTGGAGCAATTACAATATTGTTAGCAATTGTAGAATTCTTTTTTACAGCAGGTGTCTCATTAACTAAAACTTCACCATCTTTTACTAAACTATAAACAAAATTGTTGCTTGTAAATGTATTGGTAATATTAGTTAAATTAACATTGTACACTACTGTTTTGTTAGAATTATTTTTTACTGTAAATTCATGTGTTCCTGTCCAACCTGGAATAATGTTATAAGCTTTTACTGGTTTTGTAAAGTTTACTGATAAATATGTATTCTCAGAAGTACCTATTTCAATATCGCCTTCACCATCTTCAGAAATAGATGGATTTTCTGCTTTATTAATTGTTACATAGTAAGTTTTCGTATTTCCATTTTGAGCGATAACTGTAATTGATACTCTTGTTGAATTACTTGTTAAATTTACAGTTCCTGCGCCAATAACTTTTGCACGAGAATTTACAGCTGTAGCACTAATGTTTACACTTGATAAGTCATTTGCCACTTCAACTGTATAATTGGTTGTATTACTGTCGAATTTTGGTTTTAAAGTATATTCCCCAACTTTTAAACTACTTAAGTCAGCATTACTATATAATTCGCCAACACAATTGGTATCACATACACCATCACCATTGACATCACAGTTTAAATCGCAAGTTCCATCGCCATCTAAGTCAATGTTACTATCAGGAATGCCATCACCATCAGTATCACAATTGATATCACATACGCCATCACCATTGGTATCTTGGTCAACTAAATTATCATCTGGTTTACCATCGTTATCAGTATCAACATTTACATCTGGTTTACCGTCACCATCAATGTCAATGTCAACATCTGGCTTACCATCACCATCGGTATCACAATTGCGGTCGCATACACCATCATGATTATCATCAATATTTATATCTGGATTTCCATCACCGTCTACATCAATGTTTGTATCTGGTTTGCCATCGCCATTGGTGTCACAGTTTAAATCACAAACTCCGTCACCATTTGTATCTTGGTCAATTAAATTGTCGTCAGGTTCACCATCACCATCAGTATCGATATTTACATCTGGTTTACCATCACCATCTACATCAATGTTAATATCTGGTTTACCATCATCATCGGTATCAATGTTAATGTCTGGTTCGCCATCACCATCTAAATCAATATTTACATCTGGAATATTATCATCATCAGTATCACAGTTTAAATCACATTGGCCATCATTATCGGTATCTTGATTAATTAAATTATCCTCTGGTTCACCATCATTATCAGTATCAATGTTGAAATCTGGTTTACCATCGCCATCATAATCAATATTAGTGTCTGGCTTGCCATCACCATTGGTATCACAGTTAATATCACATGTTCCATCGTTATCGGTATCAATGTTAATATCTGGCTTACCATCGCCATTAGTATCACAGTTAATATCACATGTTCCATCGTTATCGGTATCAATATTAACGTCTGGTTTGCCATCGCCATTGGTGTCACAATTTAAATCACATGTTCCATCATCATCCGTATCAATGTTCAAATCAGGTTTGCCATCACCATCAATATCAATATTGATATCTGGTTTGCCATCATTATTTGTATCACAATTTAAATCACATACACCATCATTATCAGTATCTTGATTAGTTACATTTTCATCTTGTTTACCATCATCATCGGTATCAATGTTTACATCTGGCTTACCATCGCCATCAATATCAATATTGGTATCTGGTTTACCATCATTATTGTTGTCACAATTAACATCACATACACCATCATTATCGTTATCGATATTTAAATCTGGTTTGCCATCGCCATCGGTATCAATGTTTGTATCTGGGAAACCATCGTTATCGGTATCGCAATTTAAATCACATTGGCCATCATTATTGGTATCTTGGTTCATTAAATTATCATCAGGCTCTCCATCACCGTCTGTATCTACATTTACGTCTGGTTTGCCATCACCATTGGCGTCGATGTTAATGTCTGGCTTATTATCGTTATTTGTATCGCAGTTAACATCACAAGTATTTGTGTTATCAAAGTCAATGTTTAGATCTGGCCATCCATCCCCATCTAGGTCAATATTGAAATCAGGTTTTCCATTGCCATCAACATCTTTATTTACTTGATTAACAATGCCATCACTCGTTTGAATGTTGAAGTGTGGAACCCTATCGCCTTTATAGTCAATGTTGATATCTGGTTTTCCATCGCCATCCGTATCACAGTTGACATCACATATGCCATCCCCATCTTTGTCAATGTTTAAATCAATAATGCCATCTCCATTAGAATCGCAATTGATGGTACAGGTACTTTCTCTACCAGCTAAAGAGAATATAATTCCCAATATTGTTACCAATATTATTAATAAACACAAAATAATAATGATAATCGTTTTCTTGTTGTTTTCTCTTTTCTCCTCTTCTAATAGTGCATATTGCTCTTGTAAATTACTATCGTTCATTTGGAACACTCCCTACTATTTAAAAGTATAACATAACAACTTCTTACTTGCAATATCAAAAATTCACTTTTTTATTATATTCTCATATATTTTTAACATTTAGTTTGCTTCGGCAAATTCTACTTCTAATGTACTTGTGAAAGTTTTATTTTCATTATGGTTTTGGTCAGCATTTGTATCAACATATGTAATTTCTAAATTATAATTATATGTGGTTTCAGTACTTGCAGTTTTTGTTTCCTTTAATAAGGTAACTTTACCACTTGCTTCTGTTAAATCACCACTAGCTAATTCATTTGTTCCATCTGTTAAGCGATACGTTACTTCATTTGCATTTACTGTACACATATTGTCTGCTGTTTGAGAAGCACATTTTTCAAAAGTGTTTGCACTGATGTTTAAAACTATAGCATAAGTAACTGTATTTTCATTATCAGTTGGTGTTACTTTAACAGAAAAATCTTTATTTGCACTTGTACCAGGAACAGCATTTTCTAAATTTAGAGCAGTACTTCCTGCATCATAACTTACTTTTATCAATTCAGCTGTTTTTCCCTCTACTTTACTTCCTGTACCAGTAATGGCTATACTACTAGTAAAATAAGCAAAAGATACACCTATCACCATTAAACTTACACATAAGACAATTGCTAATATTATATTTTTCTTTCCTATACTCATTATTAAGACCTCCATATTATGTCTTAATCTTATCAAATTATGAGATTTTTTTCAATATATTTTCTTGTATTTACTATTTTTTTGCAAAAAAAATCTATCTTAATGATAGATTTTAGGTTTTCAATAGTTTTGTTCGCTTATTGAGTTACAACTGAACTTGGTTCTGTAACATTTGTAATTTGAGCTGTAATTGTTTTTCCTGCATCTGTAGCTGTTTGGTCAGCCTCAGCGTTGTTTGGATATTCAACTACTAAGTAATAATAAGTAGTTGCTGAATTACTAGCAGCAATTGTTAATTCTTCTTTTTTTGTTGTTTTAATTTCAGAATCAGTTGCATTTTTAGCAATTGTACCTTGTGCGATTGCAGTTGCATCTTCATCAATACCTTCTGCTAAAGTACATCCGGTATACCAATATCTAGTAGTTCCATCAGCTTGACTTTGTTCTTGTCTTTGGCAGCTACCAGCTGTGATAGGGTCAGCGATTGAAGCAGGTACTTCATACAATTTCCAGTTTAACACAGTACCAGTATTGTTTGTTACTTTACCTACAACATTAAATGATGTGTCATAGCTGTTATTTGCATCACTATTTGTCGCTTCTACTTTAACACCTGCTACAACATATCCACCTGGATAAGCAATATCGTTATCTGTAGATGCTGAAGTTGCTACTAAATTAACACCTCCAACTGTTGTAGTTGTACCTGTTGCAGCTGTATCATTAGGATCTCCAGCTGTACTAGCTGCAGTGAAGTATGCGAATGTTGCACCAACTACTGCTACTAATAGAGTTGCTACAGCGATTACTGTCAAAAGAATTGTGTTCTTTTTTTCCATAACTATTGTCTTACCTCCTTTACTGTAAAAATCATATCAAATTATTTGTATTATTTCAACACTTTTTTCACAATTTCTTCAAAAAATTTTATTTTACCTATTTTTTAGTGTCAATATTATCTGTTTTGTTCGATATTAAGATTATATGTTCTATTAATTATCTTTGATTTTTTTAATTATAGGTTTTTATTATTATAAATAAAGTCAACAATATTTTCATGATTGATACCATCTCTTTTTTGAAGTAGTAAGTCCATGGTAAATAAATATCGTGGATATAATTCTTTAATCATGTAAAATGGTCGATATTCTCTTTCTTCTGTTTCTTTGCTACTTATATCTTTTGATATTTGAATATAGAAATATGAATCATAATTTTTTCTAGCTATAAAATCACATTCTAATTTACCAATTTTTCCTACAGAAAGTTGATAGTTTTTACTCTTTAAGTATAAATACACGATATTTTCAAGGACTGGGCCATAATTTATTCTATTATCTGTATTTTTGGAGTAATAGATACTTAAATCAGCTAAATAATATTTTTTTTCGCCTTTTAAGACCAATTTTGATTTTATATCAAATAAATCACATGGATATATTATCTTTGCTTTTTCTAATATGTCTAAGTATCTTTTAATTGTTCTCCTGTCTGTTTTTATTTTAGCTTCTTCTATCAAATAATCGTGGATATTTTTAATAGAAGTTACTGCTCCAAAATTATTGATGATATATTTTTCTATTCTTTCAAATAAAGCCTTATCTTTTATTTTATTGCTTGTTTGAATGTCTTTTTCAAAAATTTGATTAATAACGCTGCTAGTATAGAGTATTTTTTCATCATAATTATCATAATCTAATGACTTAGGAAAACCACCGTTTCTTATATATTCTTCAAATTCTAAATAAATGTTTTCATTGACTGTTTTATTTAAAAATCTTTTCATATCTACATATTCATAGAATGATAAAGTAGTCATTTCAATTTCAATATATCTTCCAGTTAGTTTAGTTACTAGTTCTCCACTTAATAAATAAGAATTAGATCCAGTTATAAAAATGGAAATGTTTTTTTCTTCACGATAAGCGTTAATTAAAGATTCAAAATTTTTAGCATTTTGTACCTCATCAATAAATAAGTATTTAAAATCATTATCTATTATTTTTTCATCAATTATTTTTTCAAGCTCTTTTGATGTTTTGATATCTTTATATTCCTTTTTGTCTAATTCTATATAAATTATATCTTTTTCTTTAATGCCGTTTTCTAATAATTCCTCTATGACCGATTTTAAAAAATATGATTTTCCACATCTTCTAATACCAGTGATAACTTTAATTATGTCATCTTTATAAAATCCGCGAATTTTTTTTAAGTAATCTTCTCGTTTATATATTTTTTCCATATTATTTCACCACTATAATTTTATAATATTTTATAAAAAAAGTCAAGTTATCGACCAATTTTTTTGTGTACTATACTCAAAAATGGTCGATAACTTGGTGCTTTGATGTTTTTTCTTATGCTAATCCTTTTTGGACAACTACACTCAAAAATAATAAAAGTTGAGTGTGATTGTCAAAATTTGCTTCTATTTCACTTCTTTTTTAGTGTCAATGATACTCTTTTTTTGCTTTTATCTATGTTAAGAACTCGACATTTTACAATCTCACCAACACTTAAAACTTCACTTGGATGTTTTATATATTTGTCAGTAATTTCAGATATATGAACTAAGGCATCGTTTTTAAGTCCTATATCTATAAAAGCGCCAAAATCAATAACATTTCTTACTGTTCCCTCTAGTTCCATACCAACTTTTAAGTCATCAAGTGTTAAAATATCACTTTTCAGAATAGGAGCAGATAATTCATCACGGGGATCTCTTAGCGGTGATATTAATGATTTTACAATGTCTTCTAAAGTGTATATGTCAGTCTTTAATTCCCTTGCTATTTCTTCTGCATCAATATTCTTTAATACATCTTTTATTTTAGTGGTTCCAATATCATTTTCTGTTAGATTATATTTGTTTAACAGGTCTTTTGCTATATTGTAACTTTCAGGGTGAATAGAAGTTTTGTCTAATATATTACTTCCTTCTGGAATTCTTAAAAATCCTATTGCTTGTTCATATACTTTATCACTAAAAACTTTAGATAATTCACTTCTTGATAAAATACTTCCTACTTTTGCTTTATAATCTAATAATTTATCGATCATTTTTTTATTTAAACCTGATATGTAAGATAATAATTCACGAGAAGCAGTATTTACGTTTACTCCTACTTGGTTTACTGCTGTAGATACAACAAATTCTAATTCACTATCTAACTTTTTTGGTGTTACATCATGTTGATACATACCAACGCCAATGCTTTTAGGATCAATCTTTACAAGTTCACTTAATGGATCAATTAGACGTCTGGCAATGGATACAGCACTGCGTTCTTCAACATGTAAGTCTGGAAATTCTTCCTGAGCTAATTTAGATGCTGAATAAACACTGGCACCTGCTTCATTGACAATGATATATGATACTGGTCTTGTTGCTTCTTTTATTACTTTCGCAATAAATGCTTCACTTTCACGGGATGCTGTACCATTACCAATGGCAATGATATCAATGTTATATTTATCAATTAAATCTAATACTTTTTTCTTTGAACCTTCAAAATCATTTTTAGGTTCATGAGGATAAATTACATCGATGTGAAGTAATTCTCCTGTTGGAGATATTACTGCTAGTTTACAACCAGTACGAAAAGCTGGATCAAAACCTAGAACTGTTTTACTTTTAATTGGTGGTTGCATTAATAAATTGTGTAAGTTAATTCCAAAATTTTTAATTGCTTGCTCCTCTGCTTTTTCTGTTAGGTCACTTCTAATTTCTCTTTCTACACTAGGAAGTATTAACCTTTTTAGAGCATCACTAATACTTACTTTTAATAACTTGGTTGTTTCGGGATTATTTTTGTGAATCAATTTTCTTTCCAAAAAAGATTCTATTGGTTCGGTAGGAGCATCGATATCTACTTTTAGTACTCCCTCTTTTTCACCACGATTTAAAGCTAGAAGTTGATGAGGTTTTACCCAAGATACTTTTATTTCATAGTTATAGTACATTTCATATGTTTTTGCTTCATCTACTGCATTTTTCTTCATACTAGATTTTAATAAGCCGTTTTTATATAGATAATTTCTTATGTATTTACGAAAACTAGCATTATCAGATATATCTTCTGCGACAATAAAACAAGCTTGTTCTAAAGCAAAATTGATATCTGGTACTTTATCATTTATAAACTTTTTAGCAACTTCTAAAATATTAGCATTCTCTCTAAATATTTCTTTAGCTAATGGTTCTAATCCTAATTTGATAGCTTCTGTTGCTTTTGTTTTTTTCTTCTCTTTAAATGGACGATATAAATCTTCTACATCTACAAGCTTCTCTGCATTTAAAATACTTGTTTTTAATTCATCAGTTAATAATCCTTTTTCATCAATTAATCTGATTACATCTTCTTTTCTTTTTAAAAGGTTTACCCCATAGGTATAAACTTCATTAATTTTATTTATTTCGTTTTCATCTAAAGCTCCTGTTGCTTCTTTTCTATATCTGGCAATAAAAGGAATGGTTGCTCCTTCACTAAGTAAATTCAAAGTGTTTTTTACTTGATATTCTTTAATATTTAATTCTGTACATATATTTTTAATTATTGTTTCATTCATACTTTAGCCTCCAGGATTTAACTATAGCATATTTTAAAAGCGAAAACAATCATCAATTAATGTAATAGTTTATTTTCATTTTTAATTGGAAGTAAAATATATATAATAGACCATGATAGTTGGGACACTGTCCAATGCCAACAACTTAAGGACTAGAAATAGTTCTTTTAATTTGAGATAATATAGA
>CAMMXG010000032.1 GCA_946500895.1 uncultured Mycoplasma sp. | reverse complement strand
TTTCCAATTCAAAAAAAGAACTGAATGAAATTATTTTATTTCATTACAGCCCCTTGTTTTTTTAATCCTCAAAAAGAACATGCATCAAATATCTGATATGTATAGCGCGAACGATTCTTGCTAAAACATTTCGAATAATCTGAATAGAACCACCTTGTATTAAACAAAGTTCTTCAGTATTTAACTTCATACAATCCTTTCTAACGAGTGAACACTAATATTGTATCATACTTTAAGATAATCTTCTATCATTTGATAAGGAATTAAAGCATTTATTTCGCCACTACTCCATGGTCCCACTTGATATGGTGGAAAAACCACTTTTAAGGAATTACTTTCAAAAATTAAATATCCAAAATTTTCTTTAATTGGACTAAGTCCATCCTTTAACAAATATTCATCATCATAAATAAGTTCTGACTTTTCTGTTTTTAAATATTGATAAGTCTCATGACTTAGCAAACTCAAAAAGTTTTCACTTAAATCCACAATGTCAGAAATATAGATTTCTTTATTCTTTTCTAAATCATAATAATACACTTTATCAAAGCGAATATCATGGGCACCACCTGTATAAGTATAAATAACAAAATGAACAGAAACAATATGTTTATAAAAAGAAGTGTCCACAAATACATTATAAGTACTACCTTTTTCATTTTCCGCTTTAATTTCTCCTAAAAATTCATTTTGTTTTTCTTTGACAAAATCATCCATTTGGATTGTACTAGCCTCTTCTAAAAAAGTCATATAATAATCCATTACTAAATAATTATTCATCAAAAACCCCTCCCTTAATTAACAATTTTTGTTAAAGAAAAAATAGAGATTTTTCTCTATTTCATAGAACTAATTTTATTATTAGCAACATCCATAGCGTTATTAACTAGTTTTGTAGCTTTTCTCTTTGTATTTTTATTATTGAGAGCATAAGCCATCATACCAGCTCCTGCAGCCATGGCAAGGATACTACCAACCATCATTTTTTTCATATCTCTAACACCTCAATAATAGTATTACCGAGTTTCTGTAAATTTATGCACTAATTTCTCTTTTAACATCGTTTTTCTAGAAGAAGCATAATCATTTTTAACTGCCATCATAAAACTTTGAGCTTCTCCAATAATTACCAAACTTTTTTTAGCCCTAGATACACCTGTATAAATAAGCTTATTATAAAGCATCTTATAATAATTTCTTGAAACAGGAAGAATAACATGAGAAAATTCACTTCCCTGACTCTTATGAATTGTAATCGCATAAGCATGTTTAATTTGATTTAAATCTTCTCTTGTATACTCTACTTTAACTCCTTCAAAATCGATTATTATCATATCCTTATTTTTACTAGTTTTTGGAATAATTTTCCTAATATAACCAATATCACCATTAAAGACATTACTATCTGGGTTATTTTGAAGTTGTAATACTTTATCGTTTTCTCGGTAAACAACATCACCATAGCGAATTTCTTCTTTTTTAGAACTCTTGGGATTAAATAATTCTTGTAAAATAACATTTAAATTATCAATGCCATTTTCACCTTTATACATAGGTGCCAAAATCTGGATATCCTCTTCATTAAGTCCTTTAGCTTTACTCATCATACATATTTTCTTAATCATATCTTTAATATATTTACCATCAACACTTAAAAAATTATAATCATCTTTTTGACTAAGAAAATCATCAGACAAATCTTTATTTTTAATTTCCAAAGCAAGATATGGAATATAAGAATTTTCACTTTGCCGATAGATCTTTTCTAAAGGACAAAAAGTAAACAAATCTGATTCGATTAAATCATTTAAAATAAGCCCTGGACCAACAGATGGAAGTTGATGAACATCTCCCACCATAATGAGTTGAACATTGCTTTTAATACCCTTTAATAAAGCATCAAAAAGTGTAACATCAATCATACTCATTTCATCAACAATAATTAAGTTTTCTTGAGCTTTATGATATTCATTGACACCAAAATTACCGGTATCTTTATTCCACTTTAAAAATCTATGGATTGTCATGGCTGGAAGACCTGTCGAAGAACTCATTTTTTTACTAGCTCGACCAGTCGGAGCAAGTAGTGCAATATTAGCTAAAACTTCCATTGGCGAAAAATCATGCATTTTAATATAAAGTTTCACAATAGCATTGATAATTGTGGTCTTACCAGTTCCGGGGCCACCCGAAATAATGGTAATTTTATTTTCCAATGCTTTTTTAATCGCATTTCTCTGTTCTTCATTATAACTTACCTTATTTTCTTCTTCTAATCTAGAGAGCTCTTTGTCAAACTCCCAAAAGGGTGTTGTATTACTAGCATTTAATTGATACAAATTATCTGTAATATCTCTCTCAGCATCATAATACTCTGTAAGATAATACATTTCTTGTTCTACAACAATTTTATTTTCTTCTTCTAAGCTATAAATAATTTCTTCAAAAGTAATTTCATCCAAAATAAGATCAAACTCTTTTTTTAAAGCATCTTTTATTTCGTCTATTTTATAATAAGTATCACCATTATTATTGCTAAGTCTTCTCATTGCCTCTAACATACATGCTTTTAGACGCACTGTATCCAATTCTTGATGATGAGCTTTATAAATTACATCAATTTTATTAAAATCCATAATTTCTGTTAAAACATATAAATTTGCTTCAATAATATATTTGGTTGATGCACCATATTTTTTATATATTCTAGTTGCTTCAGGAATACTAAAACCTAACTCCTTCAATTTTAATAACGAATCATCCGCATCAGAATATTCAAGCAAAGAGGCACGAATACTCGTCTTTTTAACATCACTAAGCCCCGGAACTTCATCTAGCGCATGTTCATCATTCTTTATTTTATCAATGGCATCCATTCCCAAAATTTCAACAATTTTCTTAGCGCTCTTCTCGCCACAACCTTTAACTAAAGAACTAGATAAAAACTCCACCAAAGCATCTTCACTACTAATCTTTTCTTTTTCATAAGATGAAACTTGATATTGAAAGCCGAATCTTTCATGTCTTGTCGGTGTTCCATACAAAACAAAAGTTTCTTCTTCATTAATATCTAAAAAAGTCCCGGTAATTGTAACTGTTTTTCCCACATATTCTTCCATTTTAGCATCGCTGGTTTCTTTAACGCGAAAAACAGCTACAACGTAGCCATTATCTTTATTATGATAAATAATGTTTCTGATTTTACCTTTGATGTAATTCATTTTAACTACTCCTAAATCTATCTATGGGGAAAAATAAAGTCCACTTCTTCATCATAATGAATTGTTCCATCAAATCGATAAGCTTTATCTCCAACCATTATAATAGTTCTTTCTGGATCCAAAAAAGTAGCAAAAGAACCATCTGTTAATTTCACCCAAGCATATTCATTACCATCTAAATCATACTTCAAATAATAATCAAATCCTCTATCATCTAAATAAGTTTTAATCCCATCGATAATTTCATATTCTCTTCCTTTGTCATCCAAATAAATTTGCCCTAAACTATCTTCACTTTTAGCTATCTCTTTCATTTCTTGCTTCAAATCAGCAATTTTTTGAGCAACAAATGATTTTAATAAAGTAAAACCATGTCCCTTTTGTTTAGCCTTTTTAATATTTTCAGTATCCATAATTCCTTTTACAACAACATGATTATCTCCCTCATAGTTCGCATTAAAAGGAAATTGAACAACTTTACAAACAGAAGAGTAAACTGCATTCAAAAATTCATCTTGAGCAGAAGATTTATAATGAATACGAGCAATTATCTTTTCATGATCAAAAGAAGAAACTTTTGTTTGGCCCACAGTCACTTCTTTTTGTTCTCCACTCTTTAACTGACTAGATAATTCTGCTAACCTTTTTTCTAGATCACGATCCATATTATCACCACTTTAATTATACATTAATTTCTTCATTTAAACAAGAGATGATACTACCATAAACTTTCAAATTCTCTACTTGTTCAAGTTTACAAGCATAAATTTGATTTAATTTATATTCCCCTTTTAAATATACCTTAATATAGTTAGAAGTAAATCCAACTGTATATTCACCCTCATACTCCTCGGTAATTACGTCCAGTATACTACCTATAAATTTATTATAATATTCTTCCTCCAACTCACTCGATAATTTTAGAAGAATATGTGTCCTTTCCTTTTTTACCTTTTCATCTATTTGTGGCATACTCGCTGCTGCTGTACCAGTTCTTATCGAATATGGAAAAACATGTAATTTACTAAAACAAATATCTCGGCAAAATGCTACATATTCTAAAAAGCATTCCTCTGTTTCATAAGGATGTCCAACAATACAATCGGTTGTAATCGAAATATCTGGTCTAATAGCTCTAATTTGGGCAATTTTTTCCCGAAAATAATTTGTATCATACTTACGATTCATTCTTTTTAAAACAGCATCACTTCCACTTTGAAGAGGAATATGCAAATGATTAGCAATTTTAGGTTCTCTTTTAAGTAAATTTAAAAATTTATCATTTAATTCCGTTATTTCGATACTAGAAATACGAATTCGCGTTAGTCCATCTATTTTTGCCATTTCTTCAATTAAATCACTCAAATCGTGACCACCAGACGAATAACTACCCGTATGAATTCCCGTTAAAACAACTTCTTTATGTCCATGAGAAACTAGTGTTTTAACTTCTTCTATTGCTTTATCAAAATCTTTCGAACGAATACTACCCCTAACATAAGGAATAATACAATAAGAGCAAAAATTATCACAACCATCTTGTACTTTTACAAAAGCTCTCGTATGGGTAGTAAATTCTTCTACCTGCATATCCTCAAAATCCAAAGAACGTTCTTTTGTAAAATAAGTATATGGCTCATGATCTCGAATATATTTTTCAAGTATGGAAACAATTTTACTTTTTTCTCTATTTCCAAGCAAAATATCGATACCCATATTTTGATAATCCTCTTGATGATTTTGAGCACTACAACCAACCACCACGAGCAGGGCATCTTTATGTTCTCTTCTAGCTTTATGAACTAATTTTCTAGATTTTCGATCAGCCATATTCGTAACACTACAAGTATTAATAATGATAATATCCGGATTTTTCTCATCATAAAGATAGCCAGAGCGAAGTAAAGCTTCTTGCATAAACTCACTTTCGTAAGCATTCACCTTACATCCTAAAGTAATAATATTAAACTTCATGCAAATCCCCTGAACTTTCCTTAATTAAGTCTTTGCTGTAACTCTTTAAGAGCCTCCAAAAAAGCTTCTTCTTTCTCATAAGATATCACTGAAACTTTAATTTCCGGTTTTACAATTACATCACGATTGACTAAATTATCTAAATCAACCTTTTTTACAGTCAAATCTTCATCCAAATTTTCTTCCTCAGAGTAATTAATAGCAAAATCATTTTTTCGCTTTAATAACTCATCATAACTAATAATAGCTTTCTCTTCCTGTTCTTCTTCATATTTATTTAGATTAACAGTACTAGGTTCAGCATTCTCTAATGCTTCTGTAATCTCTTTTAAACTATCCATTTCACTATTACTAGAATCATCTATTTTTTTATTTAAAATATCTTGTTTGAAAGTGATATTATTATCATCTTCAATATGATTTTCTCTTAAAAAATATATTAAAACAATTACTAATAACATAAGAGCTAAGACTGCGAAAAAGAAAACTACATCTACAAAAGAAAGTGTTTTTAAAAAGCTTAAAGTGTCATTAATAATTTGCATAATAATATCACCACAACATTATTCTATCAAAAAAATGCCAATTAATAAAGAGGCATTTTTATATTTACATTCATTTTTCATTTAATTGACACTAGTTGACAGCATAAGGATCATCAACTGTACCACTACCACTTACTGTAACATTTCTATTTAAACTAATAACTGGTCTAAAATTACGATATAAAGAACCATTAATATTATCAACCAACTCTCCATTTTCATTTACTAAAAACGGATAAAAATTATCATCATCATTTTTAGATAAAGAACTAGTCCACCATAAATTCTCTATCTCTTCATTATACAAATAATAATCAGTATTTTCCTCACCATAAAGAGCCCCTGCAAAAACAATTTCATCCACACTTAAAATACCAATCTTACTTGTATATCTCTCGCCCAAACAATTAAAAGTAGGAATCTGATTCGTTACAATTCTTGTATAAGCATTATAAGTATTATCTGTTTTTCCAGATTCACTGCAAAATCTCGTATTAGCAATATAACTATCATAACTACTTAAAGTACTATCATAATAAGTAGTTAAACTCGTAAATAAATCAGTTTGATTAAATGTTTCATAAGACTCATTTTCTGTATTATAATTAGCAAGTGTATCAGCGACATCATCTAAAACAAGTCTAACAGAACCATCTCCATTAATACGAACAATTCTCCAAGTAAGTCCGGCGAATGTTACATAGTTATTAGCAACATTACCTCTGAAATAATAGGTTGTTCCATCATCATCAGTAGATGCAATTAAGCCTTCGTCTTCCACACTGATCTCTTCGCCAACTAAAGTAGATGCTTCTCGAACTTCATTTTGATTTAAAAGCGTCATATAAAAATATTCTTCAATATCATCAATTTTATCAACATCAATCTTAAAAGTAGTACTTACATTATTAGCAACCGTTAAAGTAAAGTTTTGGGTATCAGATGCTCCAATTAAAATATTATCTAAAACAATATTTTGTCCATCTTCTAAACTTTTCTCTTCACTGGTAATATTTGCATTACTAGAAGTTAGAGTATACGTTACATCTTCACTCATTCCTTTAATATCAGTAAGTGTAATTCGATAGTTTACATCAGTACTACCATTATTGGTAACAGAAAACCGATACTCACCATCACCAATAACCGAAGAACCATCTAAGTAATTAATCGAAAGCTCATCAATGACCGCCACATCAGTTTCCGGATGAATCACTTTATCATAAAAGAGATATCCAATCCCAATACAGGCAATAATAATAATTAATAAAGCAATAAATGTTAAACTTCTTTTGTAAATTAATCTCATTTTCTTCAACCCTTTATATTAAAATTATATAATCAAAAAGCAAGAAAGTAAAGGATTTCTTGCTATAAATTGCCCATACTTAAATGGAATTCGAAACATAATAAATAGAAATAAATTATAGATATAATATATAGTCGAAATAATGAAATATAATATGCAGTATGGGCAAGATTATTATTCAGCTCCAACTACTATATATGGGTCAGTACTTGTTCCTGAACCTGTGATTTGTACACTAGACTTCAGATTTACTACTGGGCGCACACCAAGCGTGTTATCCACGCTCGCGAGGTCGAGCTGACCAATCGACCACACATAGAACACGCCAGCATAGGGATAGTCAGACGGAGACATGGTCCAGTAGTTTTGGTTTGTATATAGGTAATTACTTGAATTTCCACTAATCCACGCTAATCCTGCCATGATTACTTCATCAGCTGTAATTAATCCTACCGGCATTTTTAATAAATCACTACTATTACTACATTTAAAGCTTGGATTTACATTACTGCTATTTTGTACTAATCTTCCATATCCTGCATAATAAATCGTGCTACTTGGTTGACTACTCCATGAATAGCCACTTTCCATATTTCTATCGCTACAAAATCCTACATTTGTATCGATATCATCTGCATAACTTGCGAGATTCTTATTATACCATGTTTCAAGCGCTTCCATAATAGTACTATTTGTATTTTGTCCATGTTGCTCTCCCTCTGTATATTTTAATCCTACATATTCACTTCGATTATAACTACTATTAAATTTACTTGTTTGTAATTGAGTACCTGTTCCTGTTGTATTAGCACTTTCTCCTTGGTATATCATTCTAATACTTCCATCCCCATTAATACGGATAATTCGCCAATAAAAGCCGGCCCATTTTACCCAGTTATCACTTGGATTTCCGGCAAAGTAATATACTTCGCCATCATTATCATATTGATTACTATTCGCAGATTTATAAATTACTCCAGTAGTACTATCTTCTACTTTACTTGATGTTGTTAGCGGGAATGTTCTTGTTTTTACTGTGGAATAGTTTGCTAATATTACATCTTTAGCAGTTGTAGTAAATTCTACTTCTACATCGCCATTAAATGTTTTATTTTGATTATGATTTTGGTCTGCTCCTGTATCATTAAATGTGATTGTTATTGTATAGTTAAATATAGTTTGTGTATCTACTGTTTTCGTTTCCGTTAATAATTTAACTTTTCCGGTTACTCCTGTTAAATCTCCACTTGCAAGAGTACTTCCATTATCTTTATCTTTAATCGTATAAGTAAGTTCTTGTGCATCTTTTGTACACATATTTGTTAAATCATTATAGTTTGTATCATCACATTTTACAAAGGTGTTTTCTGTAATATTTAAAAATATTGCATAGGTTGCTTCTTTCTCAGTTTCAGTTGGTGTTACTGTGACAGTAAAGTCTTTACTGGTACTATCACCTGGCATTAAGTTATTCCCACTAAGTGGTGTGCTTCCTGCATCATATGTTACTTTTATCATATCTCCTGGTTCTGCTGTTACAGTACTCCCACTTCCTGTTACCAATGTTTGACTTACAAAATAAGCAAAAGATACGCCTATTCCAAGTACCAATAACACTCCTATAACACTTAATAATACATTCTTTTTCATAAATTTCTTCCTTTACTTCCAACTATTCTACTACAATAAATAGATAACTTCATTAGCTTCGACAAAACCTGTCAAAACTTCTTCATAGTTATATTATAACTATCATAATACATTTATAATATACATTATCATAAAAAATTAGTCAATATAATTTTTGATATTTCAGTCATTTTTTTGTCAAAAAAATAGATATCATTTTCATGACATCTATAAGTATTTCTTAAACTCTCTAAATTCAGGAGCATCATCTAAATTAGTTTGGGCAAGTTCTTTAATAAGTCTTTTTTGAGACATTGTAAGTTTATCCGGAATAATAACTTGATATATCACATACATATTTCCTTTACCAAAACCATTTACTTTTTTAACTCCTTTGCCTTTAAGTTTAACTTTATCACCAGTTCCCGTTCCTGGTTTTACTTCTACAACAACATTACCAGTAAGAGTTGGGATTTCTTTTTTACAGCCTAAAATTGCTTCGGTAATGGTAAGAGGTACAGTTAAATAAATATCTTCATCTTCTCTTTCAAATAATGGATGAGATTTTACTTTAAATTCAATATAAATATCACCATTAGGCCCACCATTAGTGCCAGCAGAACCTTTTCCACTAATACGAAGTTGATACCCTGTATCAACACCTTCTGGGATAGTTACTTCTATTTCTTTGCGTTTTTTTACATTGCCAGTGCCATTACATTCATCGCATATTGTTTTAAATACTCTTCCACTTCCTCCACAAGTACTACAAGTGGTTTGGGTTTGAAAAACACCAAATAAACTTCTTTGTTCGGAAATAATACGTCCACTTCCTCCACAAGTAGAGCAAGTTTTTTCATCAAAACCGCCTGCTCCATGACAATGATCACATTTTTCATTTAAATCAAGAGTAATCGTCTTTTTACAGCCATTGATTGCTTCATCAAAATCAAGAGTAACAGAAACTAAGCTGTCAGCACCTTTACGAGGACGTTTTGAGGCAGTACGGGCATTAGTCCTTCCACCAAAAGAGCTAAAACCACTAAAGCCAGAAAAGCCTCCTCCAAAAATTTCACTAAAGATATCACCTAAGTCAATATCATCAGCACTAAAGCCACTATAGCTAGCATTACCATTATTCGTAAATGCTTGATGACCAAATTGATCGTATTGTCTTCTTTTTTGGGGATCAGAAAGAATCGCATAAGCTTCTCCTACTTCTTTAAACTTTGCTTCATCACCTGTTTGTTTGTTATCAGGGTGATAAGTTTTAGCTAATTTACGAAAAGCTCGTTTTATTTCTTCATCAGTAGCAGTTTTACTTACTCCTAAGACTTCATAATAATCCTTTTTATTCATCTTTACTCACCTCCTAATTTGTATAATTTTTCTAATTCGCGAACTAAATCACTAAAATACACAAAAGCATCATGAAGTGTTTCTTCTTGCCTCATATCAACACCAGCAACCTTTAAAGATTCTATAGGAGTTTTGGTAGCTCCTAGTTTTAAAAACTCTAAATAATTTTCTCTTGCTCCCTCTTTTTCTTCCAGTATATCTTTAGCGATTTTTATAGCAGCTGCATAAGCAGTAGCATATTGATAAACATAAAAGTTCATATAAAAATGTGGAATTCTTTCCCATTCATATTTAACTACATCATCAACAACAATATTTTTACCCATATATTCCTTGTTAAGGTTATAATAAGTATTACATAAATACTCATGAGTTAAAACGTCACCTGCTTGAGCAGCTTCATAAATAGTTGCTTCAAAATCTGCAAACATCGTTTGACGATAAATCGTTGCTTTAAAATCACGAATTAAATCATCAATCAAATATTTCTTTTCATCTATATCATCAGTTTGATTAATCAAATATTTGCTAAGTAAAATTTGATTTACTTGACTTGCTACTTCGGCAACAAAGATGGAATATCCATAATCTTGATAAGATTGATTTTTTATTGCATAGTAATAATGCATAGCATGACCAAGTTCATGAGCTAAAGTAGAAACATTTTCAAGCGTTCCATTATAACTTAATAATACATAAGGATGAACACTATAACAAGCGGTACAATAAGCGCCATTTCTTTTGCCATCATTTGGACAAAAATCAATCCATCTCTCATCAAAAGCTTTTTTTAGATCACGAATATAATCTTCACCCAAAACATGTAAAGCTTGGTACAATAATTCTTCTGCTTCTTTTTCAGTATACTTTTTAGTATTTGTATTCGTTAAAGCTGTATAAGTATCATATAAATGTAACTTGCTTACACCCAAAGCTTCTTTTTTTATTTTCCAAAACTTAGATAATGGAGCAATATTTTTCTTTACAGTAGAAATTAAATTATCATATATACTTACTGGAATTTCATTACCATACAAAGATGCCTCTCTAGCACTTTTATAACCTCTAATTTGTGCTACTTTATTATTATTGTTAACTTCACTAGCGAGTAAACTTGCATAAGCATTTTTAAAATCTCCATAAGTTGAAAGCAATTTAGTAAAAGCTTGTTTTCGCATCTCTCTATCATTCGACTCAATAAATTCATGATAAGTTCTTTCATTTAATTCATGTTTTTTACCAAATTGATCTTTAATTGTACCAAATTTCATATCAGCATCAGTAAGATAAGAATATACGTTATCGGGTGTGCTAAAAGTAGTCGATAAAGAAGAAAGTATTTTTTCTTCTTTATCACTTAAAACATACTTTTTCATTCTAAATATATTTTTAAGCACTCTTTCGTACGGCTTTAATTTAGGATTTATACCCACATATTCCTCTATTAATTCCCAACTCCCTTTTAATATTTCTGGTACTAAAAAGGAAGTAGCTTCATTATATTCCTCATATAATTTATAAGCTTTACCAAACATAGTTTGATATTTTACATCGGTTGTATCACTATCATTATTAATATGAGCATAAACATATATTCTTTCTAGCATTTCACTCATTTTATAATCAAATGATAATACTTCATACAAGGTATTTTCACTATCTAAAATATGTCCTTGATATTTTGCATAATCTTTTAAATGTTCTTGAATAGAATGATAATCTTTCTCATATTCCTCTTCTGTATTATATAAATCTTTTACATTCCACTTTAAGTCTTCTTTAAAATCTTTTCTTACTTTTGCCATAGTATTCCCTTTCTCTAAAGAAAGTTCTAGTTTCCTAGAACTTATTTTTCTTCATAATTAGCTTCTTCTACATCATCTTTACTATCTTTATCATTTTTAGTATCTTCTGTAGATTCAGCAGTTTGTGTCTCTTGATTCTTCTTAGCAGCTTCTTCATAAACTTTTGTCGCAAGCTTCATAGCTACTTCATTTAAAGCCTCTGTCTTCTTCTTGATATCATCAGTATCATTTGATTCCATAGCTTTCTTTAAATCTTCCATTTTTTCTTCAGCATCTTTTTTATCTTTATCATCTACTTTATCGCCTAAATCTTTAATAGCTTTTTCAGTAGCAAAAATCATAGATTCAGCTTCATTCTTAACATCTGCTTCTTCTTTACGTTTTTCATCAGCTTCTTTATTAGCTTCAGCTTCTTTTACCATCTTATCAATTTCATCATCTGATAAATTGGTTGAAGAAGTGATTGTAATAGATTGTTCTTTATTTGTGCCAAGGTCTTTTGCAGTTACATTAACGATACCATTCGCATCAATATCGAATTTAACTTCAATTTGTGGAATTCCTCTTGGTGCTGGTGGAATATTCGTTAACTGGAAGTTACCTAAAGTTTTATTGTCAGCAGCCATTGGTCTTTCACCTTGAAGTACATGGATATCAACAGCTGGTTGATTATCAGCAGCAGTTGAGAATACTTGGCTCTTACTTGTTGGAATAGTTGTATTTCTTGGAATTAATACTGTCATAACTCCACCTAAAGTTTCAAGTCCAAGGGATAGTGGCGTAACATCAAGTAAGACGATATCTTCAACTTCACCAGTTAAGACACCACCTTGAATAGCAGCACCCATAGCAACTACTTCATC
>CAMMXG010000031.1 GCA_946500895.1 uncultured Mycoplasma sp. | reverse complement strand
ATGAGTGGTATCAAAATAATCTAGCAAGATATGCAGATGATTTAGATGGAAATGCAGGTTTCTGTGGAGATAGAACACCAAGCACAAGTAGTAGTAGTACTAATAACCAAGGAGGAACAGGAACAACAGAGACATACTATGGCGGATATATCAGACTAAAGACTAATAAAGCACCAACATTTGAATGTGCCAGTGATAGTGATTTATATACAACAAGTGGAAGTAGTGATGGAAATAAAGCATTAACGTATCCAATCGGACTTATCAGTGCAGATGAAGTAGCATATGCTGGTGGGGTATGGGCAACAAATAACACAAGTTATTACCTATATACAGGACAAAACTACTGGACCATGTCTCCGCATCGCTTTCGCTCTGGTGGTGGTGCTTACGTGTTCCTTGTGAATTCGACTGGCGGCCTCACTATCGGCTACGTGGATAACACGCGGGGTGTGCGCCCAGTAGTAAATCTGAAAGCTGATGTACAAATAAGTACAGGAAGCGGAACAAGTAGTAATCCATATGTCATTTCATAAAATGACATATGGAAAGAAGCAAGAGCTTCAAGGAGTGTAGTGAGATTTGATGCAAAATGATTTTTTGTTTTGTAAACTGAGTGTAAAATTTTTATAAAGAATTGTTGGATATTTAGATGCTGCTGGATGTATGCAGTAACATGATAAATCGGCGCGATATCCGGTAGGGTGAGTGCCGATCTTAGATTTGAAGGAGTAATGAAGTTTGAAAGAGAAGTATTTTAGAGTTAAGGGTAAATATAAGGAAAGTATTGTTTTTGTTAAGAGTGGTAGTTTTTGGAACTCTTTTTATGGGGATGCTTTAATTGTTCATTATATTACTGGATATGTATTTAAAAATAATAAGGTAGGTTTTCCATCTTGTGTATTAAATAAAGTATTAAATAAAATTGGTTCTTTAAATATTAGTTATGTATTAGTATATGAATTAGATGATTTGATTGTATATGAATATACATCTAATTCATATACTTTTTATTTGGATTTATATAAAAAAAGATTGAAGTATTAGTTTGTAGCTGATATTATATTACTAGAGGTAGTATTATGAGTAAGAATAAAGCTAAAATATATAATTTTAATGGTGAGTCATTTATTAGTAATATGGATATGAGTCCAGAAGAAGTTGAAGAAATGGCTAAAATGTTTGATGATGTTTATGGTAAAAGTGAAGATTATTCTTTTGATTTAAAGTTAGACTTAGATGAAAATGAAAATGTGTTTGAAGCGATTACTAGTTTAGAGCAAGAGTTAGAAGAAGAAAAAAATCATTTAATTCAAGCAGGTATATTAAAAAAACTAATATTGGACATTTAGCATCTATTTATGAAGGTCAAGAATATATTGATAATTTATATCATTTAATGATTCTATATATTAAAATATATGGGTTTAAAAGAGCAATTAATATTGGAGAAGAAATACTTAGATTAGATTCTCTATATATGCAACATTTACATGCAATAGTTGTTTCTTTATATGCTTATTTTGAAGATGATGTTAAAATTAATAAAGTATGTAAGAAGTGTAATAGACCTTGTATTATTTATTTTATATCAATGATGATTGTATATTATAAGAAAGGTAATTTTAGTAAAGCAAAAGAATATTTGGAATTAATTGAACAAACTAATAGTGCTTTTGTTCCTTATTTTAAAGGAAAAAAAGTAAAAGGAGAAGAAGCTAATGTTGTTATTAGTATGGTTAAAGAACTTAACTATTTGTTTGATACTGTTCCGCATATTGAAGAATTTATTGCTAAGAAGGGGAAAGTGCGTTTATAAAATCATCCCAAATTATAGAAATTAAATATCTCAAAGCACAGAAATAAAATGGCTCAAATTAAAGAAATGAGCTTGACATAATAGAATTGTAATTATATACTATTAATAGGTGATAGCTATGGATTATATTACAAGAATTACTGATAAAGAATTAAAGGATAAATTGTCGGTTACAGGTGCTGTTTTAATTAGAGGGCCAAAATGGTGTGGTAAGACAACCAGTGCTAAGCAGCTTGCTAAAAGTGTTTTGGAGATGCAAAATGCTGATTTACAAGAAAATTATTTAGAATTGGCTCAATTAAAACCATCTTTACTACTTGAAGGGGATAAGCCTAGATTAATAGATGAGTGGCAACTTGCTCCTAAACTTTGGAATGCTATTCGTTTTGATGTTGATAATAGTGGATTAACTAACCAGTATATTTTAACAGGTTCTGCTGTACCAGTAGAAGATGATACCCTACATAGTGGAGTAGGCAGATTTTCTTTTGTTACAATGAAGCCTATGACATTATATGAAAGTGGCGATTCTAATGGGAAGATATCACTTTTAGATATTTTGAATCATAATGCTAAAATAGATGGTATTACAACTGATTTAGGATATGAAAAAATAGCCTATGTTCTTTCTAGAGGAGGTTGGCCTAATACTTTAAAAATGAATAATAAACAAGCTTTGATGGTTGCTAAAAACTATATTGATGCTTTAGTTAATTCAGATATTTCAAGAGTGGATGGAGTTAGAAGAGATGCGGGACTTGCTTTATATATACTTCGTTCCTATGCAAGACAAGTTTCTACTATTGATAGTGATAAAACTTTGTATTTAGATGTTTTAGCAAACTATCAAGAAGTTAGTGATAAAACGATTGCTAATTATTTAAATGTATTAAAGAAGCTTTATATTATTGAAGAAATACCGGCTTGGAGCCCTAATATTAGAAGCAAAACTAGTATTCGTCTTGCTCCTAAAAAGAGCTTTGTTGACCCGTCTTTGGCGGTTGCGACTTTAGGTATTACGCCAGAGGAATTGATGAAGGACCCTAAAACGTATGGACTTTTATTTGAAAATTTGGTTAATCGTGATTTAAGTGTATATGCTAATGCTATAGGAGGTAAGCTTAGTCATTACCGAGATAGATATGGGTTAGAGTGCGACAATGTTATTCATTTTGATAATGGTAAATATGCTTTGGTGGAAGTGAAACTTGGTGGAGCTAAAATAAAAGAAGCAGAGAGCCATTTAATACGATTACAAGAATTAATTAGTTCTAACGAGAATTTAAGTAATCCAGAGTTTATGATGATAATTACAGGGACTGATATGGCTTATACTTTACCATCTGGCGTTTTAGTAGTCCCTATTGGTTGTCTAAAAGATTAAAATTGAAGTATTAGCTTATTGTTGATACAATATTAATGGAGTTGAATGTATGAAGAAATTATTAATTATTTTGGGTTGTTTATTGGTTGTTGGTTGTGGCAATCAGATTAGTGATGAAATACCAGATGATGCTTATATTACAATTAGTAATGAAGATATAGAAGTATTTGATGAAGTATATCTTAGTGATATTATTAGTGATACGAATGTGGATATTGAAGATTATCAGTTAAATACAGATGTAATTGGTGAAAAAGAAATAGAATTTTATTATACTTTTGATGATAAGAAGTATGTTTATAAAACAACTATTAATGTTGTAGATACAGTGAAACCAAAAATATTTGGCAGTAGTTCTAGAACAGTTGAAGTTGGATATGAAGGTAACTTATGTAATAATTATACTTATGGTGATAATTATGATGGACAACCAGAATGTAGTGTTGTAGGTGAATATGATTTTAATACAGTTGGACGTTATGATATAGAAATTGTTGTAACTGATGTCAGTGGTAATAGTACTAATTATGATGTTACTTTAAATGTTGTTAGAGATATTACAAGCAATAATAATGGCGGTGGAGGTACTACCTCTAGACTACAATTTAGTGATGCTTTAGAACGCTATGGAAATGAGAATGTCGAACTTGGTATTGATGTATCTGAATGGCAGGGTGATGTTGATTATGAAGCTGTTAAGGAAGCTGGAGCAACATTTGTTATGATGAGAGTTGGTGTTGTTTTAGATAGTGGAGAAGAACCTGCTTTAGATGGACAGTTCTTAGATAATATTAAAAGTGCTAAAGAAGCAGGACTTAAAGTTGGTGTATATTTATATAGTAAAGCGCTATCAAGTGAAGAAGCAATCGAAGAAGCACGCTGGGTACTTAAACAATTAGATGGAGAATCTTTAGATTTACCAATTGTCTTTGACTGGGAGATATGGGGTAATTGGAATAGCTATCACATGTCTTTTCATGATCTAAATGAAATGGCTCATTCCTTTATTGAAACAGTTGAAGATGAGGGTTATGAAGGTATGCTTTATGGTTCTAAGTTTTATTTAGAGAACTTTTGGGAAGATGAAGACTTTGAAAATATATGGCTTGCTCATTATGCTAGTAATACTAGTTATGAGGGGTATATGATGTGGCAATTTAGTAATGTTGGCAGAATTAATGGTATTTATGGTGATGTTGATTTAAATGTAATGGTAGTGGATTAAAACAGCAAGAATGCTGTTTTAATTTTATCTAAAAAATATCATATTTCTTTGGCAAACGTAAGTATGCTTTGGTATAATTTTGATATTAGAAAGTCAGGGTGGAAAACATGAATATTGGAAATGAAAATAATATCCTCTTTTATAATGATAAAGAGGGAAATGTAAGAGTTGAGGTTATTGTACAATATGAAAATGTTTGGTTAAATGTGGAAGCTATTGCTAGATTGCTTGAAGTACAAAAGCCTGCAATTGTTAAACATATTTGTAATATTTATAGTGATGAAGAATTCAATTAAGAAGCAACATGTTCCAAAATGGAACACGTTTAAAATAGGGTATATATTTTAAACGTTTAAGGCAAGTACATAATGAAAATACCTGACAGATTGTCTGATAATTAAAAAACTCGGTCAAAAATTGACTTTTTTGTCTTAATGGTGTATAATTGTTGACAAATTGACATGCATTGGAAGGAGATTATTATGGAATATATTTTAGAAAAGTTACCTTTAAAAGAGGAAATCGAAACTAAGCCAGTTTTAAAGCAATTGTCTAAGACTAGTCGTGCTTTAGCAGAATTAAAAGGTGTTGCTAGAACCATGCCGAATCAGAATATTTTAATTAATGCTATTATGATTAATGAAGCGAAAGCTAGTTCTGAAATAGAAAATATTGTTACTACTCACGACGAAATATATAAGGCTATGATAAGTTCAGCAGATACGTCTGTTTATGCAAAGGAAGTAGTAGATTATAGAAGTGCAATATGGAAAGGTTATAATTTATTGTGTGAAAATAATATTATTACTTTAAACATAATAACAGAAATTCAAGAACAGCTAGAGCATAATAATGCTGGTATTAGAAAAACATTAGGTACTGTAATTAAAAATAATGTAACAGGCGAAATTGTTTATACTCCACCTCAAAATAAAGAAGTTATTTTAGATTATTTAAACAACTTATTGGATTATATTAATGAGGTCAATGATATAGATCCTTTGATTAAACTGGCCATTATTCATTATCAATTTGAAAGTATTCATCCATTTTATGATGGAAATGGACGAACCGGAAGAATATTAAATATATTATATTTGGTACAACAGCAATTATTAGATACACCTATTCTATATTTAAGTAAATATATTATAAAAAATAAATCAGAATATTATAATTTATTTCAAGAAACAAGAAAAACAAATAATTATGAGAATTGGATTATTTATATTTTAAAGGGAATTGAAGATACTGCATTAAGTACTATAAATATAATTAATAAAATCAGCGAAGAAATGAAAATAATGAAAAACGAATTAAGATTAAAGACTAAAATATATTCAAAAGAATTATTAGAAGCTTTGTTTTATGAATTTTATACCAAATCGTCATATATTCAAAAGCAACTTAATATTTCTGAAAGAACTGCGTTAAGATATTTAACAAATTTAGAAAATTTAGGTTTTATATCTTCTGAAAAAATTGGCAGAGAAAGAATTTATAAAAACGATAGACTATTTAACATTATTAAAAATTTTGAGTTGCTTTGTTAAAATCATTATCAAGATGCTTTTTTGAATTGTGTGATGCATTTTCTTAAAAAACATTCTAAATAACTTGTATTTATGCTACTTTTGTGATATTATCATTATTGCAAAAGTTTTTTTGCATATATTTTAGTATGTGGGAGGGAGTCGGATTTGCCCTAGACCACTACCTTGAAAATATTATATTAGGAGGTGTTTTCATGGCAAAAGAAATCACAAGAAGAATTAAACTTCAAATTGAAGCAGGTAAAGCTACACCAGCTCCACCAGTTGGTACTGTTCTTGGTCCAGCAGGAGTTAACTTACAAGAATTTTGTACAAAGTTTAATGATGCAACTAGAGATAAAATGGGTGATGTAGTACCTTGCGAAATTACTGTTTATGATGATAGAAGTTTTGATTTCGTTTTAAAAACTCCACCAGCAGGTTTTTTACTTAAGAAGGCTGCTAAAATTCAGAAAGGTTCAACTAAGGGTGCTAATGAAGTTGTAGCAACTATTACACAAGAAGACCTACGTAAAATTGCTGAAACAAAATTACCAGATCTTAATGCTTATGATGTAGAAGCTGCAATGAAACAAATCGAAGGTACTGCTCGTAATATGGGTATTGCTGTTAAAGGCTTGAATGATCAAGAAATGGCTGAACAAGCAGCTGAAGCACGTATTGAAGAAGCTGAAATGGCTAAAAGAGATGCTGAACTTGCTGAAATGGAAGCTGAAGCTAAAGAATTTAATGCTGATGTTCCAGTAGCTGGTGAAGAAGAAACTCAAGAAGAAGAAAATTAATTTTAATTATAAAAAAGGAATCCGTCTTTAATAAACCACAGTAAGGAGGGAAATATTTTGAAAAAACATGGTAAGAAATATGTGGAAGCATCAAAAAAACTAGAAAAGAATAAACTATATAGTGTAGATGAAGCTATTAGTTTAGTTAAAGAAACAAGTGTTACTAATTTTGATAGTACTGTTGAAGTAGCTATTAAGTTAAATATTGATGCGAAGAAATCTGATCAAAATTTAAGAGGAAGTTTTGTTTTACCAAATGGAACTGGTAAGAAGAAAAAAATCTTAGTTATCGCTAAGGGAGAAGCTGCAACAAAGGCAAAAGAGGCTGGAGCAGATTATGTTGGCGATAAAGATATGATCGATAAGATTTCTAAAGAGAACTGGTTTGATTTCGATGTTATCGTTGCTACTCCAGATATGATGCCTGAACTTGGTAAAATTGGTAAAGTTTTAGGACCTAAAGGTTTAATGCCTAACCCTAAAACTGGTACTGTTACAACTGATGTTGTAAAAGCAATTGAAGATATCAATAAAGGTATGGTTCAATATAAGAATGATTCTTATGGTAATATTCATACTATTATTGGTAAAGTATCATTTGATAATGCTAAGTTAGCAGAAAATCTTAATTATGTAGTAACAACTGTTGCTAAAGCTAAACCAGCTAGTGTTAAAGGTGTTTTTATTAATAGTATAACTATTACTAGTACTATGGGTCCTGGTATTAAGTTAGATAAAAATTCTTTTGACATTTAATGTAAGTTATAATATAATACAGGTATAAAAAAGCGAACCGAAGACAGTAGGGAGGTAACTTTAATAATCCTACCGAGGGGAGTGCTTAAAACTTTCTTTTAAGCTTCCCTATGGAAGCTTTTTTAAATATTTAAGGAGGAGAATATGGCAAGTAGCAAAATTCTAGAATCTAAGAAGGCTATTGTTAGTGAGATTACTGATAAAATTAAAAATAGTGAATCTGTTATTTTATTTGAATATCAAGGTCTTACTGTAGCAGAGATTAGTGAACTTAGAAGAAAACTTAGAGAAGCTAAAGGTGAAGTTAGAATCTATAAAAACACTCTTTTAAAAAGAGCTTTAGATGATTTAAAAATTGACCTTAATGGTTTCTTAGAAGGACCAAATGCTATTATGTTTGGTACTGATTTACTTGAACCAATTAAAGTTATTGCTGATTTTGCAAAAGATCATGATAAGATGCAAATTCGCGTTGGTATCATTAATGGTGATGTTGCAGAATTATCAGTAATTAATGAATATGCTTCTATTCCATCTTATGAGGGATTACTTACTATGCTTGCAGCTGGTATGATGGAACATGTAAGAAATTTAGCAATTGGTTTAAATATGTATGCCGGAAAATTAGAAAATTAGAAAGGATTGAGGAAAAATGGCAAAAATTACAAAAGATGAATTTATTAGTGCTTTAAAAGAAATGACTATTCTTGAAGTAAAAGAATTAGTTGATGCAATGAAAGAAGAATTTGGAGTAGATCCTAGTGCTGTAGCTGTAGCTGCTGCTCCTGCTCAAGCAGAAGAAGCTGGTTCAGCTAATAAGACTGTAGTACTTAAGAGTGCTGGTGGAAATAAGATCGCTGTTATTAAGATCATTAAAGAAATCACTGGTCTTGGATTAGTTGAAGCTAAGGGTATCGCTGATAATGGTGGTAACTTAAAGGAAAATATTCCTGCTGATGAAGCTGAAGCATTAAAAGCACAATTAGAAGAAGCTGGCGCAGAAGTAGAATTAGTTTAATTGAAAAGGAACTCTTTGGAGTTCTTTTTTGTTAAATTAATTTATTTACTTTTAATATGTTTTAAAGTATAATTGTTACAGGTGATAGAAGTGGATAGTAATTTGATATTAAATTTTATTTCAGGAATTGTAGTTTTAATTTTATTGTTAATTATTGGTTTTAATGTTAAAAATAAGAAGGTTCGTTATAATTCTATTCGTTGTTTAAAAAATGAAAAAGCTTTATTAGAAGAGAAAGTGGCATTTAATAAAGCTCATTTAAATGAAAATACTGTTGCTTTACAAAATATGATTTATGAAGATACAATAAGAATTCAAAGTATTGATGATGAGATATCTTGGAGATATATACATTATATGGCACTTGGAAGTTTGATTTTTATAATTTTAATTTTTAGTTTTGTTTATTTGACTACAATATCAAATTTAAATTAATTTGTTATTGATTTTTAGTTTATTAATCGATATAATTAATAATAGGAGAAACGATTATGAAAAAAGTACAAAAAGGCGATGTTATTAAAGTTATAGTTTTGGCTATTATTATTATTTGGATTATTATATTCTTTATTGATTATTTTAGAGCTAGACAATCTAAAACACCAATTTTCTGTATCTCTGAACAGACAAAAGAATATGATGATGGTACGGTTTATTCTTGTACTGGTCTTGGTTATAAAATGTATAAGTATGACCGTTCTAGTATTGATGCCAGTATTGAATTTGGACCATTCTTTATTAAAGAGAGAACTGAATAGTTCTTTTTTTTCTTTCGTTGTGTTATAATAGTTTTATTGGAGGAATATTTTATGCTTAATAAACATGGCTGGGGATTAAAAGAAATGTTAGTTCTTTCAGGTATATTACTGTTGTTTTTAATTATTGCGATATATTATATTTTTACTTTTTATAAAGAAATGGGTAGAGAAGTAAATACTACTTATTATCATGATTTGGAACATGATTTGGAAGATAGTGCTAGAGTATATGTTCAAGATTATTATGATGGTAATTTAAATAGTGATGGACTTACTATTACAAGAAGTATACTTCGTTCTTATGATTTAGATGTAACACTTAGAGATAGAGATGGTCATGTATGTAGTGGTTATGTTATAGCTAGTCGTACGCAAGGGGAAGATACTTATCAGGCATATATTTCATGTTCTGATTATACAACTGGGGGATTTGAGGATTGGAGAAGCTAGTGAAAAAGACGAAGATATTATTTATTATTTGGGCAATTATTGTTCTTATTATTATTGGTTTATTAACTGCTCTTGGCTTTATTTTAGAAAATAGATACGAAAAGTATAAAGAGTTAGAAGATAAATTGGTTAGTAGTGCTAAAGAATATGCTCATAGTGAGATATTATTAGAAGAAGGAGAGTTTATTGTTACAACAGAAGAATTAATAGAACAAGAATATTTAGATCCTTTGGAAGTAGATGATGATGTTTGTCGTGGTTATGTTGTAATTACTAATGATGGTACTTATGAATATGCCCCTTATATTACTTGTAAGGGTTATACAACTAGGAATTTTCTAGAAAATAAATAAGAACGGTTTGTCCGTTCTTTTATTCTGTTCTTAAAGCTTCTACTGGGTCTTTTTTGCTTGCCATTTTGGCAGGTAGTAATCCGGCAATTACAGTTAGTAATATGCTTATTACAACAAGTATGATTGCTCCCACAATTGGTAGATGGGCAATAGATGAGACGCCAGCTAAACTATTAATAATCGCGTTAATTGGGATATTTAATATTACGGTTATTATAATACCTAATAATCCAGCTGATAAACCAATAATTAAGGTTTCAGCATTAAATACTCTGGAAATATCTTTTTTAGATGCACCAATACTTCTTAAGATGCCTATTTCTTTAGTTCTTTCTAATACACTAATATAAGTAATTATACCAATCATAATGGATGATACGACAAGAGATATGCTAACAAATCCCATTAATACATAACTAATAATATCGATAATGCTTGATACACCACTCATCATGACTTTGATAATATCGGTATAACTAATTTGATTTTCTTCGGTTGTATTATTGTTATATTCTGTGATTAAATCTGCTAGAGCTTCTTTGGAATCAAAATCTTTGGCATAAATGTTTATTGTGCTAGGACTGTCTAAATCAACAATCCCTAATTTTTCTAGGTTTGATTCATATGTAGCTTTTGCATTTTCCTCGTAATTAGCAAGTATTTCAGCTAGTTCACTTTGAGATAAAGAAGCTAGGTAAGCTTGTTCTTCTCTACTTAAATTGTTAATATCGAATTCTTCCTCACTAAATTCCCTGTTGGTAAAAACATTAATATTTTCATTTGCTAATTGTTCTTTTGCTATTTCACTTTCATTGATTTCATTTACAACATATTCTGTTAAATCTTTGGTGTACCAAATCCCGCCATAATTGTTTGTTGTGATTGTTTCTTCTTTTGGTTTAATAATACCAACTACTTCAAGTTCTAGAGCATCACTTAAAAGATTACTAATGTATTCTTCATTATTAGAGTTATCGATCCATAAGTTATTCTCTTTTGTATAATAATCTGTATTTAATAATACTTTGAATTTAGTATCTAACAATTCGTCATAAGTGTAGGTTAATTCTTCTAGGTTTGTTACTTCCTCTCCATTTAACATTGCATTGTAGTTGTTTACTAGTTCTTCACTATCAAGTAATCCAATGGAATACAAGGTATAATCACTAATGTAGTTGTCTTTGTTTACAACCAAAACTACTTCGTTGTATTCTTCTGGTAGATGACCTGCTAGAACGTCATATTGGTCTTCTATTAATTGTTTGTTGTCTAACATTTCACTAAAAGCATTGTATGAACTAGTGTTATTTGTGAACATACTACCTATTTCATTCATTGATCCAAATCCAAGTTCATTCATAATTTGATCTGGGTTAACTTGGGTATAACCATCATCATTTTCTTTATAAATATTTAAATCTAAATTATATGAATATTGGATTGCATTTGCATATTCATTAAATTTATTACTATTTTCATCAGTATAAGATTTGAAAGCTTCTAAGTTGTTTGATTTAGCACCACTTCCCATTAAACTTAGCATATCATTTGTAATATTCATGGAATGAATTTTATCATCATTGTAATTTTCATATGTGTTTCCACTATCCATGGCAGCATTTAATAATTTACCTGTATCCATCGTTGTTTCTTGTAAAGTAATTGGATAACTAGATAGGGTGTCTTCTTCAACGCGATTAATATAATTTTGCATTCCACTTGATAGAGAAAGAATAAGGGCTATACCAATAATACCAATGGAACCGGCAAAAGCGGTTAGAATGGTTCTTCCTTTTTTGGTTAATAAATTATTTAAGCTTAAGGATAGAGCGGTTAGGAATGACATGTTTGTTTTTCCAGTTTTGTTTTGTTCCTTTTTTTCTTCCTTTCCATCATAAGGCTTTGAGTCATCTGTTACTTTTCCATCTAGTAATTTGATAATTCTTGTTGAGTATTGTTCGGCTAAATCAGGATTATGAGTAACCATAATAACTAGTTTGGTCTTCGATATTTCTTTTAATAGTTCCATGATTTGGACACTAGTTTTCGTATCTAAGGCTCCGGTTGGTTCATCAGCGAGTAATATATCGGGATTTCCAACTAGAGCTCTAGCTATCGCAACCCTCTGCATTTGGCCACCACTCATTTGATTTGGTTTTTTATGTATTTGATCTTCAAGTCCTACGTCTTTTAAAGCTTGGATAGCTCTTTTTCTTCTTTCAGTTTTGTTTATTCCAGCAAGTGTTAAAGCTAGTTCTACATTTGCTAAAACAGTTTGATGGGGAATTAAGTTATAGTTTTGGAAGACAAAACCAATACTATGATTACGATAAGTATCCCAATCTTTGTCTTTGAAATTTTTGGTGGATTTACCATTAATGATTAAATCACCTGTTGTATATTGGTCTAAGCCACCAATAATATTTAAAAGAGTTGTTTTTCCACACCCTGATGGACCTAAAATACTTACAAACTCAGTTTCTCGAAATTTTAAATCAATTCCTTTTAAGGCACTCACACTATTTGTACCACTTAAGTACTTTTTGGTTATCTTTTTTAGTTCTAACATATTTATTCCTTTCTTTTAAAGATACATTATGATTATATGATTTTTAAAGTAATTAGTCAATTAAGTAAGAAGGTTTTTGTTTCTTTATTTATCCAGTTGTTAGAATTTTTTATTGTCTATACTTTTTGCTTGATTTTTATAGCGAACATTTGTTATAATGCTAATATAGAAAATATATTATTCAGGGGAGGAATCAAAAATGAATGAATTAGAACAATATCAAGAAAGATTGTTTGAGGAAATTAGACATGTTGATGAAGAGGGAAGAGAGTTTTGGTATGCTAGAGAACTTGCAAAAGTTCTTAAGTATATGGAGTGGCGTAAGTTTGAAGGTGTAATTGAAAAAGCGAAATTAGCTTGCGAAGGCTCTTCATATAAGGTAATAGACCATTTTGTCGGCTCCGCCAAAATGGTAGGACTTGGTTCGGGAAGTCGAAGAAAAATTTGTGATTATAAACTATCACGTTATGCATGTTATTTAATTGTACAAAATGCTGATTCTCGGAAAAAAGAAGTTGCTTTAGGTCAAACTTATTTTGCTATTCAAACAAGAAAACAAGAGATAT
>CAMMXG010000030.1 GCA_946500895.1 uncultured Mycoplasma sp. | reverse complement strand
TAAATATAAAACTAATATGAAACCTAGTTACTAATTCTTAAGTTGTTGGCGTTGCCCACTGGGCCAAGTATTGGAAAGCATAAATAAAACTTTCTAAATCTTGATAAATTCGTATAATCATATCCTCTACCATATAATTCTGTTAATTTAACAGACCATTTCTTGATTAATTCATTACCATATTTAGCCCTTAAGCTTCCTCCTTGGGCTTCAACAATTAAGCGTCCGACATTCCAGTAGGTCATGACTAAATCATTATTTTCTTCTAACTTTCTTACTCTTTTATTTACTTCATTTCTTTTAATTAAATGTTCTATTTCTTGGTATTATCGTTCTTCGTTCATCATAGACTTTTTGCTCCTTTTGTTTTTATATAGCATACATATTAAGGGCATGTAAATATCTATAGATACGAATGGCTACAAAATTTTTGATGCTCGACAAAATCTCTTAAAGTTTGTGTAAAGCAAAAAGATAGAGCTTTCACTCTATCTAATATTGTTCTAATTTTAAATACAAGATTTAAAATATCAATACTATTTATTTAGGTTTTTCCATAGGTTAATCTTGTATCCTAATGCTTTTTTTAATTAACCTTAGTCAATTATTAAGTTTAAAAATACTCTTCGCACACCATACGTGTTATTCACGTTCCAGTTGTTGAGGTTGCCATTCGAATTCACACCGAACACGACAGCACTACCGTTATACCAATTCGGAGACAATCTAGTGTTCCGTTTTGAGATTAACCTAATCTTTAAATTTTTTTGCTAATACTATTTTTAAAAGTTCGTCTAGTAAAATCATAACAAAAATTATCATGATACAATATATTAATTCCATTAATGATATTGATGTTAAATCAAAAATATTTCTTAATGGGGTTAGGAATATTAATACTCCTAAAATTATTATTCCTAAAATACAAATATTTAGTTTTGAATTATTAAATATATTTTTACCTATAACTGGTTCTTTAATATTCTTACAAGAATAAGCAAAACATAATTCTAGAAGCATTAAACATAGAAAAGCTGTAGTACCCGCTACTTCTGGACCAGAAATATGTAAATTTAAGAAATAAACAAAGAGAATTGCTATACTTTTCAAACATGAAGATACTAATAATTTACTAATTAAGAATGGAGTGAAAAAAGAACTATCTTTTTTTCTTACTTCTCTATTCATAATATCGTTAGCAGGACTCTCAAATGCTAGAGCAATCGCTGGAATAGAATCAGTAATTAAATTAATAAACAATAGTTGAATAGGAATAAAGATGGTATAACCAAATATTAAGCCGATAAATACTGTTATTATTTCAGTAATATTACCTATTAGTAAATAAGTTATTACATTTCTAATATTGTCAAATATTCTTCTTCCCTCTTTTACAGCACTAACAATGGTTGAGAAAGAATCATCTACTAAGATAATATCAGCGACACTTTTACTTACTTCGGTACCGGTAATTCCCATACCAATGCCAATATCACTGGCTTTTATAGCCGGAGCATCATTGACACCATCACCTGTCATTGCAACAACTTTACCTTTTTTCTTCCAGGCATTTACAATTGATAATTTATTTATTGGGCTTACCCTAGCATATACTTTGTACTTTTCAATATTTTGAAAAAGTTCTTCATCTGTTAATTTGTCTAATTCACTTCCCGTTATAGCTTCATCATCATTTGTTAAAATACCAATATCTTTTGCTATCGCAATGGCTGTATTTAAAGAATCACCTGTAATCATAATTGGCTTAATATGTGCAGATTTACACAATTCGATTGATTCCTTTACATCTTTTCTTGGTGGATCAATCACACCAATTAGGCCTTGAAAAATCAGATTGTTTTCTTCAATATTCTCATCTTCTACTTCTTTATAAGCAAAAGCAAGTAGTCTTAAAGCTTGATTGGATTTTTCTTTTTCGATTTTCTGTAATTCTTCAATTTTTTCTTTTGTTAAGGAACTAATATTTCCATTTTCTTCAATTTTAGAACAATACTTAATAATTGAATCAAAACTTCCCTTTGTTAACAAATATTTTTTATTTGATATAGCACATACCACTGACATCATTTTTCTCTCAGAATCAAAAGGTATTTCGTTTATTCTTGGATGTTTATTTTTTAATAAATATGGATCTGTTATTTTTTCTAAGTATTCGATGATAGCAATTTCAGTTGGATCACCAATTAACCCTTGCTCGTTTTTTTCAATGTCATTATTTAAAGCCATGTTATATAAAAACATATTTTCATTCATTTTATATAATTCATCATGCGATGTATTATCAAAATAAATATATTTTAATTCCATTTTATTTTGAGTAATTGTTCCAGTTTTGTCTGTACAAATTATTTCGGTACTTCCCAAAGTTTCAACACTAGACATTTTACGAACAATGGCTTTTTTCTTAGCTAGAGAACTCATACCTAAAGATAAAATAACTGTAATTACTGCTGGCAATCCCTCTGGTATAGCAGCAACAGCTAGGGAAATAGCTAATAATAGTGCTTCGGTTAAAGGCATGTCTTTTATAATACTTACAATAAACATAGCAAGTATTACAATAGAGATGATAATTGTTAATACTTTGCTAATGCCATTGATTTTCTTTTGAAGAAGCGTTAATTCTTCTTTGTGAGTGTTTAAACTTCCTGCAATTAAACCTATTTCAGTATTCATACCAATTTCAGTTACTACACATTCACCTTTTCCATATACAACATTTGTTCCAGCATATACCATATTGTGTCTATCATGTAAAGCCACTTCTTTTAATATTTTTTTAGTATCTTTTAGAACAGCGACTGACTCTCCGGTTAGGGATGCTTCATCTACTTTTAAAGAATTTGCTTTTATAATTCTAGCATCAGCAGATATTTTATCTCCCGCTTCTAAAAGGACAATGTCGCCACTTACTAGTTCTTCACTATTTAAATATTTTATTGTTCCATTTCTTCGTACTTTTACTTTAGTTGTTTGCATTTTCTTTAATGATTCAATCGCTTCATCTGCTTTTAATTCCTCTACATAGCCTAAAATTGCATTTATAAATACTATTAGAAGAATTATTATACTATCTAAATATGATTCTTTATTTATATAAGATATAATAAAAGAAACTATAGCAGCGATTAATAGAACGATAATCATTAAATTTTTAAATTGATTTAAAAATTTTAATAGTTTTGACTCCTTTTTAGCTTCTTTTAATTTGTTTGGTCCTTCTTTTGCTCTTCTTATTTTTACTTCTTCTTCATTTAAGCCAGTTTCATTTATATTTAACTTTTTTAATACTTCTTCTGTATCTAAGTTATAATAATTCATTTGATCACCCTAGTATAAATTATTTAATCCTTTTTCTTTTTTTCTTGTTGTACCACCTTCTATATCATAACAATCATTAATGATAAAAAAAGCATTTTTATCTAATTCTAATATAATTTCTTTAAACATATAATAATCTCGATTTGGAACTACACAAAGTAAAACATCTTGTTTTTTACTCGTATATCCTCCTTCTGCTTTTATTCTTGTTACCCCTAATTTTAATTCATTAATAATTACATTTTCTATTTCATCAATCTTACTACTATTTATAATAAACATTTTACTTTCTGATATACCAATTACCATTTTATCAACAATTACACTTGATACATACAAAATAATAATTCCATATACTACTTTAGGAATACCAAAAACAATACCACCAAATAGAATTATAAACACATTACTTAAAATTGATGCTTGTCCTTCTGGCATATGCATGTATTTACAAACAATTTGCATAATGATATCACTTCCACCAGTTGTATACTCCATTTTATAAACAATTCCATAGGCAACACCATAAAGAATACTCGTGAAAGCAACAGTAGTAATCATATCATCAAAAACAAACTTGGTTGCTAACATTTCTCCTAAGGGTGCAGTTAAAGTGATCATCACTGGATATAAAATACTGCCAAATATACTTTTCATTGTCTTATCTTTTCCTAAAAAAATAAAGCTAATTCCTATTAAAATAATCGCAGTTACATATATAAATATTTGATCGTTCCATCCAAATAAATCATTAAAAATAATAGCTAAACTTGTGGTTCCCCCAACTATTAAATCATTTGGCTTTAAAAAAACATTATAATTTAATCCAAGTAGAAAAGTTCCTAAAATCATAAGAACTAATCTAGGAATTCTGTTTTTATCTAAAACTCTTTTTAATATTTTTGGTATATCCATATTATCCCTATCTTTCTAGAACATAATTTGTCTAACCTCACGATTAGTTTTTTCTGTATAAATTATGCATTTCGTGCACTTTCCTATAATTTTTTTAAATATCATTAGAAAAATCACTACTTGCACTTGCTACCAATATCTTCCAAATAAATTTATATCTAGATCAAGCTGTTTTTTGATTATGCCACATTTTACTTCTGTATTAGTATAACTATTATTTTCTCTTATTAAACATGTATTTTTTTCCGTATAAATAAAATCAATCACTAAAAATGCTACTAATATAATTACTAAACCAATTAATATATCTTTCATATTCTACCTCTATTAAAATAATAGCTTCCTTATTTTCAAAAGTCAACATAAAAAAATAAATATTTACATATATTAGATTGAGGTGAAATAAATGAACGGTAATTTTTTTGGAAATCCCACTTTCCCAACTAATACAACTAATTCTAATTCTAATATGACTAGTCCTCCTGGTAATTATAGTTATATTGAATCTCTGCCAATGGAACAAAGTTATATAGAAAATATTTTAAGACTTAATAAAGGTAAAAAAGTAAAGGCTTATTTTTCTTATCCTGACTCAACAGAGTGGCGAGATAAAGTTTACGATGGAGTAATTGAAGAAGCAGGACGAGATCATTTAATTATGAGTGATCCAAAAACCGGTGATTGGTATTTACTACGTATGATTTATCTTGATTATGTTACTTTTGAAGAAAGAATTAATTATAGTCATGATTATTCTGATAAAACGTTCTAGTTAGAGCGTTTTTTAGTACTTTAAAAATAACTATCAAAATATTTTTTCTCTTCCCCAAGAATACTTGATTTACCATGTCCTGGATAAATTTTTATATCATCTGGATAATTTTTTATTTTGTCTAAACTTTTTTTCATATCTGGAATACTTGATGTTTCTAAATCACATCTTCCAATGGTATGATAAAATAAGAAATCTCCAGTAAACATAATACTCTCCTCTTCAAAATAAAAGGTTAGAGAATCACTGGCATGTCCCGGCGTTTTGATTACTTCATAATTGAATGTTTTTCTTAAAAACTCATTATGCTTTAAATGATAAAAATCTTCTAACTCTTTTAAAGCTAAAACGTGATCCCAGTGATGATGAGTTACTAAAATTTCTTCTACTTCGTAGCCCTCACAAGCATTTTTAATTACATCCGCTTCATCACCTGGATCAATTATAATACACTTATTATCTTTTTTAAGAATATAACAATTTGTTCTTAGACGACCTAAAACTAAATTTTCTATTTTCATTTTTAATCACCTGTAACATCATAGCAAAAAAGAAAGTATTTTTCAACTTTCTTAATTACAAGTTCCCTTATTATTTTCATAATAATTTATAATGGCATTTAGAACATCATCACCATTATTATAGGAGTTTATATCAATAATATTACTAGCATTTTTACTTATTTCAAGTTTATTATCTTTCTCTCTAACTTGGTAAGTTTCTGTTTCATTATTTAATGTACATGTAATACTTCCGGTTACTTCTTCGCTTGTTTTATCTCTAAAAGCTGTAAAGACAAATATGCCTACTACTAAAAAGATAAAGTAAATAATAATTAACACTCCTATTATTTTTAGAATTTTAATAATGATTCCGGCTAGACGTTCGACATTACTTACTTTTTCCTCTAGTACATTTTTATTTCCAGTTAATTCATCTAAACTTACTTTAAAAATTTTGGCTAACTTAGAAGCATCCTCTAGGCTAGGTGATGTTTCATTACACTCCCACTTGCTTATCGTCTGCCTTGCCACATTTAATTTTTCAGCTAATTCTTCTTGCGTCATATTATTTTTCTTTCTAAGTTCGCTTATTGTGTTTCCAATATTCATAATTTTTTCTCTCCATTTCTCTTTCCATTATAACAAAATATATATTTTTTACTATCAATTTTAAATGGAAATAATGCACTTTTTCTTAACATAAGGTAAAATATACGAAAATTCTTTTAAAACTCTTTAAAAAAAAAGAAATTCTTGTTATAATTTTTATGGTGAAGAATATGTTGTGGTTATCAATTTGTTTAGTTATTTTAATTATTGCTTGTTTAATTGGTATTTATTATGCGATTTCCTTTAATACTTTAAATGATTTAAAAACAAAAATACATGAAGCTGAGGTTATTATTGATGAGGCTTTAAGAACTAAATATGATACTTTGATGAGAATTAGTAATCATATTAGAACACATATGGATAATAATAAAAATTATTTTCGAGAATATGAAAAACTTAAAGATGCAAATATGACAAACTTTGATATGGATCGAAAGTTAAATGAAGGTTATACTTTAATTTTAAAAATGATTGATGATTTAAAATTAAATAATGATGATGAAATTAATACTGAATTAGATCAAATTAAAAGATTGGATGAAAAACTTACAGCAGCAAAAAACTATTATAATAAGAATACAAGTGAAGAAAATGCGATTGTAAGAAAGTTCCCTACTAATATTATTGCTAAAATTCATGGATTTAAGGTAAAACTATTCTTTGATGGAAAAGATATGGATGATGAAATAATAGACGACTTTAAAATGTAAGTCGTCTATTTTTCTACTCTCCAATCAATTTCTTTTAAACCATTTTTTCTTAAAAATTCATTGGTTTTACTAAATGGTTTAGATCCAAAAAAACCATAACGAGCTGAAAATGGGGATGGATGTGGGCTTGTTAAAATTAAATGCTTTGGATTAGTGATGTATTTTGCTTTTTCCTTAGCAAAATTACCCCATAAAATAAATACTACTGGTTCCTCTTTTTCATTTAAAAGTCTAATTATATAATCAGTAAGACGTTCCCATCCAAGTTTTCTATGAGAAGCCGGTGTATCTTTTATAACAGTTAAAACAGCATTAAGCATCAATACCCCCTCTTTAGCCCAATTTGTTAAATCACCGGAATGAGCTGGAGGTATTCCTAAATCATCATATAATTCTTTATAAATATTTTGTAAAGACGGAGGAATAGCAACTCCCTTTTGAACAGAAAAAGATAGTCCATGAGCTTCGCCAACACCATGATATGGATCTTGCCCTACAATTACTACTCTTGTATCTTTATAACTTGTGAGTTTTAAGGCTTCAAAAATATGGTCTTTGGGTGGAAATACCGTATGATGGTTATATTCCTCTTCTACTATATGATAAAACTTTTTAAATCCTGGACTATCCCAAACAATCTTTAATTTATCATCCCAATCATTTCCTATCATAAATCACTACTTCTTTCTAAAATATGTTTATTCCAAAATATCTCTTTGTCACCTTTATTTGTACGCGTATCTAAGCCTGAATTATATGTTTTTTTACTTAAAGTTTCCATAACAAATTTGAGCTTGTCGCATAAAGATATCTTCCAGTATTCGATTATATTTTTTTCCAAAACTTTCCTACTTATGGTAATTTTCATGATTATTTATTTTAAATGCTCGATATATTTGTTCAAGTAGTATTCCTCTAAATAAGCCATGAGGAAAAGTTAGTTTAGAGAATGAAAGCTTGTAATTGCTCCTATCCTTTATCTTGTTACTTAGTCCAGTAGAAGAACCTATTATAAATGTCATGGTACTATGAGTAATGAAAGTTTTGTCTATCAGTTCTGCAAAAGACGTGCTATCTAACTCTTTTCCTTCTATTTCTAAAGTAATCACATAATCATTTGGATTAATATATTTTTCTATATTTTTTGCTTCACTTTCTAAATTTTCTTCATCTTTTAATTCAATCATTTCTAGTTTGTGATATTTTGCTATTCTTTTTTTATAATCATTTACTAAATCAACTAAATACTTTTCTTTTAGTTTTCCTAAACAAATTATTTTAATCATACTTCCATCACTTCACTTACTTCATCTGGTTTCGCACATTTAATATCTCTGAATGGTATATTATAAGTATCAAAAATATGATTGATTTCATTCAAAGCAAGTTCTTCAGTATTATTTTTTTCTGATAGGTGCATTAAATAAATTTTCTTGGTTTTATCACCAATTAATTTGGTTAAGTAAAGGCTACAAGCATTATTTGATAAATGTCCGTAGTCTGATAGTACTCTTTTTTTTAGCCAATCAGGATATGGGCCATGTTGGAGGCGTTCAATATCATGATTGCTTTCAAATAAATAGATTTCTTTATTTTGTAAATATTTAAAATTCTTGTGATTTACATAACCAGTATCGGTTACATATGCAACCGAATGTCCATTAGATTCAAAAATGAAATTTCTTGAATCAGTTGCGTCATGAGATGAATGGATACAATGGACTTGTAAATTATTTAATATTACTTCATCTTCATAAATTAAGACATGTTCATAATTATGTATATCATCTAATTCTTTAAACATCTCCTGGGATATTACGATGGTAGGATGATACTTTTTTAAAAATGTTTTTAATGCTGATATATGGTCATCATGTAGATGACTAATAAATATATAATTAATTTCTTCTGGGTTTACGCCAATACTTTCTAGTTTTTCAACAATATATTTCCGATTCTTTCCTATATCTATTAATATTTTGTAATTATCTGTTTCAATATAAGTGGAATTACCCCCTGAACCACTAGCTAAGACACATACTTTCATTAATACAATCCCATCGGATTAGCGAAATATGAACCAGAAGAATATGGATAACCATAAGAAATAGCAAAGTGTAGGTGTGTTCCGGTTGCTCTACCACTGCTTCCCATGGTAGCAATAACTTGGCCACGACTTACAGTTTGACCAACAGAAACATTATTAGATGCATTATGGGCATATAATCCATACATATTATTACCATGGTCAATTACAACATAGTTTCCAAGAGAACCTCCACAAGTATCACCAAGTCCACTACCTCTAGCTGGACATCCATTATAAACATAGACTACTGTTCCTGAACCTATTGCATAAATTGGTGAGCCATGACCTGTACCAGAAATATCAATACCATCATGGTGAGTTCCCCAACGAGATGCAAAGTAGCTTGTAATAACGTATGGTCTTGCAGTTGGCCAACCCCATGTTCCAGTTGTAAGTGGCGGATAAATTGGTGGTTGATATCCTCCTGATGGTCTTCTTGTTCCAACTACTACTACTTGATCTACAGGTTCTCTAATTGTTTCGGAACTAACGATTTCGGATCCTTGAGCTTGAATACCATTGGTAACGGTAAATCTTTCGGTTACAAGTTCTTCTCCTTTTTGACCAGGAGTTTTTACTTCTTCGTAACTGGTATATTGTGTATCATCTTCTTCTTCAACAATATCGTAGGCTATTTCTTGAATCGATACGCGATGTAAATCATAAACAAAATTTAAAACAGGATTGATGTAGGTTACGTTTAGGGTATCTCCTACTCTTAAAATAACATCTTCACTTTTAAGTTCAGGATTAATTGTAAGTAAATCACTTGTTCCTAAACTGTATTCATCGGCGATTGATTCAATCGTATCACCAAGGCTTACTGTATAATATTCCATGTCTGGATCTTCACCAAATAATAAATATTGAGTTAATTCATTTACATCAGTATATATTTTATCATTCACACTAATATAAGCTTCCTTAATGGTGATATCTTCTTCAAAATACATGTTTTCAATAATAGAACCAGTATCTACTATTTCATCTTGCGTGTTGTTAATGTAATCTTCATAAACACCATCATCTAAGAAAGAATTCACAAAATTAATTAAAGCTTCATTAAATACTTCTTCATCTAATACATTAATTGTAATCTCTGTTTCTTCTCCTTTAATTGTAATTACATACCCTCTTATCGTAAAATCATCTACTTCTTCTATTCTATTATAAACATCATTAATATTATCTGATTCATTACTATAAGTGTTCATTGCAATTACTTTTAAATCAGTTGGAGGATAAACATTTGTTACATTGTACTCTTCTTTAATTGTTGTTTGACTTTCGTCAATTAAACTATATAGTTCTTCTTCATCATCAATTACGCCAATTTTTTCGCCATGTAAATATACTTGATATTTATAACTGGCAGGAGCCATGATTTTATCAGTCATGTTACACAAAAGAAGAATTACTCCAGCGATTAAAGTAACAATTATCGTTATGGCAATATTTTTCTTATGCATTATATCCTCCTTCATTGTTTTCGGTATGTAAATAGTTTTTGAAATTACTCATATTTAGTTCAAATAGTAAACGATATAAACCAGTTGAACCTTTTCTATGTTTTGCAATAATTACATCAATTGGAACAATGTTTTCTTTCTTTTCACTCTTCGCTTCATAATAATCTTTGCGGTTTAAAAATAATACTAAGTCCGCATCTTGTTCGAGTGATCCTGATTCTCTTAAGTCAACTAAGGCTGGTTCTTTGTTTTCACGTTTATCGACACTACGAGAAAGTTGGGCTAAAGCAATGACAGGAACATCTAGTTCTAAAGCCATTGTTTTTAAGCTACGAGAAATTTCAGATACTTCAACCTGTCTTGATTCTACTCTATTTGAGCCAGTTGTAACTAATTGTAAATAGTCGATAACAACTAATCCTAAGCCATTAGGCTGAGAAGCTAGTCTTCGACATTTGGCTTTAATCTCTGGTGCCGTGATGCTTGCATTATCTTCAATATAGATATTGGTGCTGGCTAGTTTACTTAAGGCTTCATTATATCTTTTCCAATCGTTATGTTCCAGCTTACCGGTATTTAATTTATAAGAATCAATTCCTCCGACACTGGCAATCATTCTGTTAACTAGCATCTCAGCGGACATTTCTAAGTTAAATATGGCAATTGCTTTATCGGTTGAGAAAGCAGCATTGGTTGCAATATTTAGAGCAAAGGCTGTTTTTCCCATACCAGGACGAGCTGCTAGAATAATTAATTCTCCTCCATGAAGTCCGGCTGTAACACGATCTAAATCATAGAACCCTGTTCTAATTCCCGTGATATCACTTTTGTTTTTAGCAAGTTCTTCAAGTCGTTCTTGAGCTCGACGTAATACTTCATGAATTGGTACAAATTCGGTTGAAGTTCTTGCTCTTACAACATTTAAGATACTTCTTTCAGCATTATCAAGCATACTGGTAATATTTTCGTCATTATAAGCACTTGTAACTATATCCGTTGCCGTATTAATTACATTTCTTCTGATGGCCGCGTCTTTTAATATTTTAATATAGTATTCAAGATTAGCTGATGTTACAACGGAATCAATTACTTCTGTTAAATAATTTATGCCCCCTATTTCATTAAAAGCTTTTTTCTTGTCTAATTCTGATTTTATCGTTGTTAAATCAACTGGTGTTCCCTCTTTATATAAGCTAATAATGGCGTTAAAAATCGTTCTATTTTTTTCATTATAGAACATATCTTCTGTTACTTCATCATTAATTTTTTCTAAGGCATCGTTACTTAAAAATGCGACACCAAGAACACTCATTTCGGCTTCTAGGTCGCTTGGCATTGCGCGATTGGCCACAAAAATCACCTACTTACTTTTGTAAATTTACTCTTAATTTAAATGTTACTCTTTTGTGAAGTATAATATCTACTTCATGTATTCCTAAAGTATCTAAATCACTATCTAGTTTAATACATTTTTTATCGATGGCATAGCCCATCTCTTTTAACTTATCAGCGATTTGTTTGGTAGATACTTTGCCAAATACTTTATCAGAAGCACCTGTTTTTACTTTAAAAGGAATGATTTTATCTTCTAATTCTTTTTTTACTTTATTTAAGCTTGCTACTTTGGCTTCTTCATCTTGGGCTTCTTTATCTAATCTTTTATCTAATACTTCTTTACTTCTTTTGGTAAGAGGTACCGCTAGTTTATTTTTGATTAAATAGTTATTTGCATAACCATCACTAACTTCTAATATGTCATCTTTTTTACCAACTTTTCTTACATCTTGTAATAAAATGATTTTCATGAAACCACCCTTTCTAACAATCTTTATTATATCAAAAAAAAGCTACTAATAAAAGTAGTTTATTTTCTTCCAAATACCATTAATGCGATAAAGCCTAGGACAATTGCTCCAAATACACAATAAACAATAATTGTTACAGTAGGATTTGGTATATTAAGAATATCTTCTAATGCTTGTACTTCTACTTCTAGATTCTCATTACTAATTACCTCTTGTACAGCATCTTCATAATCACCATTTTCGATATAATCATTTGCTATTTCAAATAAATCTTCCCAATCTCCTGGTACATATCCTTTATTATATTCTGTACCTATTACAAAAAATGGTGTTCCAAAATTTGTTGTTGTATCTACTTCTAGGTATTCAGCAACTGCATTCATTAATTTAGCATTATCAGTATTTTCTGATACTTCATAAGTCATTATTTCTAAATTATCAGGTATCTCATCTAAATGCTGTTCAATATAATTTAAGGCCTGTTCACAATGACTACAAGTATTACTTTCAAACATATATAATGTTACTGTTTCACTCTCGGCATTTACATTTAATGGTAATATGGCCAAAGTCGTTACTATTAATATCATCAACATTTTCTTCATGTTATCACATCCTCTTTAAAATTATAACAAACAATCTATTTTTCGTAAAGAATTTATTTTTTAAAATTTGTACTATTTTTTTATACCCTTTCATATTTTTAATTAGAAAGATGAAAGATGGTGAAATTTTGGAAAAAAAAGAATTACTTGAATCAATTGCCAAAAGAGGGAATGGAAGTATTTATTTAGGTGTTGTGGGAGCGGTTCGAACTGGTAAATCTACTTTTATTAAGAGATTTATTGAAAATTTGGTTGTTCCAAACATCACTGATGACTATGAAAAAAAACATTGTTTAGATGAAATACCACAAAGTGCTCAAGGAAAAACTATTATGACTACTGAACCGAAATTCGTTCCATCCAATGGAGCAGAAATTCATGTTGATGAGTTTACAACCAACATTAAATTAGTTGATTGTGTAGGATTTGTCATACCGGGGGCGACTGGTTATGAAGATGAATCAGGAAATCCAAGAATGGTTAAAACACCTTGGTTTCCAGATTCCATTCCTTTTGTGGAAGCAGCGGAAATTGGCACAGAAAAAGTAATTAGAGATCATGCGACTATTGGTATTGTTGTTACTACTGATGGTTCATTTGGAGAAATTCCAAGAATGAATTATGTAGAAGCAGAATCAAGAATTATTAATGAA
>CAMMXG010000029.1 GCA_946500895.1 uncultured Mycoplasma sp. | reverse complement strand
TGGCAAATAAATTGCAAATACACATTAATATTTAGTGATATGCCGAGTGCCGCGAAGAGTGGTGGTGTATCATGCTTGAAGATATTAAGAGGGTAAAAACGAAAGGATGGGATAATTTATGGCCGTTGTTTCTATGAGTTATTTATTAGAAGCAGGTGTTCATTTTGGACATCAAACAAAAAGATGGAATCCAAAGATGAAAGAATACATTTTTGGAGCAAGAGATGATATTTATATTATCGATCTTGAAAAAACTACTAAACTACTTGAGGAAGCTTATGCTGAACTTAAGAAAATTGCTGATAATGGAGGAACTTTCTTGTTCGTTGGAACAAAGAAACAAGCCCAAGAAGCAGCAAAAGAAGAAGCAGAAAGAAGTAATTCTTATTATGTAACTGAACGTTGGTTAGGTGGAACTCTAACAAACTTTAGAACAATCAGAAGAAGAGTAAAAAGACTTGAAGAAATTGAAAATATGGAGAGTACTGGTAAATTTGAAGTTTTACCTAAAAAAGAAGTAATTGGACTTAAGAAAGAATACGAAAAATTAAATAAAATTTTATGTGGTATTCGTGAAATGAGCAAACTTCCAAATGCTTTAATTATTGTTGATCCTAAAAAGGAAATTAACGCAATTAGAGAAGCAAGAAAACTTAGAATACCTGTATTCGGTATTGTTGATACAAACTGTGATCCAGATGATGTTGATTTTGTTATTCCAGGTAACGATGATGCTGTAAGAAGTGTTAAAGTAATTCTTGGTGTACTCAACAACGCTATTTGTGAAGCACGTGGACTTGAAATGATTGACTATGTAACTGAAGAAGACAAGAAGTCTAATAAAGAAGTTAAAATGGATGAGTTAATCAAAGAAGAAGAAAAGAAAAATGAAGAACTAAAGAAAGAAGAAAAAGCTCCTAAAGCCTTAAAAGAAGAAACAAAAGTTGAAATTAAAACTGAAGAAGTTGTAGAAGAAAAAAGCGAAAACGCTGAAAAAGCTTTAGAAGATATGACTTTAGCAGAACTTAAAGCGATAGCTAAAGAGCGTGGCGTTAAAGGCTACAGTACAATGAAAAAAGATGAATTAATAAGCACATTAAAATAAAAGATTAGGAGGATTATTATGGAAGTTACTGCCGCAATGGTAAAAGAGCTTCGTGAAAAAACCGGAGCTGGAATGATGGATTGTAAGAAAGCTTTAGCAGAATGTAATGGAGATATTGCTGCAAGCGTTGATTGGTTAAGAGAAAAAGGCATTGCTAAAAGTGCAAAAAAAGAATCTCGTATCGCTGCTGAAGGACTTGCAAATATTTATGTTAAAGGAAACAAAGCTGTTATTTTAGAAGTAAATAGCGAAACAGACTTTGTAAGTAAAAATGAAGAATTTACTGGCATGATTGATACAATTGGTACAACTATTTTAGATAGTGATGCAAAAACATTAGAGGATGCTCTAAAAGTAAATACTGCAGAAGGAACAATCGAAGATTTAATCATTGCTAAAACTGCTAAAATTGGTGAAAAATTATCATTAAGAAGACTTGAAGTTGTAGAAAAAAGTGATGATGAAGTATTCGGTTCATACTTACACATGGGTGGAAAAATTGCCGTTTTAACTGTACTTAAAGGTGCGAATGAAGAAATTGCTAAAGATGTAGCTATGCAAGCAGCTGCTATGCGTCCAAGCTATGTATTTATAAGTGATGTACCAGAAGATGTAGTGGCAAATGAAAGAAAAATTCAAAAAGAACTTGCTATGTCTGAAGGTAAACCAGCTGATATTGCTGAAAAAATGGTAGAAGGAAGAATTAAAAAATATTACAAAGAAATATGTCTTGCTGAACAACCATTTATTAAAGATGGCGATATGAGTGTAGCAGACTATGTTAAGAAAAATAATGGTGAAATTATTACCATGATTCGTTATGAAGTTGGTGAAGGAATGGAAAAACGTAATGAAAACTTTGCTGATGAAGTAATGAACCAAGTAAAGGGAACTAATTAATTAGTTCTTTTTCTATACATTTGATTAACACTAAAATTGGATTTTACTTAAATTTATTTAGGGAAAATGCTATAATAAAAGTGTGATGAATTATGAATAAAAAAGTAAAATTAATATTACAAGGCATATTATTTGTTTTGATAATTGTCGGTTTTATATATATTGGAACCAGAGATTTTAGTGAAAAAGTTGTTGTCGATAATGAACGCTTTGATGCTGATTATACTAATGTAAGCAAAGACAATGTCTTTAAATATGTAAATGCAGTTGAAGTGTATGCTGCTCTAAAAGGAAATGCTATTATTTTTATGGGCTATCCATCTAATGTCTGGAGTGGTTATTATGCGAATATTTTAAATGAAGCTGCCAAAGATTCAGGTATTACCGAGATACTATATTATGATTTTTATGAAGATAGAGAAAATAGAAATGGTACCTATCAAAGTATTGTTTTAAGCTTATCCAATTATTTAGTAACACTAGATGATGGAACAGAAGAAATATATGCACCCACTTTAGTAATAGTAAAAAACGGAAGAATTATGACATTTGATAATGAAACAGCCTTTACAAAAGGAAATATTACCCCTGAAGTTTATTGGGATGAGTATCAAAGTGGCATTAAATATAACAAATTTAAAACAATGTTTCAGGAGTACTTAGAATGAAAAGATTATTAATTGTATTTATCATTACTATTTGTTTAGGAGGTTGTATTTATTTTATAACAACACTTTTTCCAAAAGATGATTTAGAAAGTGAAATTCCAAATGAGGAAGAAACAGAGGAGAGTTATGAATTTGATATTTCTTATGGCAAGAAAACAACTTTAGAAGAAATAGAAACAGAGATTATGAACAATGAAGAAATAATTATTTTAATTGGCACCGAAAAAGAGGACGTCACCAAAAAAGTAAGCAGTATTCTAGGAACCATTGAAAATATTGAATCACATAATGTTTATTATTTAGAAAAATCTGAGATGACAGTTGAAGAAACCTATCAAAATCTACTAAATAATTATCCAGATTTATCTAACTATATAAACTTCACTCCTGTAATTTTAGTATTTAGAAATAATGAATTAATTGGAGGGTTACCAGGAGAAGTAGAAGAAAGAAATATTAAGGCTTTTTTAGAGTATGCTGAAGTGATAATTTAAAAGAACGCTTGTAAAAAGTAGCATCATTAAGTATAATGATAGTATAAATAAATATTTAGGAGGAATATTAAGAAATATGGATGACACAAATTTAAAATTTGCAAAAACAATCGAAAATTTAGAAAGTAGACTATTAAACATCAGAGCAGGGAGAGCAAATCCTGCTATGTTAAATGGGATTAACGCAAGTTATTATGGAGTACCTACTCCAATTCAATCACTTGCCAATATTACAGTTCCAGAAGCACGCAGTTTAATGATTAAACCATTTGATAAAAGTGCTCTAAAAGAAATTGAAAGAGCAATAAATGAAGCAAACATAGGCATTACGCCAGTAAATAATGGAGAAGTAATCATTTTAACTGTTCCAGAGCTTACGGAAGAAAAAAGAAGAGAATATGTTAAAATGGCCAAATCTGTCTGTGAAGAAGCCAAAGTTGCTTTAAGAAACATCAGACAAGATGCCAATAATGAAATTAAAAAAATGGAATTACCAGAAGATGAAGAAAAATTGTATTTAGAAGACATACAAGAGAGCATTAATGAATATAATAAGAAAATAGATGAATTATTTAAGGAAAAAGAAACAGAACTAATGAGGGTATAATATGAAGAAAAATCTTAAGGAAATTGATAGTAAAGAGGTTAATGAAGTCGTTTCATTAACGAAGAAAATCTTAAATTTGCTATACATAGTAATGATTGTAGCAATCGTTTTATGTGGCACAATTATTTTGAAAAACTTAAATGTATGGAATATTTTGCTTACTTTCCTTAAGGTATTATCACCTTTATTTATAGGCTTTGTTATTGCTTGGTTATTTAATCCAATTGTAAAAAAATTAAATAAAAAAGGAATTCCAAGGATTGTTGGAAGCATTTTAGTATATGCTGTATTCTTAATTTTTATATATGTATTTTTAAGAATTTTAGTTCCAACATTATATACGCAGATTAATGAGCTTATAGCAACTTTACCATCAATATTAGACAAGTTTGGTAATTTTGCGGATGACTTAATCAATCAAGTATCAATTAGTGGCATTGATTTAACAAGTTTTAGAGATAATTTATTTGAAGGCGTAGGAAGTTTCTTAGTAAACTTTACTAATTCTCTTCCTACATCACTAATTGGTATATTAGGCAGTTTAGCATCAGGTATTGGTACAATTTTAATTAGTTTAGTAATCGGTCTATATATGTTATTTGATTTTGATGCTATAACCAAACATTTCTTAAAATTAGTACCAAATAAAAATAAATATGAAATAGAAATTTTAATTACTGATATTGGAAAAGAAGTCAGAAAAACAATTAGTGGAACTCTTTTAGTAGCATTTATGGTCTTTATATGTGATACAATTGGTTTTGCGATTATTGGCTTAAATGCACCACTTTTATTCGGTATCTTCTGTGGTCTAACTGATTTAATTCCTTATATCGGACCATATATAGGTGGCGCTGCGGCAGTTATTGTAGGATTTAGTCAAGGAACAATTACCGGAATTGCTGTTTTAATCATCTGTGTAGTTGTTCAATTATTAGAAAATTATGTCTTACAACCAATTGTAATGAGTAAAACAACCCATTTACATCCAGTTACTATTATGATAGGTTTACTAGTATTTGCACATTATTTTGGTATTATTGGTATGATTATTGCAACTCCATGTATTGCTCTATTAAAAGTAATATTTAGATTTATTGTTAAAAAATATAATTTGTTTAAAGATGATGAAGTCTTATTAAAAGAAGTACTCAAAGATGATTAGAGTACTTCTTTTTTTAAAGTTTTGCCACAAATATAATCAGCAGATACATGAAATCTAGTAGCAAAAGCACGAAGATAAGTTGCCGTCATGTATTCTGGGTGCTTTTCGAATTTAGCTACAGTTGCTATTGAAACTTGCAAGTCTTTAGCTAAATCTTTTTGAGTAATACGATTAATTTTGCGAACATATCTTATACTAAACCTTAAATATTTATAATCGATATCGAGTAAATGAACAGTTCTAATATTTTTGGTAATTCCAAGTAAAGCATTTAAAGAAACTTTAAAATAATTACTAAGAGCATTTAATTCATCAATCTTCATTGCTCGAGCATTTGCCTCATAAAGCTTATATACAGCTAAAGAGATTTTTAAACGTTTGGCAACTTCTCTTTGAGATAAGCCACGTTCAGTCCGAATTTGGGCAATTAATAAACCATTTTGCATATAAATCCTCCTTTCGGGTGGCATAGTATAACAGATAAAAAGCGCAAACTTTGTCGAACCATGTCATAGACTTCAAAGTTCGTAGCCATATTTCGAAAAAATAAAGGAAAACAAGGAAATTAGGGTAATAAATAGTTATGAAGGGAGGTAAATATGTGGCTAAAATAGAAGTAACAAGACAACGAGATCTAAAAGATTGCGGTGCCTGTTGTATTGAAACAATAGTAAAATATTATGGTGGATACGTTCCACTTGAAAAGGTGCGAGATGATACATGTACAAATGTAAATGGAACAACAGCTTTCCATATTGTTAAAGCACTATGCGCTTATGGATTTGATGCAATGGGCGTAAAAGTTGATAGCATTTTAGATGAAAATGTTTATTTGCCTGCGATTGCGCATATAATTTTAAAAAATGGCTTGCAACATTTTGTAGTAGTTTACAAAATAAATAATAAATATATTTATTTGATGGATCCTGCTAAAGGAAAAACTAAAATGCTAATTTCTGATTTTGAAGAAATATGGGATAATATTTTAATATTAGCAACCCCCAGCAGCAATATATTAAAATATACCAAAGAACTATCAATTTTTAAACTTTTTGGCAAACTTTTAATAAAAAATAAAAATTTATTTTCTAAAGTTTTAATCACCAACTCTATATTAATGATTCTGACGATATTAGGCAACTTCTACTTTCAAATCAGTATCTCAAGCGTGCAAGAAGGACAAGACACAAATTTCGTTAAATTTATAGTGATTCTCTTTTTTATAATATTTCTTGTAAAAGTATTCATAAATTATTTCAAAACCTATTACCTTAATTACCTGAACAAAAACCTAGACACAGAGTTATTTACTATATTCTTAGAACATATATTTAAACTCCCTTTAAAATTTATTCAAAATCGTACCACAGGAGAAATAGTTACAAGAATAGATGAACTAAGTGATACCAAAAATCTTTTTTCAGAAATATTTACAACGTTTATCTTAAATACGATTTTGATCATTGGCGCGGTTGTCACCTTATTCTTGATAAATAATAAATTATTCTTTCTTTTATGCGTAATAATAGTAATTTATTTAATAATAGGAATGATCTTTAGTAAGGAAATTTATCATAAAGTAAAAGAAAATATTGATGTAGCAACAGATTTTAACACTACATTAATTGAAAATGTAAACATGAATTATAGTATTAAAAATTTAAATCTAGTAAAAGAATTTATCTATCGAATAGAAAATAAATTAATAATTATGTTAAAAAGTAATTTTTCTTTTATTAGTTTTCTAAATATTATTGAATTAGTAAAAAATTTTATTTATGAAATTGGTTTATTTATTATAACTACAGTAGGTATATATTTAATATATAAAGGAGAGTTGGAAATATTAAGTTTAGTTACCTTCAATAGTATTATTATGTATTTATTTAATCCCGCAAAAGAATTAGTTGATTTAATACCAAAATATAACTATTTAAAAGCCTCTTTTAACAAACTAAGCGAATTCTTAGCAACTGAAATTGAGAAAGATTCAGGGGGATTAAATAAACTGGAAGACAACAATATAGAAGTGAAAGATTTAACATATTCTTATGATTTTTTTACTAAAATTCTCAACAAAATTAATTTCCAAGTAGAAAGCAATGATAAAATTTTATTAAGTGGTCCAAGTGGAAGTGGTAAAAGTACAATATGTAAATTAATTTATCGAAGTTTAGGCACTTATTCTGGGAATATTGAATTAAATAATACGAGTGAATGTGATTATAGTTTAAAAACGATCAGAGAAAATATTCTATATGTAGGCCAAAATGAAAATCTTTTTACTGGAACAATCAGAGAAAATATTATATGCTTTAGAAATATCTCAGACGAAGAATTTACAACAGTATGTAAAATTTGTAAGTTAGAAGAAATAGTTAGTAAAAAACCAAACCGATATAATACTATTATTAATGCCTCACTAAACAATTTAAGTGGAGGAGAAAAACAAAGAATTATTCTAGCAAGAGCATTGCTTAAAAAGGCTAAAATATTGATTTTAGATGAAGCATTAAGTGAAGTAAATATTGGAATGGAAAAAGAAATATTGGATAATATTTTTGCTTATTTTAAAAATAGTACTTTAATTTATGTTACGCATAAAAATGTAGACGATAAATTTTCTAAAATTATTCGTTTAGGTGAATTATGTTAGATTTATTTAATAATAAAACTGCATTTCTAAAAAAGAAACCAACGATCGGATTATCAATTATTATATTTCTATTATTTATATTATTCCTATTAGCTTATGTATGCAAAAAAGAAATTTATGATAATTATCAAGCGAAAGGAATAGTATCTTGCAATGAAACTTGTACGATTACAACCGCTATACCTTCCAATCTGAACTTTGAGCAGATTACTTTAAACAATAAAAATTTAAATTATGAACTAATTAGTAAAGAGTTAAAAGTAGACCAGGAAAATTATACCACTTATTATGAAATCATATTATCTACTCAAGAATCTTTACTTAATAATGAAATTGTTAATTTGAATTTTTATTATAACAAGCAAAAAATTATAACAAAAATTAAAGAAAAAATGTTTTAAGGAGGAATAAAAATGCAAAGAATGGAAAAAGAGGAATTATTGAATTGTAGTGGAGGAGGAATATTTAGTGCAATTGCAAATCTTGTAGTAAGTATTATTTCTTTAACTAAAGCCATATTTTCTCTAAAGAATTTGAGAGGTTAAAATGGAATATTTAAGTAGTAAAGAATTAACGCAAATAAATGGTGGAATATCTGCCACTGCCATTTTTGGTGGCATAGCCATTGCTATAGCGTTCATTGCCTCAGCTATATATGGTTATTTTTATCCAAAGGAGGGATAATGTGAAACTAGAAGATCATGATTTAATAGAAGTATCTGGAGGTGCAATTAATGGCACATTAATTAATGCATTCGCTAGATTACTTGACTTAGTAATTGATATAGGAAGAATGATTGGCTCTTCTATTAGGCGATTGATAAATTAAAAATAAAGGGTTTTTTTTAAAGCCCTTTTTTGATATAATAAAGCTATGCTGGTGATAATATGAATAAAAAAGGATTTACAGCAATGTATATGGTATATTCTTTATTTTTAATATTTATTTTAATGATGCTTACTGTATTATTAGTAAATAATTATAAAAGTAATTTTTTAAATATTTTAAAAAATGATATCAAAGAAGAGTTAAAAGACAAAAATCTAGAAATAAAAGAAGAAAGCATTGAAGAAAATGAAGAAAATAATACGATTTAATGCCTAAAATTCTTGCTTATCACAGGCTTTGGTGATATAATCATTGATAGAAAAACGAAGGGAGGGATTTGTAAATGACAAAGGTAGTTGTAAAAAATGGAGATGTTGATGGCGCATTAAGAAAATTTAAAACCAAAGTTGCCCGCAGCGGTGTCCCTTCAGAGTTAAAGAAAAGAAAGCATTATGAAAAACCAGGCGTTCGTAGAAGAAACGAAAAAAAAGAACAAATTAAAAATGCAAGAAAGCATAGAAATTATTAAGGTGATCATATGAATAGCAAAATTGCAGAAGATTTAAAATTAGCCATGAAAAGTGGCGATAAATTTAAACTATCAGTTTTAAGAATGCTAAAAAGTGCTTTACAATTAGACTCTATAAGTAAAAAGCATGAACTAAATGACGATGAAGTAATGAGTGTAATAAAAAAACAAGTAAAAACTCGTAAAGATTCTATAGAAGAGTTCAAAAAATACGGAAAAGATGAAGAAGTAACTAAATTAGAACAAGAAATAGAAATCTTAAATGCTTATTTACCAGAGGAAATGACAGAAGAAGAAATTAGCAAAGTAATTGATGAAATCTTTAATGAATTAAATCCTACAAGTATGAAAGATATGGGTAGGGTAATGAAAGAATTAAATTCAAAAATTACAAACGCTGATATGTCACTAGTAAGTAAGATGGTAAAAGAAAGACTAAATTAGTCTTTCTTGTTTAATTTTATAAGAGGTAAAAATGCTTAATTTAAAAATAATAAAAATGCAAAAAGGTTAGCAATAGCTAAAGCAATAGAGAATTTCCTAAAAAGCAAAAGAAAAAATAGAAATATTTCTTGACAAAATCATATAATAAAGATATAATGTTATAGAAATTAAAAAAGGAAAGCGAATTTTATTCCACCTGATGAATAAGTGTTCATAGGTAAAAAGCCATAATAGTTTAATATTAATGTGTTTTTTAAGGTGGAATATAATTATTCTACCTTTTTAAATTATATGGAGGTGCGTAAGTATAGCAAGTGTGAATAAGGAGTTACCAATTAATGAGCAAATCAAAGTAGAAGAACTAATGGTAATTGGCCCTAATGGCGAACAAATGGGACTTAAAAAATTAGAGGATGCCCTAACTTTATCAAGATATGCTGGCTTAGATTTGGTTTTGATGAATGATAATGGTGATTTGGCAGTAGGAAAGATTATGGACTACAACAAATATCGTTATGAACGTCAAAAGAAATTAAAAGAACAGCAAAAGAAACAAAGAGAAACAAATAAAGAATTAAAAGAATATCGTTTATCTACAACAATCGATGTTCACGATTTTGAAACTCGTGTTAGAAATGCTAAGGAATATTTAATAAAAGGACATCGAATTAAAGCTTTTATTCGTTTCAAAGGTCGTCAAATGGCTAGACCAGAGTTAGGAGAAGAAGTATTACTAAGATTTGCAGAAAGTTTAAGTGATGTTTCAACAATTGAGGCAAAACCTAAATTAGATGGTAGACAAATGTTTATGCTATTAGCACCAAAAAAATAGTAGGAGGATTATTATGGCAAAATCAAAACAAAAAACACATAAAGCAAGTAGTAAGGTTTTAAAGAAAAAGAAAAATGGTACTTTAACTTACAAAAAATCAAACGGAAATCATAAGACTAATAAAGATTCAGCAAAACAAGTACGTCAAAGAAGAAATAAAGGTGTACTAGGAAAAGGAGAAGCTAGCAGATTAAAATCTGTTATCTAAGGAGGTTAGAAAATGACAAGAGTTAAAGGTGGAAGTGTTTCCAAAACAAGAAGAAGAAAAGTATTAAAGGAAGCAAAAGGATATTTTGGAAGCAAACATAGATTATATAAAACAGCACAAGAGCAAGTATTCCATAGTGGTGTTTATGCTTTTAGAGATAGAAAGCAAAATAAACGTAATTTTAGAAAATTATGGATTACAAGAATTAACGCTGCTTGTCGCGAAAACGAAATAAGTTATTCAAAATTTATGAATGGCCTATCAAAAGCTGGTATTGAAATTAACCGTAAGATGTTAAGTGAAATGGCAATTGATAATCCAGCATCATTTACTGAATTAGTTAAGATTTCTAAAGACGCTTTAAATGGTAAAGTACCTGCAAAAACAAAAAAAGCAGAAGAACCAAAAAAAGAAGTTAAAGTTGAAGTAAAAGAAGAAAAGAAAGCTGAAAAAGCAGAAGCAAAAGATTATAGCAAAATGACTTTAGCTGAACTTAAAGCTATAGCTAAAGAACAAGGTGTTAAAGGCTATAGTACAATGAAAAAAGATGAATTATTAAGCAACTTAAAATAGAACTAATGCCTAGTTCTATTTTTAATTTGAGTAAAATCTTTTTGATAATTACTATAATTTATTAAATTGTTGAATAAATCGCACTAGCCATTCATCAACCAATGAAACTGAATGTAATTCAACACATTCCTGAGTGGAATGTGCATTCAGTATCCTTGGAGAAATGATAGCTACTTGCAAATCAGGCTTTTTTTCTTGAAAGAATCCCACTTCGGTAGTAATATGAGCTAAAGTAATATTTGGTTCATTGGAATATGGACAAGTATCATATAAAATTTGAATGAGATCAGAATGAATATCAGAATAAAATCCCGGTTGAAATCCTTCTTGAATAAGTTCAAAAGAAAATTTATAAGCATATTCTTCCAAATCTTTTAATAATTTTAAAGCTTCTTCTTTCCTTGAACTGCGCAGACCTATTTCTAAATAGCAATTTTTAATTACACCAAGATTTAATGAAGTAGTAACATTGCCATCTTCAGTATAGTTGATTGCTTTACTTGGGAAATATACTAAAAAATCTAAGAACTTATTAGTATTAGAAAAGCACATAGGAGAATTTTCAGCTTTTTGATAATTAATTTTAAGTTCAGGATATAAAGACTGATATTTGTCTAAAAAAGTTGTCACAACCAAATCTAAATCATTAAGATTAGTGTTAATTACCGCTTCAGCTTGAGAGGGGAACACATTATTTTTAGTACCAGAGGAAATAGAAATCAAATCTCCATCCAACATCTTTAAAAACTCTGCCATTAATAAAATAGCATTCCCACGGTTTTTATTAATATCATAGCCTGAATGTCCACCCATTAATCCAGTCAGATGAATTAAATAAGTATATTCCTTATTTGTCCTTATTTTCTCGAAAAAGGAAGATTTCATCACCAAATCATAATAAGCAGCAGATTCAGTTAAAATTGTATTTTCATCAAAGCCATCTAAATTAAGCAAATAATTTCCTTTTAAAAGACTCATATCAAAACGATCTGCCCCAATCATACTTGTTTCTTCACTTGTTGTAAAAATTGCTTCAATATTACAAGGAAGATTACTATCCAAAATATTAAGAATTTGGGCAACACCAATTCCATTATCAGCTCCAAGAGTAGTATTATTAGCATATAAATATCCATTTTTTTCTACTACTTCAATAGGCTCTATACTAAAATCAAATAGGGGATCTTTGCTAACACAAACCATATCAGTATGTGCTTGTAAAATAAGGCAGGGAAGATCCTTATTTTCTTTTTTAATTAAAACATTATTATATTGATCTTTATACCAATATAAATTTCTTTTCTGAGCAAATTGAACTAAATAATTAGCAATTCCTTCCTCATTTCCAGATTCTCTAGGTATTTGAGCTATCTCTCTAAAAAAGCGAATAGTATTATTCATGAGCTTTCACTCTCTTTCTCACCCAAGGAACTCGATCGTTTCCTAAATCTGTTCCATTAGGTAATATTGTAATATCATCTAAATTAATATTATTATTTTCTAACTCATAAAAAGTAACAACTGCATCTTCATCATAATTTTCAATTCCAGGTTTAATTCCATACTCATGTAAATTAAGATATAAATTAGATAGCAAATCAGAAAACAAATTTTCTGAAATCTGATAATCAAATGTAATTGGCTTACTATGAAAATAAGACTCATCAAAACTAAATTTAGCAATAAATGTAGGCGCTTCAATTAATTCATTATCTTTTTTCATGGTATAAATTCCAATAAGTTTACCAAAAACATCTTGGTTATTTCCTAATCTAGTAAATTTAGCCCCACCACGAGCCCCATTAATACTCATATAATTTCTACAATCTGCTACAAAAATAACATCAAAATCCGGTAATATTTCTTGGTATTTTTTTAAGCTCTTCAAAACTATTTCATAAATATGTTTTCCAACATTTTTAACATCACTATTTTGTTTAACTAAAATACCTGTAATTTCAAAATATTTTCTATTAGGAAGGGGATAATAAGGATTAACAAATTGAGAACTATTTTGAAAATACTTAATAGTAGAAACTCCAAGAATTTCGATAAATCCATCTATTTCCCGATAAGCAAGAATCATTGGATAACTCAAATAATTATTCCATACCCCTCTAGAATCAGGCACGTGAACATAATCAGCATTTCCCAACCAATTTTCATTATAAAAATCACTAATATCTCGAATAATATGATAAAGATTAATAAAATTTTGAAATTTAGGTTCACATTGTAATACGCAAAATTTCACATCTTCGTATTTTTCACTAACTCTTAAACATTCCTCATTAAAAATTTGATAACTGCGATTACATCGCTCAAAAAAATTATTTTCCATAAAATCATTCACCCAGTTCTAGCCACAAAAAAACCATGGCATTACAACTTGAGAGCGCAAAAACCATGGTAAAAAACCATTTATCTTGATAAGCGCTCCGTATTTTCCAATACGACAGTGAATTATATATTCTATAATTCCCCAGAAAAGAAAGAATACAGATACTTCTCCCTTAACTTCGGCGACATTTCCTTTCATAATTTAACAATAATCTGTATGACTTAAATTACTACTAATAAAAATCGCAACCTCTTTCAAGTGATACTCATTTTAACATTATTTTATATATTTGTCAAACTTATCTTTTTTTTTAGGAAAATTAATGATATAATGAATCTATTGTGTGGTGATAGTTTGAAAAATAAAATAGAAAAAATAGCACATAAAAAAGATTTTAGTTCAATA
>CAMMXG010000028.1 GCA_946500895.1 uncultured Mycoplasma sp. | reverse complement strand
CATTTTCATTGAATAACTAATTAATTTTTTGGGACATTTTTACTGAATAGCCACATTGTGTGCTGTAAAATAACATAAAATTATTGACAAATATTCAATATTCTTGTATATTAGAAATATATAGTAGAAAAATACATGATAGCAGAATATGATAAGTTTTGATATGTTTTGTCGAATGGAATGTAATATCTATTAAAATATGATAATATGCCAAAAGAAGGGAAGAGAAGACTATGAATTTTGAGACATTAAAGAAAAGTCATTTAAAAAGAAATATTATAATAGGAGTAGTAGTAGTATTAGTAGTAAGTGCAGTAATACTTAATTTTACAAGGGCAAAATATCGAGTAACCCAAAGTATACCACTTGTAAATGGAACGATTAATTATAGTTTAGCAGACTTAAATGTTGTTGCATTGTACATAGATGGAACAGAAGCTGATGAATTAGATAGTACAAAACAATATACACTAGATACAACTAATAGTACTTGTACTTATAAAGATGGAAGTACAATTAGTAATTTAAGTTTAAGTTATGATAGTGAAACTGGACAATTAAATATAAGTCCATTTACAACCAAAGGGACAAAATGTTATTTGTATTTTGATGAAAAAGTATCAGCAGGAGAATCCATTATTGCTAATAAAAATATTTCTGACGAAAGAAGCGGAGCAATCACATCAACATTAACAACTAATACAACAGGAAAAGTTTATAGCGTAGCAGATGATTGGGGGACAAGTTATGCATATGCAGGAGCCCCAACCGATAATTATGTAAAATTTGCAGGATTCTGGTGGAGGATCATAAGGATAAATGGAGATGGAAGCATTCGAATCATATATGATGGAACAACATCTCATGAAAATGGAGAATCATCAAGTGATCGACAAATAACTACAAGTGCATATAATTATACGTATGGAGATAATGCTTATGTAGGATATATGATGGGATTAAATAATCAATGTACTAGTGGATCATGTAGCGGGTCAACGAAATCAAGTAGTTATAACCAAGCTCATAGTAATACATATGATAGTACAATCAAAGATGTATTAGATAATTGGTATAAAACGAACATATTAGATAAGAATTATGATAAGTATGTAAGTAAAGAAGCAGGATTTTGTAATGATCGAAAAGTGGTATCAGGATATTCTGGATATGGAACATTAGGTTATGGAACAAATGCAACGGTATATGCACCAACAAGTAGATTTTTAAATACAAGTTGGAGTAGTTGGTTATCAAGTCAAACACCAACATTAAAATGTAGCCAATCAAATGATTTATTTACAATTAGCGGAAGTAGTAAAGGGAATCATGCATTAGAATATCCAATCGGACTCATCACAATCGATGAAGTAGTCGTAGCAGGAGGATTTGGAGGATCAACAAACCAAAGTTATTACCTATATACAGGTCAATATTACTGGACCATGTCTCCGTCTTATGCTGATAGCTACGGTAATGCTTACGTGTTCTTTGTGTGGTCGAATGGCACCATCAACTACTACGGCGTGGCTAACACGCGTGGTGTGCGCCCAGTAATTAATCTGGACCCTAGTGTAACATTAACTGGTAGTGGTACAGTAGGTGATCCATTCGAAATTATGGCATAATTTTACCACATAATTTTCTACTTCTTTATTCTACTACACGCAAAAAAACAGACATGCATCGGAGGGCATTTAGCCCTCTTTTTGCATGTCTGTTTATTTTTTATTATATAGTCGACACAAGTGCCGACTATACCTGTATTTCAAAATTTATTTCTTGCGAATCTTTGATTCGCAAATTGGATATAATTTGTTATATATAACTTTGATGAGGTAGAAGCAAAATTGCCAGTAGAGGCATACGAAGTTTGGCTCGCTTGGCAATGGGACCCGAAGGGTGAATTGAAGTAAACTGTGGTGGAGATGCTTTGAATCACTAAACTTGATTAGAGTGTTTGTGCGTTAGTATTCGGCCTGTAGGTCGACGCGCTGGTGCATTTTTTGTGGTAACTTGTGTAAAGTTATCTTTTTTTAATACTAATGTTTTGATATAATTAGCTAGGTGGTAGTAGATGTTTGATAAATTAAATGAACAACAATTAGAAGCAGTAAAGCATATAGATGGACCGTGTTTAGTCATTGCGGGGGCTGGTTCTGGTAAGACCAAAGTTTTAACAACTAGAATAGCATATTTGCTTGAACAAGGTATTAGTGATACAAATATTCTTGCAATTACATTTACGAATAAAGCCGCAAAAGAGATGAGAGAACGTTTAAATGTACTTGTTCCTAATAATCATGTGTTTGTTGGTACATTTCACTCTTTTGGTTTAAAAATTATTCGTGAGAATGTGGATAAGTTAGGTATGAATAAAAACTTTACAATCTTAGATAGTGATGATGTTTTAAGTTTAATTAAAAAAATTATGAAAGAAAAGAATATTGATGTCAAAGAAGTTAGTCCTTATTTTGTTCGTAATAAAATTAGTTTTATTAAAAACGAATTTTTAAGTGATGCCGAAATAGATAAGTTTTTTAATACGCCAGTAGAAAAAAAAGTAATAGAAATATATCATGATTATGATAGAATGCTTAAAAAGAATAATTCGGTTGATTTTGATGATTTGCTGAAATTACCAGTAGAGTTATTTAAAAAAGATAGTGAAATACTTGAACATTATCAAGAACATTATAAGTATATTTTAATTGATGAGTATCAAGATACTAATGAAGTACAATATAAGTTAAGTCGTATGCTTGCATCTAAATATAAAAATATTTTTGTTGTTGGTGACCCATCACAATCTATTTATGGATTTAGAGGGGCTAATTTTCGAAATATTTTAGATTTTGAAAAAAACTTTAAAGGGACAAAAGTTGTTAAGTTAGAGCAAAATTATCGAAGTACCAAAAATATTTTGGATGCGGCTAATAGTGTGATTAAAAATAATAAGGAAAGAAAAGATTTAGATTTGTATAGTACTTTAGGTGATGGTGTTAAAGTTAAATATATGCGTAGCTATGATGAGAAACATGAAATAGCTTTAATTGTAGATGAAATTAAAAAGTTATTAAATGAGGGATATACTTATCAAGATATAGCAATATTCTATCGAACGAATGCTCAATCAAGAAATGTAGAAGAAGTATTACTTAAACATAGTTTTCCTTATAAAGTGGTTGGTAGTTATTATTTCTATAATCGGAAAGAAATTAAAGATTTATTATGTTATTTAAGACTTATTAATAATACCAATGATGATGTTAGTTTAAGAAGAGTTATCAACACGCCAAAAAGAAAAATTGGTAATAAAAGTATTGAAGACTTGGAAAGGCGAGCTGATGATTTAGGATGCTCTATGTTTGATGCTATTGACTTTGGAAAAGAACTAGAATTTAAAAATATTATCTTAGAATTACAGAGGGATGCTCTTAATTTATCACTAACAGAATTAATTGATGATGTTTTAGATAAGAGTGGTTTAAAAAGGGAACTTGAAAATGAAAAATCTTTGGATTCAGAACTTAGACTTGAAAACTTAATGGAATTTAAGAGTATTACAGCAAGTTATGAGGCTAGAACAGGCTCAGTTAATTTGAATGACTTTTTGGAAGAAATTAGTTTAATCGCTGATATTTCAGAACATCAAGATGATGATAATGTGATTACTTTAATGACACTTCATAGTGCTAAGGGCCTAGAATTTCCAGTTGTATTTATTATTGGTATGGAAGAAGGAATCTTTCCTCACCAAAATGCTTTTATAGAAGGGGACGCTGGAATTGAGGAAGAAAGACGTCTTTGTTATGTAGGATTTACAAGAGCAAAAGAAAGATTATATTTAACAAATGCAAAAAAAAGAATGCTTTATGGTAAAACTAATACCAATGCACCATCTCGTTTTATTAGTGAAATACAAGGTGATGTATTAGAAACACTTAGTAGTAGTGTGAAAGAAGAAAAAGTATTAAATAAAGATGAATTATATAGTAGTGAAGAGGTAACTTATCATAAAGGAGATATTGTTATGCACACAATTTATGGTAAGGGTGTGGTAATAGATGTTGATGATAAATTTGTCAGTGTTGCTTTTGCTAAAAACTTTGGAATTCGTAAACTTATGAAAAATCATAAAAGTTTAAAGAAGATTTAAACTTTTTTCTTTTTTAGAAGAGTAAAAAATACCGTGAAAAATACCGCGGTATGCTATATTATTAGTTTATTCATGGTAATTATTCGTCAGATAATAAGGCTTTTTTTAGAGTTTTTATATTAGTGTAACTTTTATATTCTTCAGGGTGTTTTTCTATATAAGCTAGTTCTTTAGCAACTTCTTCAAGTTCTTCGTTAGTAAAATATTTGTATAAATTATTATTTTCTTCTTTTTTCAATGAATTTGCTATATTGTTCATAATTTTTTCCCTCTTTCTTTTAAAAATAATATCATATTTTATGCTATTTTCCAATATTTTTAGTTTTCATTTTAGTAATTGCTCTCTTATTAGATGTTTGTTATAATTGAAGTAGAAGAATTGGAGGTTTTATGGAAAAAACATTAGTAGTAATGGCAGCTGGTATGGGTAGTAGATTTAGTGGTTTAAAACAAATTGAACCTGTTGGGCCAAATGGTGAGTTTATTATCGATTATTCAGTATATGATGCCAATAGAGCAGGATTTACAAAAGTGGTTTTTGTGATAAAAAAAGAACTTGAAGCTGTTTTTAAAGAAACGATTGGGAAAAGGATAGAAGGTAAAATTGATGTGGTATATGCTTATCAAGATATCTATGATATTCCTAGTAAAGAGTATTTAGCAGAAAAGCGTGAAAAACCTTGGGGGACAATTCAAGCTGTTTTATGTGCGAAAAATCATGTTAAAGGTGACTTTGTGGTGATTAATGCAGATGATTTTTATGGTGCTGATTCTTATTTAAAAGCTAGTGAGTTTTTAAATCAAAATCATGACCCCAATGTTTATGCTTGTATTACTTTTCCTTACGAAGTTACTGAATCTAAATTTGGTAGTGTAAAAAGAGCAGTATGTTTTCCAAAAGCTGGTAACATTGAAGAGCTCGTTGAAAGTAAAGTAACAACAATGGATGGTTATGCTCTAGCAGAACCTTTAGATGGAGAAGAAGCTTTTAAAATTGAACTGAATCATCCAGTTTCTGTTAATATGTTTGCTTTTAAAAATTATTTTTTTGTATATTTAGATGAATATTTTAAAAAATATTTTCGGAATGATGATGAATATATTTTAAATAATGAAGCTTTATTACCAGAACTTATTAAAGAGAAGTTGGATGAGAAACAAATAGAGTTACAAAATCTAGTTTCTAATAGTTCTTGGTTTGGGATGACTTATAAGGAAGATTTAATTGGTTTAAAAGAGAATATTGAGAAGTTAATTTTGAAAGGAGAATATCCAAGGAAACTTTGGGAATAAAATGGAAGAAGCTAAAAAAAGAATTGATGAATTAACTAGTATTTTAAAGAAAGCAAATTATGAGTATTATAATTTGGATAATCCTTCTATTACAGACCAAGAATACGATAAGTATTTGCGGGAATTAATTAATTTAGAAGAAAAATATCCAGAATATGCTGATCCAAATAGTCCTACAAAACGGGTTGGTGGGGAAGCAATTGATAAATTTCAAAAAGTACGTCATGCTATACCCATGATTAGTCTTTCTAATGTGTTTAATGAAGATGAAATTAGGGATTTTGATAAACGAATTCGCAATGCTGGATTTAAACCCGAATATGTTTGTGAACTTAAAATTGATGGATTAAGTGTATCCCTTCATTATGAACATGGTAAACTTAAATTTGCGGCAACCCGCGGGGATGGAATAATTGGCGAAGATATTACTCATAATGTTAAAACAATTAAGACGGTTCCTCTTGATTTAGGTCGGGATATTGATATTGAAGTACGTGGCGAAATTTATATGAATAAAGCTACCCTTGAAAAAATTAATCGTGAGAGGGAAAGTAAGGGCGAAGTGAAACTGCAAAATGTTAGAAATGCAGCAGCAGGTTCTATTCGACAACTTGACCCAAAAGTTGCAGCGAAAAGGCATTTAGATACTTGGATTTATCATTTGCCTAATCCTTTAGATTATGGTATTAGTACGCACTTTGAAGCTTTAGAATATATGAAAGATTTAGGCTTTAAAGTGAATTCTGCTAGTAAACTAGTTAAAGATGTTGATGGTATTTTGGATTTTATAAGGGAATATACGGAAAAGAGAAGTAGCTTACCTTATGAAATAGATGGCATAGTCATTAAAGTAAATGATATTAGAATGCAACAAGAGCTTGGTTCAACAGTTAAATATCCTAGATGGGCAACTGCTTATAAATTTCCAGCTGAAGAAGTATTAACGAAACTTGTTGATATTAAATTTACAGTAGGTAGAACGGGACAAGTAACTCCTAATGCAGTATTAGAACCGGTTTTAGTTATGGGCTCTACCATTAGACGGGCAACTTTACATAATGAAGATTATTGTCGGAGCTTAGATTTACGAATTGGTGACGTTGTTTCTATTAAAAAAGCTGGGGATGTTATTCCTGAGGTTGTCGAAGCAAAACTAGAAAGACGGGTTGGAACAGAAAAGCCATTTGAAATGATTACAACTTGTCCAATATGTGGAAGTACTTTAGTTAAAAAAGGAAATGTCGATTATTTTTGTATTAATGATAATTGTCCAAAAAAGAATATTGAGAGTTTAATACACTATGCTAGTCGTAATGCGATGAATATTGATGGTTTAGGTGATGAAATCATCGAAGATTTTTATAATGAAGGGTTTGTTAGAACTATTCCTGATTTTTATCATTTAAGTGATCATAAAGAAGATATTATTGAATTAGAAGGTTATGGACTAAAAAAGGTTACTAATTTGTTACTTGCTATTGAAGAAAGTAAGCAAAATAGTGTGGAACGATTAATTTTTGGCCTTGGTATTTCAGGTATAGGTTCTAAAAATGCAAAGTTATTAGCTAGTACCTATAAAGATATGGAACATTTAAGTAATGCAACTTATGAAGAATTAATAGAAATTAAAGATATTGGTGATGTTTTAGCTCGTAATATTGTCAATTTTTTTGCTAATCCAAATAATATGGAACTTATTAATACATTAGAAGATTTAGGCATTAATATGAAATATTTAGGAGCCGAAGTAAAGATGAATGAGAATTTTACGGATAAAAAGTTTGTTATTACTGGTACAATTAGCTTTATGAGTCGTGATGATGCAAAAGCTTTAATAGAGTCTTATGGTGGTAAAGCTATCGATAGTGTTAGTAAAAAAACTGATGTCGTGATTGTTGGTGATGCTCCAGGAAGCAAATATACAAAAGCGCAAGAACTAGGAATAACCATTTGGGATGAAGCTAAATTTAAAGAAATTGTAGATAGTTTGTAAACTATTTACATTTTTTGTTGACAAAAATTGTAAAACAATTATAAATTGTCTTATGTTTTAAATAATGTTATAATAGATTTACTATGAGGTGAATTGAATTTGAAAAAATTAAAAAAGATTTGGCAAGAAAATAGTGTTTTATTTGTATTGTTATTTATTTTAATTGCATGTTTAATTGCAATTTCTGTAGTTGTTGTTACATACTTTGTAGGAGATTCTAGCTCTAAATATGGGGACCGATTAGAGGGAATAGAAGATTATCCTTTTGATGAAGATATGCAAAATGAAATTATTTCTAAAATTAAAGAAAATGAAATAGTGGAAGATGTAACTATGCGAGTTAGTGGTAAAAGTATTTATGTTATGATTACTTTTGTTCCGGAAACAACTTTAGTAGAAGGACAAAGTATTGCTCTTTCTAGTTTGGATTATTTTAGCGAAGAAACTTTAAGTTTTTATGATTTAGAATATATGATAGAAGCGGAAGCAACAGAAGAAACAGAAGGTTTCCAACTTATTGGTGCTAAAAATGTATCTGGCACTGGTGGTATTGTTTGGAATAATAATACGGAATTTGAAACAGAGGAAGAAGTTACAGAAGAAGAGTAGGTAGTTTATGAAAAATAAGAAAAGTGTAATTATTACAATTGTGGTAATACTTGCAGTCGTTATTATAGGTTTAATTGCTTTTAGAGTTTTAACAGATGAAAATAAACTTACATCTAGTGAAAGAAGATGGATTAATAATAATATTAGTACTGTTCAAAATATTAATGTTGTTAATAATGTTAATTTGTTTGGTAATACGGGTACAGGTGTATTTTATGATTTTTTAAGTGACTTTGAAAGAGAATACGATTTAGAACTTAATCCAGTAACTTTTAATTATGGGGAGAATACCAATGGACTTACGCTTGGTGTTACTAAAACTTTAAGTAAGAAAGATTTTGTCTTTTATGAAGACCATTATGTCTTAGTTGGGACCGAAAAAGAAGTTGTTAGTAATTATTCTGATTTAGCAGGTATGAAGATTGGTGTTATCAGTGATGATGCTTCTTATGTAAGTGGTTATTTAGAAGAAGTTGGAAATGTTACTTTAACCCAGTATGAAAGTGAAGAGGAATTATTAGATGCTTTTAGTGCAAATGAAGATATAGAGTATATGATTGTTCCTTTAAGTATTTATTTAGATGAAATATTAGCGCAAGATTATTATATTAATTATCATTTATCAGATATTAAACTTTATTATGTTATTAGAGGAAATGATGATACTCTAACTAGTATATTAGAAAAATTTTATAATAATTGGTATCAAGAAAATTTAGATGCCTATTTAAAAGATGCCGAGTTTAGTTTATTTACATCTTCTTTAGGTATAAGTGAAACGGAAGTAGATGCAATGCAATCCGTTACTTACAATTATGGATTCATTAATAATAGTCCTTATGAAGTTATTATGAGTGGTAATTATGGTGGTATTATTGCGATGTATCTATATGATTTTAGTGAGTTTAGTGATATTGAATTTAATTATACAAGATATCGTAATTTAAATCGTTTTGAGCGAGCTATTAATAATGGTGATGTTGATTTATACTTTAATTATTATAATTTAGATGATGATTATTATGAAGCTGGTTCTAATTTAGTAGTTAGATATAGTGTTGTTGCTAATCATGAAAATAATTTAGTTGTTAATAGTATGGAGAGTTTAGTTGGGTCTACTGTTTATGTGGAAGAAAATAGTTACTTGCATAATTATTTGGAAAGCATAGATGGTATAACAATTGAAACTTATGAAGATGAGGGAGATTTAAGACGATTAAATCGAAGAGATGTTATAATTGTAATAGATAAAAATATTTTTGATTTATATTCTGGTAGTACTTTATCTAATTATACGGAAAGATATAGTAATAGTCTTAATGCAACGTATCAATTTAAATCAAGAACAGATAGTGCTTTTTATAGATTATTTACTAAATATGCAATGGTTATGGATAATAATGAAGTTATATATGATGGAATGTATAGTCATTCTATGACAGTTAGAACTGGTAGTATTCTTGGTACAATTGCTAAATATATTTTACTTACTTTACTTGTATTTGCAATTATATTTATTATTTTCTATAAGAGTAGTAAAAGAATTAAGATTGCTAAAAGAATAAAGAAAGATAATAAAATGAAGTTTATTGATCAACTTACTAGTCTTAAAAATAGAAATTATCTCAATGAATATATTCATAATTGGAATAATAATACTGTTTATCCACAAACTATGATTGTAATCGATTTAAATAATATTCAATTTATTAATGATACACTTGGTTATGAAGAGGGAGATAAACAAATTAAAGCAGCTGCAAATATTTTAATTAAAACACAGCTTGATAATAGTGATATTATGCGTACTGATGGCAATGAATTTTTAATTTATTTAGTTGGATTTACACAAAAACAAGTAACTAACTATATTCATAAATTAAATAAAGAATTTAAAAAACTTCCTTATGAATATGGAGCTGAATTTGGATATTCCATGATTTTAGATAACGTTAAAACAATCGAGGATGCAATTCTTGAAGCGACAGATGAAATGAAGAGTCAAAAAAAGAAAAGTGAGGATGAAAATGCGTGAGAAAATAAAAAGGGGTGCTAGTAATTTCTTTAAAATTATTACGAAACCAGAAATGGAAATCTTACCAGGCCATCTCGCTTTTTCTTTTGTTCTTTCCATTGTACCAACTCTAACTATTCTTACTTATATTGCTTCCATATTTCATTTTGATCTAGCATTCATTAGTGATTTTATTACGCAAGCTTTTAGTCAAGAATTTGCCAATATGTTACTTGGTACGAATATGGTTATTACGGCTGATTGGAATTTCTTTTTAACTCTTATTATTGCTTATATTATCGCTAGTAATGGGGCAGCTAGTGTCATTGCTAGTTCAAATATGATTTATGGCATTAAAAATTCTAGTTTTTTAAAGAGAAGATTAAAATCCTTAGTTATGATTTTAATTATTATTCTTTTGTTTGTGTTCTTACTTATATTTAGTGTATTTGGTAATAAAATAATTGAGATGTTACAAATTATGGATATTAGTGAGAAAATCATAACTAATATTACACTTATTATTAGTGTACTAAAAGGGCCTATTTCTTGGTTTATCATTTTCTTCTTTATTAAAATTATATTTACTATGGCCCCTGATAAGAAAATACAGAGTAATGAAGTAAATAAAGGAGCAATATTTACGACGGTAGGATTTGTGGTAGTTACTTATATTTATTCGTTATATACTACTAATTTTGCTAATTATGATGTGTTTTATGGTAATTTAGCTAGTATCGTTGTTTTAATGATTTGGCTTTATTTGCTTTCTTATATTTTTACGATTGGACTTGCCCTTAATTATCGTGAAGAAGTAGAAACTTTAGAGAAAACACAAAAGTTAAATTTGGAGGAGAAGAAATAATTCTTCTTTTTTTATTGCAATTTATTTTTCTTTGGGATATAATTAATATATAATAAAGGGGCTAGATAGTATGAATAATAATATGCCAAATAATAATAACAATAATGGGAATAATGATTTAAATGCTATATCATTAGGTAGTGTTGATATTGGAAATGTTAATAATATTCCACCTGTACCTCCTGTAGAAAATTTAAATGGAGTAGATGGAAATGTTGCACCAGTAACATCTTCGGTAAATCCAGAGCCTGTTAATACAACTGTTAATCCTGTACCACCAGTGGAACCTGTCCAGCCTACTCCTGTAGATGGTACTCCTGTATCTACACCAATTGAACCGGTTCAACCTGTAGGAGAAGTTCCATCAATAGATGCAATGACTCAGGGTACGATTCCTCCAGTTGATCCAATTCCGCCAGTACAGCCAGTTAGTTATGATATTCCAGAAACGATAAATAATTTTAATACTACTCCTGTATTTAATGAAATTGGTACAGTTCCACCTATTGCTGATGTTCCTGTACAAACTCCTACTATGAATACAGAAGATCCTAAACCAAAAAAGAAGACAAATAAACTCATTTTTGTAATCATCATTGTTTTACTTATTGCAGCAGTTGGTGTTGGAGTTTATATTTTCCTTAACATGTCGAATAAACCGGCTAGTATTTCTGTAACGCCAAAAGAAGTGGAAATAGAAGTTGGTAGTGAAGTTTCAACTAATATTGATGATTATGCTACATTTACTGGTATTAATAGCGCTAATTGTTCTTTAGATACTTCTAATATTACTGATACTAGTGTGCTTGGTAATGAATATACTTTCAGTGTTACTTGTGGTGCTAATACTTATAATGGAACGGCAACAATTGTGGATACAACTGCTCCTAGTGCTGTTCCAAGAGATGTCACTGTTCAATTAAATGGAGAGGTTAGTCCTCAAGATTTTGTTAGCAGTTGTACAGATGCTACTGATTGCGCTTATGCCTTTAGTGATCCAGAGGCTGTTAATGAATATCTTGCAGCTACAGGTGAATATTCTGTAGATATTATTGTTACTGATGAAGCTGGTAATACTTCTACTGTATCAGCGACTCTTACTGTAACAGAAGATGAAGTTCCAGATCTATATCTTACTTGTTCATTAAATAACGAAACATTAAGATTGGGTGTAACATCATCTAATTTTACAGGAAATGCAATACGTACTTATACTTTTACATTTAGTAGTATTGATGAATATAATTCCTTTAAAACACAAAATGAAAATAGTGAGAGTGTTACTTATCAAAATGTAACTGGTACGCCATCTTTTGATGATGCTACTTTGACTCTTACTTTAACCCAAAACTTGACTAAAGCAGATTTAGATCAAGAAGAAGGAAGTACTCTTCCAACAACTTATGGAGAGCTTAGACAATATTATGGTGCTCAAGGATATAGTTGTACAATAGAACAACCTTAATGGTTGTTTTTTTCATCTATTCTTCACAAATCTGTTATAATATAGATGTGCTTGGAGGTCGGAATTATGAAAATTTTGATTTGTGATGATGAAGCTTTAATACGAAATGTTATTAAAGAATATTTACTCTTGGAAAATAATGAAGTTCTGGAAGCTGAAAATGGCTTAGATGCGATTGAAATTGTAAAAACAAATGATGTTGATTTAGTTATTATGGATATTATGATGCCAAAAATGGATGGATATCAAGCAGTTCGAGAAATCAAAAAAATTAAAGACGTACCTTTTATTATGTTATCAGCACGGGGTGAAGAATTTGATAAATTAGTTGGCTTTGATGTTGGTGTTGATGATTATGTTACAAAACCTTTTTCACCTAAAGAGTTAATTGCGAGAATTAAAGCTGTTACGAAAAGAACGAAGGGTGAAGATGCAACCTATAAATATGAATCTTTGGTTTTAGATGATCTTGCTCATGAAGTAACAATTGATGGTGATCCGGTTTTATTAACACCAAAAGAATATGATCTTTTAAAATACTTTATGCAAAATAGAAATATTGCTTTATCTCGTGATGCTATTTTATCTAATATTTGGGGGTATGATTTTTATGGTGATGAGAGAACTGTTGATACTCATGTAAAAACACTTAGAAATAATTTAGGTAAGTATCGTGACGTGATAAAGACGGTTCGAGGAATGGGGTATAAGTTCGATGTTAAAGACAAAGGTTAGTAGCATTAACTTTAAAACATTATTATATTTAGTTATATTTAGTGTTACTATTCTTTTGTTACTTTTGTTTTCACAAAATATTTTGCTTAAATTCTCTTATGAACGTTATCAAGAAAATAAGATAAAGAATATTGTTAATAGTATTCGTAACTTTACAACAGCAGAATTGGTAACTGAACTTGAAACTATGGCTTATGATAATAGTGTATGTATTCAGTATACTTTAAATACTGGTGAAAAAATACTTTATAATACACTTATGGTTGGTTGTGGTTTAAATAAAAATAATAGTCAAATTACTGATCTTATGAATGAGGCAATGGAAAGTGATAGTGATACTTCTAATATTAAATTAATTAATAGTGTTAGTGAAACAAAGGCTTTGCTTTCAGGAATTCGTGTTGATGATGGATATATTTTTGTTTATTCTAATTTGGAAGATATTGATGGGGCAAATATCGTACTTAGGGGGCAACTTGTCTATATTACAATTATTATTATTGTTCTAGCTTGTTTTATTTCTTATTTCTTATCTATTAAGATTACAAAACCTATTACGAATATTACGAAAAAGGCAAAAGAACTTGGTGAGGGTAGATATGATATTGTTTTCGAAAGAAGTGATGTTTTAGAAATTGATGAACTTGCTAATACTTTAAATCATGTAGAAAAAGATTTATCTAAGATTGATGAACTAAGAAGAGATTTAATGGCTAATGTAAGCCACGACCTTAAGACTCCACTTACGATGATTAGGGCTTATGCAGAGATGGTAAGAGATATTTCTTATAAAGATAAGGAAAAAATGGATAAAGATTTAAATATTATTA
>CAMMXG010000027.1 GCA_946500895.1 uncultured Mycoplasma sp. | reverse complement strand
GAAAAACACTTGATTTAATTAAAAATTTAGTGCGAAAGGAGTAGAATTTTTATGAAGAACAATGAAATACAAGGGGGGTTGCATAAAAGTGTAATCAACTGGTATCCAGGGCATATGGCGAAAGCTAAGAGATTAATGCAAAAAGAGTATAAACATATTGATGTAGTTTATGAATTAGTTGATAGTAGAATTCCCAAATCTAGTAAAATAGCTAATATTTATGATATTATTGGCAATAAACCCAAAATTCTTATTATGACGAAAAAAGATTTGGCAGACGAAGAAATGGCAGAGAGATGGGTAAAATATTATGAAAATTTGGGAACTAAAGCATTACTTGTTGATCTAAATAAAGATGAGGATATTTTAAAGATTGTTGTTGCGACACATGATCTTGCGCAAGAACTTCAGGAAAAAAGAGAAGAAAAAGGTTTGATGAAGAAAGATGTGCGTGTTTTAGTGGTAGGTATTCCCAATGTAGGTAAATCTACTTTAATTAATAAAATGGTAGGTAGGAAAGTAGCCGAAGTGGGAAATCGACCAGGAGTAACAAAAGGTTTAGTTTGGCTTAATACAAAACATAACATTATTCTTTTAGATACACCAGGAATTTTATGGCCAAAGTTAGAGCAACAAGAAGTGGCTTTAAACTTAGCATCTTTTTCGGCGATTAAAACTGAAGTGTTAGATGAAAATGAAGTTGCTGTGCATATTTTAAAGAAGCTTAATAAATATTATCCTGATAAATTAAGAGGAAGATATGGTGTTATGCCTAATTCAGTGGAGCTTGATATTGAAGGAGCATATGAAGTTATTGCTAAGGGTATGGGGGCCATTCGTGGTGGTGAAGTTGATTACGAACGAGTTAGCAATAAAATTATTAATGATATTAAAGGAGAATATATAAAAGGAGTCGTTTTTGATCATGAGTTCTAATTTGCTTAAATATGAACAAGAATTGTATAAAAATCATATTACTTTAATTGCTGGGGTGGATGAAGCAGGACGAGGGCCACTTGTTGGTCCTGTTGTTGCGGCAGCTGTAATATTACCTCAAAACTACCATTTGGAGGGCCTTAATGATTCGAAACAGTTAACAGAGAAAAAGAGAGAATATTATTATCAAGCCTTACAAAAAGAAGCATTAAGTATTGGTGTCGGAATTGTTTCAGCGAAAGAGATTGATGAAATTAATATTTTGGAAGCAAGCCGGAAAGCTATGTATATTGCAATAGATAATTTAGCCATTACACCGGAGTATATTTTAAGTGATGCGATGAGTTTAAATGATATTGATATTCCATCACGTCCTATTATTCATGGGGATGCATTATCACTTTCGATTGCGGCAGCAAGTGTCATTGCCAAAGTTACTAGGGATCATATCATGTATGAGTTAGATCAGAAATATCCGGAATATAATTATAAGAAAAATAAAGGATATCCTACGAAAGAACACTTGGAATTAATAAAAAAATATGGTATAACTAATGAGTATCGGATGACTTTTAAGCCGGTTAAATTTATTTTGGAGGGTAGTAGCAGTGAAGAAAATAAGGAAGTTGTGGGCTAGTAGAGTTTTTTCTAATTATTTTTTGTTACTTATTTGTTTTCTTTTGTTAGAGGTTATATTTCATCTTGTTGATGGTATTTCTATTTTTAATGTGGCTAGTCTAAGAGTTTTACTAGGTCTTAATATTTTAGCATTATTATTTGGTTATATTTTTTCTTTTTTACCAAGATTACTTACTAAAATACTTAATGTTATTATTGTTTTTATTTTTACTATTTATGGTATTGCGGAACTTGGATTTCATAATTTTTTAGGAGTGTATGCTAGTATTAGTACTAATACCCAACTTGGGGCAGTATCTAGTTATATTAAAGATTTTTTAGCTAGTTTTGAGTGGACTTTTTATTTTATGCTGATTCCTTTTATCCTTCTTTTAATTTATTATATATTTATTGATAAGAGAGTAACTTTAGAGTTACCGAAAAGAAAACTTGACTCTTTGGTAGTATTTCTTAAAATGGTACCTATTTTTCTTTTAGTTTTATTAGGATTTTTATATTGTGCAACTTTAAAAGCGTCTTTTATGCAAGATAAGTATCAATCTACAACAGCATATGATTTGTTTAAGAAACCAACGAATGCTAGTTTAATTGTGCGTAATTTCGGTTTTATTGGTTATGGATTTTTAGATATTAAAGAGTACTTCTTTCCAGGAGAATCTTACTCTAGTATTGAAATTGATCCAGACGACTTAGATTTGGAAAATCCAGATGATCCAGAAGAAGTAATTAGTTATCATACTACGATTAATAATACTTATTGGTTAGATTTGATTAATCGAGAAAGTGATGAAGAATTAAATAATCTCAATAAATACTTTGTAAGTAATACTGTTACGACAACCAACGAATATACCGGAATGTTTGAGGGTAAAAATTTAATTGTTATTATGGTGGAATCAGGTAATGAAATTATGTTAAATAGTGAATATTATCCGAATATTCAAAGGTTAGTAGAAAATGGACTTCATTTTACCAATAATTATTCACCAAGAAATATTTGTAGTACTGGTAACAATGAAATGGGTGCGATGATTAGCCTTTATTCGATTAATAATAATTGCACGGCGAATGTTTATCAAAATAATACTTATTTTGAAAGTATTTTTAACTTATTTAATAATCAAGGTTATACTACAAATAGTTTCCATGATTATTATGATTGGTATTATGATCGAAGTGTAATTCATAAAAATATGGGTAGTGGTACTTTTTATGATGCTGTAGACTTAGATTTAGATTTTAGCTATAATTATCCTGCTTATGATACTTGGGCTAGTGATGAAGAACTGATGGAAAAATATTTAGAAATTATTGATGAAAATGGTGCAAATAATCCATTTATGAGTTTTATTACAACTGTTACTTCGCATATGCCTTATAATATGTCCAGTGAATATGGGGATATGTATATGGATTTGTTTCCAGAAGATTATTCTACTGAACTCAAAAGATATATGTCTAAATTAAAAGTAGTAGATAATGCGATTGGAATTTTGTTTGATGGTTTAGAAGAACGTGGTATCTTAGATGATACAGTCATTGTGTTATTTGGTGATCATTATCCATATTCTATGGATACAGAAAAAATAAATGCAGCGTTAGATTATGATTTAAGCGTTGATAATAATGCCGATCGTATTCCACTTATTATTTATAATAGTGAGATAAGTGCGCAAGAAATTGATGCTTATACAAGTTATATTGATATTTTACCAACGGTTGCTAATCTCTTTAATTTAAATTATGATTCTAGACTTTATATGGGAACGGATGCTTTAAGTCAGGAACACGAAGATATGGTAATATTTATTGATGGCTCATGGAAAAATGAATATGCTTTTTATAATGCAAGTACAAGTGAAATCCATTACTATACACAAAAAACATATTCACGTGAAGAAATACTTGCAATTAATACCGAAGTGAGGTTAAAATTAGAAATGAGTGGTTTAGCAATTAGAAAAAACTACTTTAGTTATTTAGAGGATGCTTTAAATAACTATACCACTTCCGAATAAGAAAGGAGTATTATGAGTGAATTAGTTATCGTCGAGTCACCGGCAAAAAGTAAAACAATAGAAAAATATTTAGGTAGTAATTATCATGTCGTATCTAGTAAAGGACATATTAGAGATTTAGCGACAACTGGTAAATATGGCCTTGGAATTGACATTGAAAATGGGTTTAAACCAAATTATGTAGCAATTAAAGGAAAGGGTAAGGATATTGCTGCTTTAAAAAAGATGGCAAAGGCTAGTGATAAAGTTATCCTGGCAACCGACCCAGACCGTGAGGGAGAAGCAATTTCATGGCATTTATATGATGAACTTGGTTTAGACGAAGATAAATCGGAGCGAGTAGTATTCAATGAAATTACAAAAGATGTTGTGGTTGATGCAATTAATCATCCTCGTAAGATTGACATGGATTTAGTAAAGAGTCAAGAAACAAGAAGAATGCTTGATCGTATTATCGGTTTTCGCTTAAGTAAACTAATGCAAAGGAAGACGGGTGGAAAAAGTGCCGGTCGTGTGCAAAGTGTTGCTTTAAAATTAATTGTTGACCGGGAAAGAGAAATCTTAGCTTTTGTTCCGGAAGAATATTGGACCATTGAAGCTGATTTTAAAACTTTTAAAGCAAGTTTAGAGAAATATCATGGGAAAAAGGTTGAAATTAAAAACGAGGTAGAAGCTGACGAAATATTAAGTAAACTTTCTTTGTCTTTTAAAATTGATAGTGTAGAAGAAAAAGAAAAGTTAAAGAAGCCAAAAGATCCATTCCGTACTTCTACTTTACAACAAATGGCAGCGAATCGCCTTAATTTTTCATCTAGTAAAACGATGCAAATAGCACAAAAACTATATGAAGGTATGAATATAGGAAGTGAAATGGTTGGTTTAATTACTTATATGCGTACGGATTCAACAAGACTTTCTGATGTGTTTGTTAATGATACTAAAAATTATATTAAAGGAAAATATGGTACAGAATACGTTGGTAGCGTAAAAGCATCTAAAGAGCCCAAAGGAGCTCAAGATGCGCATGAAGCGATTAGACCAACTAGTATTATGCGTACGCCAGAATCCATTAAAGAATATTTAAGTAATGATGAATATAAATTATATCGTTTAATCTATATTCGTAGTTTGGCTTACTTAATGAGTAGTGCGAAAACTTTAGCAACTACTGTTAATTTAGACAATAATGGTTATATGTTTAAAGCAACTGGTAGTGTTTTAAAATTTGATGGTTACTTAAAAGTTTATCAAGAATATGAAGATAATGAAGATGTTATTTTACCAGATTTTAAAAACTATCATAGTGATGTATTTGTTGCCGATAAAATAGAAAAATTCCAACACTTTACGAAACCAGCACCAAGATATACAGAAGCAAGTTTAATTAAGGAAATGGAAGCGTTAGGTATTGGTAGACCTAGTACTTATGCAACCATTATGAAAACTATCCAAGACAGAGGTTATGTAAAACTAGATGATAAAAAGTTTTATCCAACCGAAATTGGCTTTGAAACAAATGATAAATTGCAAGAATTCTTTAGCAATATTGTCAATGTTGAATATACAGCGAATATGGAAACAGAACTAGATGAAATTGCAGATCATAAATTAAATAATGTGGAAGTTTTACAAAAGTTTTATGATGAATTTGCTCCACTTGTTGAGAAAGCTTTTAAAGAAATGGAGAAAAAAGAACCAGAAAAAACTGGTGAGGTTTGTCCAGAATGTGGCAGTGATTTAGTTGTCCGTAAAGGCAAATATGGAGAGTTTGTTGCATGTAGCAATTATCCGACTTGTAAATATGTTAAAAGAGAAGAAAAAGAAATTAAAGCTTTTGCTAAATGTCCACAATGTGGTCATGATATTATTGCTAGAACAACTAAAAAAGGAAAAGTATTTTATGGATGTAGTAATTTCCCTAAATGTAAATATGCAACATGGTATGAACCAACTGGTGAGGTTTGTCCAAACTGTAAGAATTTGCTTGTAAATAAAAATAAAAAGATATTATGTGAAGAATGTGGTTATGTTAAATAATCACTTTTTTCATGGGAACATTTTTAAAAATGCTGTAAAATAACATAAAAATATTGATTATTTCTCAAGAATATCTTATACTTAATATAGTTAAAATATACCTATGTAATATTTTAAAAGGTATGAATTTAGGATAAGGTATCATCCTAATAAGGAAGTATAGGAGAAGAGTATGAAAGTATTAGAGAAATTTCAAAATAAGAAAGTGTTTGCTTTGTATTTAGTTGGAGTATTAATATTATCAGCAGGAGTATCTTTTGCTTATTTTAGCGCTAATAGTAGTGTTACAGGTGGTGGCAGTGTTGCTACAAATACAACAGCGACTATTAAGTCAGAAGGAGTACAAGCAGATGGAAATATATCATTTAGTAATGCTGATATTTATCCAGGACATCAAGCAGTAGCAAGTATTAGAGTAACAGGAACAGGAAATAATACACCAATTGTTTTTAATGTTATTTTTAATGGAAATAATACATTCAATACACCAATTAACTATACGATCTATAAAGTAGAAAATAATATAGATGCAAGTTATAGTTGTGAAGTAAGAGAAGGAAGAGTAGGATTAAACAAAATATATTATGAAGAGTGTACTGGTAATAATATAGAAGAGCTAGGAACATCAATTGGTAGTGGAACTATTACCCAAGGAGAGGGAAAAACAATATTAAAGAGTGATGAAATCATATTAACCGAACCGGATGGAAAAGAAATATATTATTATGTAGTATTTGAATATCCAAATGAAGAAGCGAATCAAAATGATGATATAGGAAGTATCATCAGTGGAAATATCACCATAGAAGAGGGAAGTAAATATACAAATCCAAATGTGGTATTTGTTGGAACAACCACAAGTGGAAATAATGGATGGTATAAGAGTGTCAGTCTAACAAGTAATATTACAACCCAAACAGGAAATTATGATGTATTATATTGTGTAACCACAGAAGATAGTTGTATACCAAATCAAACTGCATCCATTACAAATAATTCATTTACAACAGCATTAAGTAGCAATGCTAATCCTCAAAAGCTATGTGTTAGAATAACAGATGAATATAACCAAATAGGAGAAGGATGTAGTGAGGCATATAAAGTAGATGGAACTAATCCAACCATTACAACGACATTAGCATCTTCAACAGCAGGAAGTAATAATTGGTATAAAGAAGCAACAATTAAAGCAAATGGAAGTGATAGTCATAGTGGAATAGAAAGTATCAAATATTGTACAACGACTTCATCAACATGTACGCCAACAACAAATGTTAATGGAAATAGTACAGAAGTAAAACTTCCTTCCAATGCAAGTGCTCAAAAAGTATGTGCTCAAGCGATAGATATATCAGGAAATACAAGCACGATAACATGTAGTAGTGCATATAGTGTAGATACAACGAATCCAACGGTAAGTATTACAAGTACAAGTGTAACCGAAAATAGTATAAGTGTAACAGTAAGTGGAAATGATGCTCATAGTGGAATCGATCAATATAAATTTAGTAGTAATGGAGGAAGCACATATACCACCATTTCATCAACAAATAACACATATACTTATACATTTAATAATTTAAATGGAGGAACAACCTATAATATTGCCGTACAAGTAGTAGATAAATCAGGAAGGGTATCAAGTGTAGTAACAAAAAGTGTAGAAACAGAAAGAATCAGTGCTAAGGATACAATTCTGGCCAATTATCCGACCATACTCACAAGAACAAATTTTAATACAACAGTTACGACAACCACTACGGGAACTATTTATAAATCAGCGGATAGTTCCCAATATGATAATGATGGAGAAGTCTATTATTTTGCAGGGAATCCAACAGATAACTGGGTTAAATTTGGAGGATTTTATTGGCGAATCATCCGAATTAATGGAGATGGCACAATTCGATTAATTTATCAGGGTACAAGTGCTAATACAACTGGTACAAGAACACAAACAGGAACAAGTTCATTTAACGGGTCATATAGTAATAACATGTATGTAGGATTTAAATATACAAGTGGAAGCGTACAAGGAACAGGAACCAATAGTACCATAAAAGGTGTTCTAGATAGCTGGTATAATAGTAATTTAAAAAACTATGTAGATAGGATAGATGGAAATGCTGGATTTTGTAATGATAGAACACTATATAGTGGAAGTGGAACGGGAACCGCAATAACATATTATGCAGCATATTATAGATTATATGCAAATAATAGCCCAAGTTTTAAATGTAGTAATAGTAGTGACTTATTTACGTTAAGTAGTGCGAGTAAAGGAAATAAAGCACTAACCTATCCAATCGGATTAATTGCAGCCGATGAAGTAGTCTATGCTGGAGGAGTATATGGACAAATTAATGGTAGTTATTACCTATATACAAGACAAAACTATTGGACTATGTCTCCAAACTGTTTTGACGGAGATTATGCTCGAATGTTTTTTGTGATTTCGGATGGCGACCTCGGCGACGGCATCGTGCGCAATGCACTTGGCGTCCGTCCAGTAATCAATCTGAAAGCTGATACATTATTTACTGGAACAGGAACTACTACAGATCCTTATGTAGTTTCTTGATGTAAATTAAAAAGTAGTTATCTAATCATTTAGATAACTACTTTTTATTTGTTAAGTATGTGTCTATTTTCTTGTTTTCTGTTACTCATGATGTTAAAATGAAATAGGTGTAGTAAGATGAAGTATGATGTTAATGATGAGAATTGGGCTATGTTTAATAGATATGAATTAATAGATTATCCTAAATATTTAGTTATGTATGATAATGAATATGATAAACTTTGTTCTTTATATCCTGATGTAGATTTACCATATGGGAAGAGTATTGGTGAGTTATATTTTATTGTTGAAAATCAATCTTTAGAAAACGAAAGCACTTATTTATTTCCTGGTGATAAAGTTTATTTTTATCCAGTGGTGGAAGTGTTAAAAGCACGTAAGATGCATACTTGTTATGTAAGTGGTGCGCTTATTTATCCTGGAAGTGAATACATGCGTTATAAAGCATTTTTATATAATAAATCAAGAAGCAAATCTTATGTAACTCCAAGTATTGATTTAGAAGTTGGAACGGATTTTGCTTGTCCTTTAACTCTTGAAGATTTTGAAGAATTTTGTGAGAGAATGGATCGCTCTTATGAGTGTTCTTTAGAAGCAGAATATAATATTTTAACATCTCTTCGTTCACCTCTTGTTAGAAGTCTAAGGAAACATAAATAATTTGTCGAACACTTTTGCTTGCTTTTTACTTTGTTTATATGTATGATTGATGAGAGGTTTTTTAAAATGGTTACAAACTACTTAAAATATGTTATAATTTAAGTAGAAAGGGGCATTAAAATGAAACAAGAAGAATTAGTTTTAACGACTATGCAGAAAAATTTTGGTATGATTACAACTAAAGAAGCAGAAGAATTAGGCATTTTTAGAAAAACTTTAGGGAGAATGGTTAGAAAGAAACTTATTGAAAGAGTTAAAAGAGGGTTGTATGTGCTTCCTGATTGTTGGGGAGATGAATACTATAATTTAGTATATTCTTCTAATTATGCTATATTTTCACATGCTACAGCCTTATATCTATTAGGCTTTAGTGAAAGAGTTCCTCTTTCTTATGATATTACTGTTCCATTTGGATATCATGCGAGCTTACAAAATAATAAAGATGTATCTTTATATTACGTAAATAAAGAATTATTTAATTTAGGTAAAATAAGTATAGATAGTCCGCAAGGGAAAAGCATATTTGTTTATGATATAGAAAGATGTTTATGTGATATGATTAAAGATATAAATAATCAAGATATAGAAATTATAAGATATGCTTTTAAAACTTATCTTTTAAGTTCAAGCAAGAATTTTGTTAAATTAAGAGAATATGCTAAAAAACTTAATGTGGAGGGAGAAATAAATAAATATATTGAAATATTAATGTAATGAATGCAGATAGTTTAAAATATAAAATTAAAATAAAATCATTACAAACTGGAGTTTTCTCACAAGATTTATTACAAATGTATTTTTTTGAAAGATTATTATATCGTATTTCTGTTAGCAAGTATAAGTATAATTTTATTTTAAAAGGAGGGCTTCTTTTATCAATTATGATAGGAGATACTAGAAGAACTACTCAAGATATGGATATGATGATTAAAAATATTTGCTTGGAAAAGGAGATTATAATTAAAATTATAAAAGAAATTATTAATTTAGAAGTTAATGATGGAATTATTTTTACATTTTCTAAAGTTCAAGATATACGATTATTAGATAAATATAATGGTTATAAAATTAGTTTAATTGGTAAAAAAGAAAATATTTGTGTAGTTTTGCATATTGATATTACTACTGGAGACCCTATTGTACCAAAAGAGTTACTACTTTCTTATACATCTTTATTTGATGAAGTAAATATTGAAATTCTGGCTTTTAGTAAAGAAACAATTATTGCTGAGAAATTTGAAACTTTTTTAGATAGTAATGTCAATAATACTAGAATGAAAGATTATTATGATATGTATGTTTTGCTTAAGCTTTATAAACATGAAATAAATGAAGATAATTTATTTATGGCAATTAAAGAAACTTGTTTGAGAAGAAATACATATGATCTTTTGAATCAAGCAAGAGAAATTTTTGAAAATATTAAAGTGAGTGAATATATACTAAAACAATGGAATAAATTTCAAAGGAAATATATTTTTGCTAGGGAGATAAGCTATACAGATATAATGGATACTATTAAGTTTATCGTTGAATTAGTAGAATTAAATACTCAAAGCAATAAATAGATGTTGCAAAGTTTGTCGAACACTTTTGCTTGCATTTTTAGGTACTCTTTTGTATGATACTTACTAGAGTGCTTTTTTTGTTGTTTTTTGGTATAATAAAATTAGTTAGAAGGAATTTTTATGAGTGTATTAAAAGTAGATAAATTGTGTAAGAAAATTGGAAAGAAAGAGATACTTAGGGATGTATCTTTTGAAATAAATAAGGGAGATATTTTGGCTTTCATTGGTCCAAATGGTGCTGGTAAGACAACCACCATTAAATGTATTTTGGGTTTACAAAAAATTAATAGTGGAAGTATTTCTATTAATGGATATGATATCAAACATGATTTTGTTCATGCAATAGAGCGTGTTGGTTCGATTGTAGAAGAACCGGATGTTTATATGTACTTATCAGGGTTTGAAAATTTAAAATTACAGGCAAGAATGTATAAACATGTAGTTATAGATGATATTTATCGGGTTGTGGATTTAGTTGGATTAGAATCACGAATTCATGATAAGGTTAGTAAATATTCTTTAGGCATGAGGCAAAGGCTTGGAATTGCTATGGCTTTACTCCATTCTCCTAATTTGTTAGTTTTAGATGAACCAACTAATGGGTTAGATCCGGAAGGAATTAAAGATTTAAGAGTGTTATTAAAAAGACTTGCTAAGAGTGGAGTAGCAATTCTTATTTCTAGTCATAATTTAAGTGAGTTAGAAAGCTTTTGCAATCGGGTTTGCATTATATCGGATGGTAAAGTAATTGAAGAGGCTAGTATTTATGAGTTAAAGAAATTAGATGAAAATAAATATGTTTTAAAGGTGAATGATAGTAGTAAATGTGAAGACTTTTTACTTGAATATGATAAAATTGTTGATCAAAATCATATTGAAGTAGTAAGAGATGAAGAGGAAATAGCAATGCTTATAAAAACTTTAGTTAATCACGATATTTTAATTTATGAAGTAACAAAGCTTAGTATGACTTTAGAAGAAGCATTTATCAAAAGATCGGGTGGTAAACATGATTAGGTTAATGCATAATGAAATTATAAAATTAATAAATAAGAAAAGTTTTTATATTGTTACTTTTATCTTTATTTTGTTTTGCGTGTTAACAAATATTGTTTATCGTACGCCTCTTGATAATTATGATACTGCAGTAGTGGATATTGGTGCGTTAGAAGAAGAAAATGCATCTTTAAACTTAAATAATAGTGAAGATCTTTTGATCTATGTTGAGAATTTAACTACGATGGAAATGGAACGATTGAAAGATGAGTATTCTTCTAATGTTCAGGAATATTTAATTGATCATTTCTTATATTCTTATATTTATCAAATGTATGAAGATGAATATATATTAAAGAATCAAGGACTTTATATGGCATCCCTTAGTGAACTTGAAGACAGAATAAATTATGTTAGTGATAGTAATTGGCAATATTTTTTGGATGAACGCATTTCCTATTTAGAGTCACGTTTCAATGAAACTGAAGGAATAGAAAAGATGAGATATGAACGTTTACTTGATTTAGCAAATTATCGTAAAGAAAATAATATTCCTTATGATGATAATAATTATTTGCATAATTCCTTAGAGTTTTTGGAAAAAAATATGGTGGAATATATTAATTTGTTAAATGATGAAGATTTAACTAGCGAAGAAGAGAGTAGACTAGAGTTTTTAGAAGAAGAAATGAGTATTCATGAGTATGTTATCGAAACAGAACAAGATATTTTAAATGATCATACTTTAAGAGCAGTTTTAACTAACTTTTCTGGTGAATTTGGCTTATTTATTTTAATTTATGTTATTATGGTAGCTGGTTCAATTGTTAGTGAGGAATATCAGAGGGGAACTATTAAAAATTTACTTACTAAGCCTTTTAGACGAAGGACTATTCTCTCTTCCAAGCTGTTTGTTGTCATTCTTTTTATTCCTCTTATTATGTTATTTATGAGTCTTATGGAAATACTTATTGGTGGGTTGATATTGGGATTTGATTCTTTATTTGTCCCGGTGGTACAATACGCGAATGGCGGGTTAGAAACATACTCTGTTTTTGGTTATTTATTTAGCTTGCTACTTGCAAGCTTACCGATTTATTTAGTTGTTGGGATTCTTGCTTTTATGCTTAGTACAATTACATCTTCCACTTCAGCGGCGATTACTATTAGTTTTCTTTTCTATTTGATGTTCAATGTCATTTCTAATTTGGCAGTCGTTTATGCTTTTTGGGTGTTCAAATTTTTTGTATCACTTTATTGGGATTTTAGTTATCTTGTAACTGGTACATCATCGCCTTTTGGGGTTTCAGTTAGTACTTCCATTTTAGTTATTGCGTTATATATTTTGGTAATGCTATGTATAACTTATGTAACATTTGGGAAAAAAGATGTAAAAAATATTTAAAAGTTGTTATAATAAATATAGGTAGTGATTAGAGTGAAGTTTAAAATATTTAAAGTTATATTTATTGTTCTAATTATTCTATTATTTATTTTGGCGACTTTCTTTTTGATTAAAGGCCTTACAATGGATGATGAACCTTCAAAGTTAGAGTCTGTTCCTAGTGCTCCTAGTGTTAATATAGAAGAGGTTATTTCAAAAATAAAGAGTGAGAATACAGAATTAGTTTATGAAAGTACTGATATTCCTGAATTTACTAGTTTGGTATTTTTAAATAACGAGAAATATACTTCCTATATTATTGATACATATACTGGCGAAGAATTAGAGTTAAAGGATATTATTAAAGAGGGCAAAATAGATGATTTTGAAGCGAAAGAAGAAGAATTATTAAGATTAAAATATCCTGAATTTATTGTAGAAGGTATCATAAACAGCGATGGGGAAAAAGTATATTTAATTTATGATAATGAAATGGTTGCTTATTATTATGATTATACTTATGAATATGATTATCAAGATGTGGTATCCTTAAAGATTAATTATAATGAAGTTCATGATTATTTGGATTTTACGCACTTATTAGATCAAAAATATACGAATGAAGATGGTTATCAATACAGTAGTGATAAAAAGACAGTTGCAATTACTTTTGATGATGGCCCTAGTAGTAAGTATAATGCTGAGTTTTTAAATGTTTTGGAAAAAAATAAAGCTCATGGAACATTCTTTATGGTTGGAACAATGATGCAATCTTGTCAAAAATGTGTACTTGATACTTATAATTCGGGTAATGAAGTAGCAAGTCACACTTACAATCATATAAATATGAAAAAGAATAGTATTGAGGAAGTAAATGAGAATATTAAAAAAACAGATGATTTATATTATAAAATTACGGGAGATCATATCAAATATGTTAGACCTCCTTATGGGGCTTATAATAAAACGAATTTAGAAAATGTAGATTATCCGCTTATTTTGTGGAATATCGATCCGGAAGATTGGCGATATCATGATGCGGAAAAAATTGTTAATCATGTGATGGAAAATGTCCAAGATGGTTCGATTATTTTGATGCATGAACTTTATGAAACAAGTTTGGAAGCATTAAAAATTTTACTTCCAAAACTTTATGCAGAAGGATATCAAGTGGTGAGTGTAGGGGAGCTGGCTGAATTAAAAGGAAAAGAAATACTAACTGGTCATGCTTATCGTAGTTTTACTTAGACTACCCCAATATCAGTGTCAGGGTTTTCTCTATTTATTTCGGCAAATAGAGCGATACCACCAGCGACTAAAAATAGAAGAGAAGCAATTAGTGTCATGTGGGCACTTAATACTTCTTTTTTTGTACTTGTTTCTCTTAATTCTTGGACATTTTCATAACTAATGATCACAAAATATAAATAGATAAAGAAAGCAACAGAAAAAATAGTAATGTTTAATGTTCTAAAGATTTTTTCTTTTCGGTAATCTCCGGTTTCTAAAAAGTATTTTTCATAGGCATTAGAAAGAAGAGCAGCGATTATAATAAAAAAATATACTACCCAAATAAAATTTTCTTCTCTTACTCTTTGTAATTTAACCCCTATATTCATATTAAAATATTATGGAAGAAATATTTTTTTATGAAAAAAGAAAACTTATTTGTTCTCTTTTAATGCTTTTATTTCCTCAATAGATAAATTAGTTGCTTTACTAATATCATCTATTGACATATTCATGTTTAATAAATTTTTAGCTATTTCAACATTTCGTTGTTCAACCCCTTGTTCATAACCCTTATTCTCTGCTATCTTTAAATCCCATTTATTTAACTCTTCTTGTGTTTTATCATCTGCTATATATTTGTGTATCCATTCATTTAGTTTCACTAATAATCCTTCTTCCTTAATATTTTTTTGTTTGTAAAATTGTATATAATTGCTTTTTAAAAAAGAAAACTTATTTGTTCTCTTTTAATGCTTTTATTTCCTCAATAGATAAATTAGTTGCTTTACTAATATCATCTATTGACATATTCATGTTAAAATGTACCCTTTGTCAAGGACAAGTTTTAATTTTTAAGAAGAAGGGATTTA
>CAMMXG010000026.1 GCA_946500895.1 uncultured Mycoplasma sp. | reverse complement strand
CTTCTCGATTTGTGTCTGAAGCGGCACAGTCGCGGAAGAGATGGAGGTTAAAATGGTAAAAGCATTAAAATATAGTTTGATCATTGTTATAGTTATTATTCTAATTGGTGGGGGAATTCTTTTTTATTTAGGAAAAGATGGTTATTTGGTTACTTTTAATTCTAATGGGGGAAGTGTGGTTACACCAATTAAAACTGGTCTAAGTAAAACAATTGATAAACCAGATGATCCAGTAAAAGATGGATATGAGTTTGTGGGATGGTATTTAGATGGTGAAAAATTTGATTTTGATATGGAAATAACAGAGAATATTACACTTCAGGCTGAATATGAAAAACAAGAGGAAGTGATGTATACTCTTGCTTTTGATTCTTTAGGTGGAGATAAGATAGAAGAAAAGATGGTTCAGGAGAATACTATTTTGGAGGACGTACCTATTCCTATACGTGAAGGATACGAATTTGTCGGTTGGTATTATCATAATAAAGAATTTGATTTTAGTAATCCTATTATGAGTGATATGGTATTGGTGGCAAAATATAAAAAGCAAGAAGAAATAAAGACTAGTGTTGTTGTTACATTTAATTCAAATGGGGGTAGTGAGATTGAAAGTGAAACTATTTCAGCTGGCGGTCTAGTTAAAATGCCTAAAGATCCAGCGAGAGATGGATACAAATTTGCTGGTTGGTATTTGAACGAAGAAGAGTTTGATTTTACAAATCCGGTTTATGAAGATATCATTCTTGATGCTTATTGGGTTAAAGAATAAATCACAAAAATTCTTGAAATTAAGTATAAAATATATTATAATGTATATAGATGAGGGAAACTTCATAAGATAAAAAAAGGAACATTCAATATTCTCATGTTGAGTGTTGCCTAATATAGGTTCACCTAATTCATAAGTTGAGTTAGGTGATTTGCTTTTATATTAAAACTATAAATAGTAATAATAGTAAAAGGAAGATAATTATTACTAAAGATAGAATTAAAAAATCCTTCTTGTTCATATTATCGCCTCCCTTCTTTACAGAAGTTTGGCATCACCCAACTATTAAATGTTCCTACATAAATTATAACATATGTTCGCTATATTGATCAAGAATAATGTATAATAAAAAATGCTGTTAATTCGCTAATTTATTTTAGAATTATTTGCTTTGTTTCATTTTTTAGATTTTCTAATTATTAATGAATTAAAAGAATAAATTAAAAGGGGATGGAAATATCTTCTTTTTTTTTGTATAATAGGGGTATAGAAAAGAGGATATTATGAAAATATTAACAGTAAATGCTGGTAGTTCATCTTTAAAATTTAATATGATTAAATTACCGGAAGAGGAAGAACTAATCAGTGGAAATTTTGAAAAAATAGGTTTAGCAGGAGGAATTTATAGCATTAAGATTAATGGTTCAAAGATAAAAAAAGAAGCTGATATGAGAGATCATAAAGATGCAATTGAACTATTGATTAAGGAACTATTTGATAATGATATTATTAAATCATTAGATGAGATTGATGGTATTGGACATCGTTTAGTTCATGGTGGAGATAAATATGCATCTAGTGTTGTGATTGATGACGATGTACTTCACACAGTTGGAGAATTATCAAGTTTAGCACCACTTCACAATCCTGCCAATATTTTGGGAGTAGAAGCATTTAGAGAAGCATTACCAAATGTACCAATGGTAGGTGTTTTTGATACTGCTTTTCATCAAACCATGAGTGAAGAACAATATTTATATTCTGTACCACTTAGTTGGTATAAAGACTTGCAAATTCGTAAGTATGGTTTTCATGGAACAAGTCATAAATATATACTTAAAACGATGCAAGAAAAGCTAGGTCGTGATGATCTTAACCTAATTAGTTGTCATATTGGTAGCGGAGCAAGTATTTGTGCGATTAAAGATGGTAAAAGCTTTGATACCACAATGGGATTTACTCCGAATGCTGGGTTAATTATGGGAACTCGTTCAGGTGATATTGATTATTCAATTATTCCTTATTATATGGAAAAAACAGGAGAATCTATTAAGGAAGTAGATACGATTTTAAATAAGAAAAGTGGCTTATTTGGCTTAAGTGGTAAATTTAGTGATCATAGAGATATTGAAGCTGCTATGGCGGAGGGTGATCATGATGCTATTTTAGCTAACAATATGTATGTTAATCGTATTGTTGATTATATTGCAAAGTATTATGTAGAATTAGAAAGAAAAGTTGATGCTATCGTATTTACAGCAGGGCTTGGTGAAAATGCTAGAGAATTTAGAGAAGAAATTATTAATAAATTAAGTTGTTTGGGTATTAAGATTGATAAAGAAAGAAATATGAAAATTGCTAGTTATTTAGATACACAAGAAGGAATTATTTCCAGTGATGATTCTAGTGTAGCTATTTATGTTGTACCAACGAATGAAGAACTTATGATTGCCCTTGATACTTATGATTTGATTAAGTAGGAGGTGACTCTCATAAATAATAGTATTGAAAAAAAAGTATATAAAAAGATTAAAGAGTATAAAAAAATTGTAGTGGCAAGGCATGTAGGACCAGATCCTGATGCCATTGCTTCTACAACTGTTCTTCGTGATTCTATTCGGCTTACTTTTCCTGATAAGGAAGTAGTTGCAGTTGGTCTTGGTGTATCTAAGTTCAAATATTATGGCATATTAGATAAAATTGATCCGGAAGAATTTAAAGGATGTCTTTTAATTGTTTTAGACGTTCCTAATATATCTAGAGTAGATGGAATTGATGGATTAGAATATAAGGAGATTATGAAAATCGATCATCATCCAGCGGAAGATATCAAAGGCCCTGTTGATTGGACCAATGAAAAAGCATGTTCTACTTGTCAGATGATTGCTGAGTTAATTTTAAAGACACCACTTAAATTAGATACAAAGATTGCCGGAAATTTATATCTTGGGATTGTGTCTGATAGTGATCGATTTTTACTTCCTTATACAACCAAAGAAACTTTTAAAGTTGTCTATGATTTAATAAAAACAAGTAAAATAGAATTTACTTCTTTATATAATTATTTGTATGATAGAAGTCTTGATGAAGTAAGATTTCAAGGCTATTTAGCAACAAATATGAAAGTTACGGAAAATGGATTAGGATATCTTGTCATTCCTAGTGATATTATTAAAGAGTATCATGTCGATTTAGCTACACCAGCGAATCTTATTAATAATTTTAATTTTATTAGGGAAGTTTCTGTTTGGACTTTTATTACCGAAGATGTTAAAAATAAAGTTTATAAAGTAAGTATTCGTTCGCATGGTCCGATTATTAATGAACTTGCTAGTAAATATCATGGGGGAGGACATAAATATGCGAGTGGTGCTAGAATAACAAGTGAAGAAGAAATAGAAGCTTTTATAAAAGACTTAGATCATTTGTGTGAAGAATACAGACGAGCTAGTATTAGTAATATTTAGTGATTAAGAGGAATTATTCCTCTTTTTTCTATGCAATATTTTGTTATTTTTGTGCTGTAAAATAACATAAAATAATTGATTTATTCTCACTATTATTGTATACTAGAAATATATCATAGATAGTTATAATATAACTATGCAAGAAATTTTGACAAGTTTTGTCGAATGAGATGAAATTTACTTTTATATGATGTAGAATGATTGGGAGTAAAGGAAGAGAAGAATGAAAAAAGTAGGATTTGTTATAGGGTTGGTTGTAATTTTAGTGGGAGTAATATTATTTTATCCTAAAAGTAATAATCAGAAAATGTTAGTCGAAGATGATCAGTTTAATCAGAATACATCTTTAGCTTTTTATATAGAACAAGAAGATGGAACTTATACTGAAAGTAATACTTTACCAAGTACTGGATATACACTTAATACAAGTAAAAGTGTATGTAGTAATAATGCAACGCCAACATGGGAAGATAATAGATTATATTTAAATAATCTAAGTAAAAATGGAACTAGTTGCTATTTGTATTTTGATATAAAGCCATTAGCAATGAATAGTATTTTAGCAAACAAAGAAATAAGAACTAGAGATGATTTTAGTGTAACTATAACAGAAGATACTACAGGAATAATCTACCAAGCAGAAGATGATGATGGAACAACCTACTATTATGCCGGAGCGCCAACTGATAACTGGGTGCAATGGGCAGGATACTATTGGCGAATCATACGAATTAATGGAGATGGAACAATAAGATTAATTTATAATGGAAATAGTACCACAACAACAGGAACAGGAACTCAAATAAGTACTGGTGCATTTAACAATACATATAGTGATAATATGTATGTGGGATTAAAATACACACAAAATGAAGTTCATGGGTTAGAAACGGATAGTACAATCTTAACAGCGTTAAATACATGGTATCAACAAAATCTAGTAAGTTATGCCGATGATATAGATACAAATGCAGGATTTTGTAATGATAGGTATCCAAGTACAAGTAGTAGCAGTAGTAATGGCTTAGGAGGAACAGGAGCAGTAACTACATACTATGCTGCGTATATTAGGTTAACCATAAATAAAACACCAATGTTAAATTGTCAAGATAGTAGTGACTTGTTCACAGTAAGTAGTAGTAATAGGGGAAATAAATCATTAACCTATCCAATAGGACTCATCACAGCGGATGAAGTAGCATATGCAGGTGGAGTAGTAGATTCAAATAATAGAAGTTATTATCTATATACAGGGCAAGCCTATTGGACCGTGTCTCCGTATCGCTTTTACAGCGGAAACGCATATGTGTTCCTTGTAGATATGTCTGGTTATCTTAGCAGTAAGCTGGATTACGGGTCTGGTATACGTCCTGTCATAAATTTAAAAGCAGATATTACTTTAACTGGATCTGGAACAGCTACTGATCCATATGTAGTAGAAGGAGCAGAATAATATGAAAAATAAGAATAAATGGTTAATAATTATTGTAGCATGTTTGCTTGTTGTAATAGGTGTGTCTTTTGCTTATTTTGCTGCTTCTAACTTTTTTGGTGGAAGTGGTAGTACTGCCGATTTTACAACAGCAACAATTCAAGGATCAGAATTAAGAGTAGAAGGAAATATTGAATTTAATGATTTAGATATTTATCCAGGACATGAAAGTGTATCAAGTATTAAGGTGACAGCAACAGGTGATAATGAATTAATATCATATAATGTCATATGGGAAGGAACGAATACACTAAATACACCACTTAATTACACTATATATAAAACAAGTAGTGAAATAGAAGTAAGTGCATCATGTGAACAACAAAAAGGTGTCATAGATGGAGCAATGATGTATTATGAAGAGTGTGAAATATCAAATATAGATCAATTAGGAACAGCAGTATCTAGTGGAACAATTAATACGAATGAAACAAAAATAACATTAGTAGAAGATGAATTTATTACATCCTCACCAACAGGATTAATTCAATACTACTATGTAATTCTTGAATATCCAAATTTAGAAGAGAATCAAAATAGTGATATAGGTGGTACATTTACAGGAAGAGTAACAGTAGAGTTAAGTGATGCAGAGCCAGATATTAATATTATAGCAACATATATAGAAGAAGATGGAAGTTATAAAGAAACAAATGATATACCACAAAGTGGGTATGAATTAAATGTAGATAGAAGTACATGTACAAATAATACAACATTGGGCTGGGATAGTAAAAATAATAGAGTATATGTAGAAAATTTAAATCAAAGTGGAACAAATTGTACATTATACTATGATGAATATAATCCATATGTAGGAAGAGATTATATTTTATCTCATTATGATACTGTATTAACAAGGAATGATTTTAGTACAACTATAACGAATACAACAACCGGAACAATCTATAGTGCCGAAGATGATGATGGAACAACATACTACTTTGCAGGAGCACCAACCGATAACTGGGTATATTGGGCAGGATTTTATTGGCGGATAATAAGAATTAATGGTGATGGTACAATAAGACTCATCTATAATGGAACAAGTACAACAACAACTGGAACAGGAACACAAATAGGAACAAGTACATTTAATAGTTCATATAATAATAATGCTTATGTAGGATTTAAATATACAAGTGGAAGTGTGCATGGAAGAGGAACGAATAGTACGATATTAACCGCATTAAATACATGGTACTCAAGTAATCTCGCAAGTTATGCTGATGATATAGATATGAATGCAGGATTTTGTAATGATAGATATCCAAGTACCAGTGAATCAAGTAGTAATGGAAGTGGAGGGACAAGTACAACAGAAACATATTATGCAGCATATATTAGATTAATCACCAATAAAGCACCAAGTTTCAAGTGTCAAACAACAACAGATTTATTTACATCAACATCAAGTAGTAAAGGTAACAAGACATTAACATATCCAATCGGACTTATTACCGCCGATGAAGTAGCATACGCAGGTGGTGCATACTACACAGATAATACAAGTTATTACCTATATACAAATCAAGCATACTGGACTATGTCTCCGTCTTCCTTTTACAGTTCGCGCGGTCGTGCTTACGTGTTCATTGTGAGTACGACTGGCTACCTCGACAATCCGTATGTGAATAACGCGTTTGGTGTGCGCCCAGCTATTAATTTACGTGCTGATTTTCAATTGTCGGGGTCAGGGACAGTAAGTGACCCTTATTTAGTAGTTGGAGCTTAGGCTCTTTTTCTTTGACTTTTCAATATAATCATGTAAAATTTTTCGCTTTTTTGCTAATTTCTCATAGTATTTGTTTGAGGAGACTAGAAAAAAATTATTTTTTATAGTAAAACAAGACATGTGATACTACTCCTTGAATAAGATTATTGTATCACAAAAAAGTTCTGATTTCCTTATGATTTCAGAGTTTTTTAAAATAAAAGAACTGTTGAAAAATTAATTACTTAATTTCTCGACAGCCCCTTTTTTGTACATTTTTTGTCAAACTTTTGCCTATTCATTGTGGTTCTTCTTGATGCATGTTATAATAAATTCATACCATAATTTTAAGGAGGCTATATGGAAAAAAAGTATGTTTACCTTTTCTCAGAAGGTAATAGAGATATGAAAGAATTGTTAGGTGGTAAAGGTGCTAATCTAGCAGAAATGACTGGCTTGGGGCTTCCGGTTCCAAGAGGCTTTACAGTTACAACGGAAGCTTGTAATAAGTATTACGAGGATAAAGAAGTAATTGATGAAGGGATTAAAAAGGAAATTTATGCTAAATTAGAAGAATTAGAGAAAATTACAGGTAAAACACTTGGGGATAAAAAAAATCCATTACTTGTTAGTGTAAGAAGTGGTGCTCGTGCTAGTATGCCTGGTATGATGGATACAGTTCTTAACTTAGGTATGAATGATGAAGTAGCAGAAGGGTTTACTGAAGTAACAAACAATAAGAGATTTGTATATGATTCTTATCGTAGATTTATCCAAATGTTTGCGGATGTTGTTAAAGGTTATCCAAAATCAAGTTTTGAGAGACGTTTAGATGAAATTAAGGAAGAAAAAGGAGCTAAATTTGATACCGATTTAACTGCAGATGATATGGTTGAAGTAACAGATGAATTTAAAAAGATTTATAAGGAAATTGCTGGTGAAGATTTCCCACAAGATCCAAAGGTTCAATTAATTGAAGCAGTTACCGCTGTATTTAGAAGTTGGAATAATGAGCGTGCTATTTATTATAGAAGAATGAATGATATTCCATCTAGTTGGGGTACAGCTGTAAATGTTCAAGAAATGGTTTATGGTAATCGCGGTAATACTTCAGGTACTGGTGTTGCATTTACAAGAAATCCAGCAACAGGTGAGGCTAAACTCTATGGTGAATACTTAATTAATGCTCAAGGTGAAGATGTTGTTGCAGGTATTCGTACACCAGAACCTATTAGTAAACTTGAAGATACAATGCCAGAGGTATATAAACAATTTGCCGAAATTGCTAAAACTCTTGAAAATCATTATAAAGATATGCAAGATATGGAATTTACAATTGAAGATGGACATTTATTTATGCTTCAAACTAGAAATGGTAAGAGAACAGCTACTGCTGCCCTAAAAGTCGCTGTTGATATGGTAAGTGAAGGATTAATTACCAAGGAAGAAGCATTATTAAAAGTTGAACCAAAACAACTTGATAGTTTACTTCATCCAACATTTAATGCAGATGCCCTAAAGAAAGGTGAAGTGATTGCAACTGGTCTTGCTGCATCTCCAGGAGCTGGTGCTGGTAAGATTTATTTCTCTGCAGAAACTGTTACTGAACACTCTAAAATGGGTGAAAAAACTATTTTGGTTCGTTTAGAAACATCACCTGAAGATATCGAAGGTATGAATCATGCGGAAGGAATTTTAACGATTCGTGGTGGTATGACTAGCCATGCTGCAGTTGTTGCTCGTGGTATGGGACGTTGTTGTGTATCTGGTTGTGGCGAACTTTCTATTGATGAAGAAGCTAAAACACTTACTACTAAGAGTGGTAAAGTATATCATGAAGGTGATGAAATTAGCTTAGATGGTTCTACTGGTCGTGTTTATGATGGTTTAATTAAGACAGAAGAGCCAAGTATTAGTGGAGACTTTGAAACATTCATGACTTGGGCTGATGAGGCTAGAAGAATGAAAGTTCGTACCAATGCTGATACACCAAGAGATGCTATTCAAGCACGTAAATTTGGGGCAGAGGGTATTGGACTTTGTCGTACAGAGCATATGTTCTTTGAAGAAGATAGAATATTTAATTTTAGAAAAATGATTACTGCTGAAACTCTTGAACAAAGAGAGGCAGCTTTAGAAGATATTTTGCCATATCAAAGAGGAGATTTTGAAGAATTATTTAAAGCAATGGCTCCATATAGTGTTACTATTCGTTTCTTAGATCCACCTTTACATGAATTCTTACCTCATACTGATGATGAAATTAAACCATTAGCTGAAAGCTTAGGAATGAGTTTTGAAGCATTAAAGAAACGTGTTGGATCTTTAAAAGAATTTAACCCAATGATGGGACATAGAGGTTGCAGACTTGCGGTTACTTATCCAGAAATTGCAAGAATGCAAACGAGAGCTGTTATTGAGGCAGCGATTAATGTAGGAGAAGAAGGTATTAAAGTAACTCCTGAGATTATGATTCCTTTAGTTGGTGATGTAAAAGAATTTAAATTTGTGCGTGATATTGTCGTAGAAGAAGCAGATAAATTAATTAAAGAAGCTGGCAGTGACATTACTTATCATGTTGGAACAATGATTGAAATACCTAGAGCTGCACTCACTGCTGATAAAATTGCTGAATATGCAGAATTCTTCTCATTTGGAACCAATGATTTAACCCAAATGACTTATGGCTTCTCAAGAGATGATGCTGGTAAGTTCTTGAATGATTATTATAAAAACCAAATATTTGAAAGTGATCCTTTTGCAAAACTTGATACGGAGGGTGTTGGAGAACTTGTTCGCATCGCAGTAGAAAAAGGAAGAAAGACTAGGCCAGATATTCATTTAGGAGTATGTGGTGAACATGGAGGAGATCCTGCTAGTATTGAATTCTGTGAAAGTGTAGGACTTGATTATGTATCTTGTAGTCCATATCGTGTTCCAATCGCAAGACTTGCTGCTGCTCAAGCGACAATTAAATCTAGCAAGTAAAAGTAGTATCAATTTTTGTATAATTACATATATTAAAGATGAATACACTAATTGACATTTAGTCAAAAATATAGTATATTATTATTGCATTGATGAAGTGCAATGATATGAAAATGTTAGCCGCTCTTGGATGGCGCGGGTTATAAATTATTCCAATCGCGAAATGTTAGTCGCTTACGGATGGTGCGAGTTATAAATTATTCCGATCGAAAATGTGTGAAAGCTCTATCTAAAAAGGATAGAGTTTTCTTTTAATTTATGTTACAATGTTTTATGAGGTTTGTTTATGAAAAAAGAAGTTAAAAAAAATAATAAAACAATTAAGTTGTATGAAGCTATATTTTTTGGCGTTTGCATTTTACTATTTGTATTTATGATTTTTAGAATTTGGTGGTGGTAAAATGAAAAAAGAAATTAGTCTTAAAACATTTTTCGTTGTAATGGTCATTTTAGTAGTATTAGAAATTATATTGCTTATTTTGTTTAGACCAAATAATAATCTTGATAATTATAATAGTGAATATTGTAGTGAAGCTGTGTGTAATGAAGATGCAAGCTTGTGTTATGCTTATGATGTAGACGAAAATGGTGATACTGTTGTAGTATGGCGTGGTTCTTGCCAAAGTGGAAATTAATGGTAAGTATTGTCTTTTTTAGGAAAATCTGTTAGAATATAACATGTGCTTGTAGGTGATGGAATGCGCTATTTAGGTTTGGATTTAGGAACGAAAACACTTGGAGTTGCAATTACCGATACAACTGGTTCGATTGCAAGGCCTCTAAAAGTAATTCATTTTCCAAAAGAAGATTATGGGATTGCTTTAAGTGAATTACAAAATATTTTAGATGAATATGATATTTCTAAAATAGCTTTGGGACTTCCTAAAAACATGGATGGCACAGAAGGATTTGCAAGTGAAAGAAGTTTGAAATTTAAAGAAATGTTAGAAAGTATTACTGATATCCCTGTTACTTTAGTTGATGAAAGACTGACTACAGTTTTAGCAGAAAATATATTACTAGAGGCAGATGTCAGTAGAAAAAAACGCAAAAGTGTAATTGATGGGGTGGCGGCTGTATTAATTTTAGAAACTTTTATTAAAATGGAGGAAAATAAATGAATGAAGAAAAAAATCGTTACTTTACAGTAACAGATAAAAGTGGACAAACAATAGAGTATGAAATCCTGTTTACTTTTGATTCTGATGAAACAAAGAAAAGTTATATTGTTTTTACGGATAACTCTTTAGATGAAGATGGAAGTATTGTTACTTATGCAGCAACTTATGATAAGAATGGCGATACATTAGAATTAGGAGATATTGAAACTGATGAAGAGTGGAACTTAATTGAGAATTTACTTTCTAGTATTGAAGAGGCAAGTGAATAAGAGGATTTTTTATGAAAAAGAAGTTAATCATTATTCTCGGGGTAATTTTGGTAGTAATTATTTTACTAGTAGTTTTATATTTTTATGGTTTAACTGCTGTTTCTAATGATGATGAGGTAATCTCTTTTACGATATCATCAGGAGAAAGTAAAATGGATATTATTGATGCTTTAGATGAAGAAGGGCTCATTAAAAGTAAGATTTCGGCTTATATCTATGTTGGATTGCATCGTAATCTTAATTTACAAGCTGGAGAATATGAACTTAGTGCTAATATGAGTTTAGAAGATATTTTAAATAAATTCCATAATGGTGAGATTAAAGAAGAGGATAATACTTTTGAAATTACTTTTGTGGAAGGAAGAAGGCTTGTTCGTTATGCCGAGGAAATTGCCGAGGCAACAGGAACTACTGAGGAAGAAGTATTAGAGGTTTTAAGTGATACAACCTATTTAAATGAACTTATTGATAAATATTGGTTTTTATCAGAAGATATTTTAAATAGTGAAATTTATTATCCTCTAGAAGGCTATTTATTTGCTAGTACTTATGACCTTTATAATGGTAGTAGTATTAAAGATATTGTTGAGCGAATGCTTGATGGTATGGATGATGTATTAAGTGATTATAAAGATGAGATAGAAGCAAGTAATTATAGTGTTCATGAACTTTTAACTTTAGCTAGTATTGTGGAAGTAGAGGGTTCTACCAGTGATGATAGAGCAGGGGTTGCGGGAGTATTTTATAATAGACTTAATTCTGGATGGAGCTTAGGAAGTGATGCGACGACTTATTATGCTGCCGGTGTCGAGTTTAGTGAACGTGATTTATATGTAAGTGAGATTAATGATGTAAATGCCTATAATACTAGACCAGCAGCGATGGCAGGACGTCTTCCAGTGGGACCGATTTGCTCACCAAGTAGAGAGTCCATTGAAGCGGTTATAAATCCTGAGGTACATGATTATTATTTCTTTGTTGCAGATAAAAATGGGAAGACTTATTTTACAAGAACCAATGCTGAGCATGAGGCAGTAATTAGTGAATTACAAGCAAGTGGTTTGTGGTATGAATATAATTAATTAAGAGGTGAATTATGAAAGAACTAATACTTGAGATGGAGGAATATGCCTCCCTTAAAAACATTCCTATAATTGAGAAAGATTCAATTGCTTTCATTATGAAATATATTAAGAAAAATAATATTAAAAATATATTAGAGATAGGAAGTGCCATTGGTTACTCAACTATTTTAATGGCAAGTGTAGCTCAAGATGTTACTGTAACGACTATTGAACGTGATGAAGCAAGATATATGGAATGTTTAAAAAATGTTAAGAAATGTGGCTTTGAAAAGAAAATTAATGTGGTATTTCAAGATGCCTTAGATGTTAATTTAACTGGTGTTAAGTATGATATGATTTTTATTGATGCTGCAAAGGGACAATATATTAAATTCTTTGAAAAGTTTAAATATTTCTTAAATGATGGTGGAGTTATTATTACGGATAATTTAAAATTTCATGGTCATGTTGGAAAATCAAAAGAAATTGAATCTAAAAATTTACGAGGTTTAGTTGAAAAAATAGAAGATTATATTGAATTTTTGAAGAATAATCAAGAATTTGAGACTAATTTCTATGATGTTGGCGATGGCCTTTCAGTGAGTGTTAAGAAAAATGAAAAATAATTATTTATTATTAGTTACAAATAAAACGATTATATCCAAATTAAAGGGCGAAAGTAATATTACTTTCCTTTTTCCTGTTAAAGATTTTACGGTTGGCTTTGAAAATACATTTAGAATAGATGAAATAGATACAGAACATGCTTATATTTTTGTTAATCGTCTCCTTGATAGGGAAGGAATTGAAGATTTTAAAAGTTTTATTAAAAATTTACCAAGTAATATTGAGGGAATTGTCTTTGATGATATTGGGGTTTTACAAGTGTTAAATACAACTTCTAATCATCTTACGAAAATTTTATTTCTTAATCATTTTAATTGTAATTATGAAAGTATTAATGCTTATTTAGATTATGCAGATAGTGTGGTTGTAAGTACCGATATAACCGAAGAAGAAGTAAAAGAAATTTTAGAAAAAGTAAATAAGCCAGTGGTAATTTATACTTTTGGCTATGTTAATATTATGTATTCTAGAAGATTACTTCTTACCAATTATAATAATCATTTTAAAAGGGAAGTTCCTTTAACTAGTAATCTGGTAAATGATTTAAAACAGGACTTTAAAATAGTAGAAAATAGGTATGGAACAGTAATTTATACAGGGTATCCTTTTAATGGGCTTCGATATCGTGGTAGTAAAAATATTTTGTATTACTTTGTTAATTCTGTTTTTTTAACTGATGAGGAAGTAATAGAGGTTATTCATAGTAATGATAACTTAGAACAAAAATATCCTTATCGATACTTAAGTGAAAAAGATACGATAGTAAGAATAAAGGAGAGGTCAGTATGATAGAATTACTTGCTCCGGCAGGAAATTTAGAACGTTTAAAAGTAGCTTTCCTTTATGGGGCAGATGCTGTTTATATTGGTGGTTATGAGTATTCCCTAAGAGCAAATGCTATTAATTTTAGCAAAGAAGAATTAAGAGAAGCAGTAGAATTTGCTCATTCTATGCAAAAACGTGTTTATGTTACAGTTAATATTGTTTTTCATAATAAAGATTTAATTCACTTAAAAGAATATTTGGAAGAATTAGCAGATATCAAAGTAGATGCCGTTATTGTTAGTGATATCGCGGTTATCAAAACAATAGAGGATAATCATATTCCTTTAGAAATTCATTTATCAACGCAAGCAAGTACTCTTAATTATGAAGCAGCTTTGTTTTATAAAAATTTAGGTGTAACAAGAGTTGTTTTAGCTAGGGAAGCATCAAGAGAGGATATTAAAGATATTAAGGATAAGACAGGACTTGATTTAGAGTGCTTTATTCAAGGTGCTATGTGTACAAGCTTTAGTGGCAAATGCGTTTTATCTAATGTAGCAACCAATCGTGATTCAAATCGTGGAGGCTGTGCGCAAATTTGCCGTTGGACTTTTGATATTAATGAAGAACCTGAAATATTTAGTATGACTCCAAAAGATCTTAATATGTCTATTTATTTAAAGGATATGATGGATATTGGTGTTAATTCTTTTAAGGTTGAGGGAAGGATGCGTTCTGTTTATTATATTGCTACGGTTATTTATGAATATCGAAATTTAATGGATAAAATTAAAAGTAATACTTTAAAGAAAAGTGACATACTATATTCTAACGATATTATTAATCGTTGTGCAAACAGAGAATCTACTCCGCAATTTTATGATAAATTGCCAACTGATGTGGAACAATATTATTTAGGTAGAGAGGAAGTATCTAATCAAGATTTTTTAGGAATTGTTTTAGACTCTCAAAACGGGGAAATTTTACTTGAAGAGAGAAATTATTTTCAAGTTGATGATACTGTTGAGTTTTTTGGGCCAGGAATGGATACTTTTACTTATCAGATTCATAAAATATATGATGAAAATAAAGAGGAAATTAATGTGGCAAGACATCCAAGAATGCGTGTGTATTTGTTACTTGACAGAGATGTTCCAAAACTATCTATGATGCGTTTAAAAGTATTTGACAAAAATGATTATTTGTAGTATCCTTTTGTAGATGCAAAAAAATATGAAAATTATGAGGTGGAATAAATAATGAAAAAAGAAAATGCTGTAGTTCTTACCCCTGAAGGGTATTTAGAGTTAGAAGCAGAGTTAAATGATTTAAAATTAAATAAAAGACCAGAAGTCATTAATGCGCTTAAATATGCTCGTTCTTTAGGAGATTTATCTGAAAATGCCGATTATGATGCAGCTAGAAATGAACAAGCTCAATTAGAGAGTCGTATTAAAGAACTTGAGTATAAGCTTGAACATTGTGAGATTATTGATAATAAGGATAAAAATATTGCCAATGTAGGTTCAACCATTGTGATTGAATATGAACCTGGTGATGATGAAGAATATAAAATTGTGGGTTCACTAGAAGCAGATCCTTTTAATAATAAAATATCAAATGAATCACCAATTGGAAAAGCTGTCATAGGTCATAGGGCTGGTGAGGTTGTTTCAGTTGAAAGCCCTAATGGTGCTTATGAAGTTACTTTAAAAAGTGTAAACTAGGAGGAATTAAGCTTTTTAGCAAAGATTATGGAAACGTTACCTTATTCTAAAGAAGAATTATCTTCTTTAAATAAACTACATATTGATGAACAAGCAATAGATATATCACTTAATCCTAATTTTTCTATCTTTCATTCTAAAGATGATATGCATGTTATTATTGGTTATGAAGCAGATCATACTTTTTATAATAATGATAGCAAATTAGTGTGTGGTATTGTTGAATTGAAAAAAGTTTCTTTTGATGGCCAAGATGTCTATCTAGAGAAATTGATTCTTCCTTTTTCAAATAAAATTTTATTTGCTAAATTTGATGCTACCCAAGATCGAGTAGCAGTAGTATTTAAATCTGAAAATGGAATTAAAAAGCAAGTATTTGAAATTCAAGATGGACAGATTTTATCACAGGATTTTAAAAGTATTCTAGATGATGATTATCCTTTAGTTGGCTCTTTAGGGGAATATCATGTATCTTGTGAGGCTGAAGCGAATATTTCGAGAAAATAGTTTGTATTTTTCCCAATAATATGTTATAATGTTTGGGACCCAAGAAAATATAATCCGCTGATTTTAATTATGATTATAGGTTAATATATAAATAGAGAGGATGTGTAGATATGGCTAATTTAGTTGATAAGATCAATGAACGTCATATTAGACGCGATATACCTGAATTTCGTGTTGGAGATACTGTACGTGTTGATGTATGGGTTAAAGAAGGAAAGAAAGAGAGAATCCAAGCTT
>CAMMXG010000025.1 GCA_946500895.1 uncultured Mycoplasma sp. | reverse complement strand
ATTATATCAATAAATAAAGAGAAAAACAAACATTAACTGTTTGCTTCTTCATCATCTACGTCAATTACAACTAAGTCTTCTAATTCATCATCTGGTAAGTCATCATCAGCATCAGTATCATAGAAGATGTCTTCTTCATTTTCATCTTCTATAAGTTCGTCTTCTGCTTCTTCATCAGAATCGCTTATTAATGTTTCTTCATCTTCTTCATCATCGACAACGACTTTAGGATTATGATGCTCTCTTAAATCCCAAAAACCATCTTCTAACATAATGAATCTTTTGTCTGTTGTTAAAAGCTCAAAGAAATCAGCAATTTTTTCTTCAAAAGCATTTTCAGGTAATTCTAAAGCGTCACAAACTTTTTTGAAAAGTTCATTAATCTTCATTTTTGTTTTTTCTTCATTTAGAATTATGTATGCTATATCATCATAATTCATAGCTTCTAATTCATCTTTTGGTATATTACTTAGTTTCATACTAATCTCCTTCATTTGTAAACATTATATGACTTAAATATTCTTATGTTACATAAGTCCTTGTAATTGTAATATGGAATGATGCGTTTGTCAATTCTTAATTTACATTTTTTCAGGAATATTTATACCTAATATATTTAGTAAATATTTATTGTTGTCGAAAATTAGTTTGGTTAAGGCTAACCATGATGTTTTTTTATCGATATTTTCTTCAATTAAAACTTTGTTTTCAGCATAAAAATTATTGTAAAGATTAGTAATTTTATATAAGTATTCACATATTTCGTTTAAAGAATAATTTTCAAAACTTCTTTTAATCATTCTTTTTAAATCTAACATGGTAATTAATATTTTTCTTTCATTGTCAGTTGATAGTATTTTTATATCTTCATATTTGATGTTAGCAATACTCGCTTTTTTAAGTAGTGAATTCATTCTTACACAAGAATATAATAAATATGTGCCGGTTTTACCATTTAAATCAGTAAATTTATCAATATCAAAGTTGTAGTCTGTTGTTCTATATGGAAGTAGGTCAGCATATTTAATGGCTGCAACAGCGATTGTGCGAGCAATATTTTCTCTATTTTCAGTGATACTTTCCATTAATCTTGCCTCACATACTTTTGTTACATTATCAAGTAGGTCAGATAAAGGCATAACGCCACCATCTCTTGTTTTAAATGGTTTACCATCAGGACCATTCATTGTACCGAAACCATTAAATATTAATTTGGTATCATCATTTACTATGCCACTTTTATATGAAGCGCGAAATACTTGGGTAAAATGAAGTTCTTGACGTTTATCAACGATATACCAAATTTCATCTAGTTTATACTTGTGGGTACGCTCCCAGATAGCTGCTAGGTCGGTTGCTTCATAGGATACAGCTCCATTACTTTTGACAAGTATTAATGGTGGCATTTCTTTTTTGTCACTTTCTTCTTTTACATCAATTACTTCAGCGCCATCACTTTTTTCGATTATATTTTTATTGTATAAGTAGTCGAATAATTCGTTCATATATTCAAAGTTGTCTGATTCACCTTCCCATAAGTCAAAATCAACATTTAAGTTTTTGTATAATCTTTTTACTTCGGATAAGCTAACTTCAACAATTTTTTTCCATAAGGCATAATATCCTTTGTGCTTATTCTGAAGCTCTAAATTAATTTTACGAGCTTCTTCCATAATACTTTCATTTTCTTTGGCTTTCGTAGTCGCAGTTGGATATAATTCTAGTAAATCATCATTGGTTAAATTAAAATCTACTTCTTCTCCATTATAATCATCTTTGAAATAAGCTAAATCGGGATATCTAGTTTTAATTTCAAGAATTACCATGCCCATAGGCCTTCCCCAGTCACCAAGGTGGATATCACTAATGGTTTTGCATCCTACAGCTTTACATAAATTATTTAAAGCTTGGCCAATATTGGCGCTTCTTAAGTGTCCTACATGGAGTACTTTGGCAACATTGGGACCACCATAATCTAAAAAAATCGTTTTATTTATTCCTAAATTATAATTAGAAGCGATGTCTTTTAAAGAATGATTGGCAAAATCTATTAGAAATTCGTCACTTAATGTGATGTTGATAAATCCAGGGTTTGCAACACTGATTTCTTTGAATTCAGGGAAATCTTTTATAATACTTATAATTTTATTCGCAATATTCATAGGGTTATCATGATAAGTTTTCGCGAGAGCCATGGCGCCATTATATTGATAATCACCTAAATCAGGTCTATTTGATGGATTTAAGGTAACATAATCGATGTCATAGCCTATACTTTTCATTGCTCCCTTTATTTTTAGTTCTAATTCATCAATCTTATGCATTTATATCACTCATTTCTATTTCTATTTTTATTGGTTTTTCTTGACTTTCTAAGAGGTATTCAATGATTATTTTGTTGTTTTCATTTAAAAAAGCAAGTTTCTTTAAGACTATTTCAAAAGTTTTTTCTAGCTCTTTTAGAGTTATTAAAGCTTTTTCTTCATTTATTTCTAAAATACTTTCTAAATTTTCTTTGGTAAATAGAAGATTATTTAAATCTATTAAAAACGAATCTGTTTCATTTTCATATTTTAAAATATTATTTTCTAGTGTTCCTATTAAATTTTCTTTAAATAATAAAATATCATTTTCATAAGTATTAATTGTTAAGTCTTTGTTCATAGATATCACCAATTACGAAATTATTATACTAAAAAATAATATAAATTACAATAAAACCACTAGTGTTTATTTTCTAGTGGAATTATTTTCTAGAGATGGAATAGATCCCATTGATATATCATAAAGTAATTTTAAATCATATTCGCTGCCATCATATTTTAGATTAGTAAGATATGAGATTAAATCGGGATCTAACTTGTTTGTAGCAATCTTTTTTCTTATATCTATTAAAAGAGCAAACAGCATTTTTGCCATTTCTTCATCAATGTTGCTAGCAAAGATTATTTTCCAAATAATTTCGTTTATATTGTTTTTTATTTGTTCTTGATAGCTTATCATATCTTCCTTTTTTAATTTAGACTTTAATATTTCATAATTTGCATTTAATTCTGCCAATTTACTCTGATAAGCTTTATTTAAATCATTTTCATTAAAGTTTTCTTTTAAATTAAAGTATCTTAGTTTGTCTTTTATGTTCATGTGTACCCCTCAATTCATGTGATTATCCTATCAAAAATTGCTTTTTTTGTCAAATTTTATTTATAATGTTATTTATTTTATCCATATTAATAATGGGTGAAGACTATGCGGGTTTTAAGATTCGTTTTTAAAATGGGAATTTTTATGTTTATTTCCTTTGTTATTGTTATTGTTGGTCTTTATACTTATGCTTATTTAAGTCCTAAGTTAGAACTTAGAACTGCTGGTCAATATTATATTTATGATACAAATGATGAACTAGTCTATCAAGGGTCAAGTACTAGTGAATGGGTAAGCTTAGAAGATATTAATTATAATTTAATTAATGCAGTCGTAAGTGTTGAAGATAAAAATTTTTATCATCATCATGGTTTTGATTATTTAAGAATTGCAAAAGCTATGTTTTTAAATATTAAAAATGGTAAGATTACGCAAGGAGCATCAACTATATCTCAACAATATATTAAAAATATCTTTCTTGATTTTTCTACGACTTGGTCAAGAAAGATAGAAGAAGCATTTTTAACTTTAGAACTTGAAGTGCATTATTCGAAAGACGAAATTTTAGAGGGTTATTTAAATACGATTAATTATGGTCAAGGAAATTTTGGAATTGGTAATGCTAGTCGGTATTATTTTAATAAAGAACCAATTGATTTAACTCTTGAAGAAGCACTTATTTTAGCAGGTATACCAAATAGTCCGGAAAATTATAATCCGGTAGCTAATTATGATTTATCGATTGAAAGAGCTAAAATAGTTGGTAGGTCGATGGTAGAAAATGGGTATTTAACACAAGAAGAATTTGAGCGTTTATTTCAAGAAAAAATAGAAATTTATGGGAAATCTTCCGAAGAAAATTTGGATATGCTTATGTATTATCAAGACGCAGTATTAGAAGAACTTAGAAGTATTGGAACAATTCCGGAAGAATTAATTCAAAATGGTGGGATTAAGATTTATACCTATTTAGATTTAGATGCTCAAAAAAATCTTGAAGAAAATATTTTAACTTATCTTACTGATAGTGAGCTTCAATCAGCGAGTGTGGTGGTAGATCCAACTACGGGTGGTGTGATTGCTTTATCTGGTGGTGTTTCTTATGCGAAAAGTCAATATAATAGAGCAACACAAGCAAAAAGGCAAGTTGGTAGTGCCATGAAACCTTTTTTGTATTATGGTGCTTTGGAAGAAGGTATGACTTCTGCTTCTACTTTTAATAGTCAGTTTACCACTTTTACTTTAAGTAATGGAGATACTTATTCACCTAAGAATTATGGTTCTATTTATGCCAATAAAGAAATAACAATGGCGGAGGCTATTGCGGTATCTGATAATGTTTATGCTGTTAAAACAAATATGTTTTTAGGAGCTGAAAAACTTGTTGAAACAGCAAGTAAAGTTGGCATAGAGGCAGAATTTAGTGCTGTGCCTTCTCTTGCCTTAGGTACAGGTGAGATGTCTGTTTTAGATTTAGCTCGTGGTTATACAACTTTAGCTACAGGAGGATATAAACAAGATGTTGGTTTTATAAGAAGAGTAGAAGATAGTGAAGGAAATGTGTTATATGAAAAAGATGATTATCAAGATTTGGTTTTAAATATGAATTATGCTTATATTTTAACAGAAATGCTTACTGGTACAACTAACAGTGTATTTCGTGATTATGCTAATCCAACAGCTTTAACGATTGCTTCTAAATTATCTAGAAAGTATGCCATCAAGACTGGTACAACTGATACCGATTTTTGGATAGCAGGTTATAATCCTGATATTGTTATGGTTACTTGGGTTGGTATGGATGATAATAGTAGTTTGAGCGCTAGTGATTCTTATATTTCTAAAAATATTTGGGCTGATACAGTAGAAGATATTCTTGCTGATCGTGAGGCAAGTTGGTATGATACTCCTGAAAATGTGGTTGGAGTAGTGCTTGATGCAGTTAGTGGTAAGCCTACTAATGATATTGCAAAAGCGACTATGTTTTATTTTGTTAAAGGCACAGAGAGTATACTTGATGTAGAGTATGTGTCTAAAGAAGAAGAATTGGAAGAATAAAAAAATGTTAGTAATTTGTTTGTTACTAACATTTTACGTTGCAATTACATAAGGATTAGAGGCTGTGCCATTTCCTGATGAAATCGTGATATCAGCTCGTAAATTGATAGCTGGGCGCACACCATACGTGTAATTCACGCGGTTGCTGCTGAGGGCGCCAGACGAAGCCACAACGAACATGTGAGCAAAACCGTAGCTGAAGCCATACGGAGACATGGTCCAGTAAAATTGTCTGGTATAGAGGTAATAACTGGTATTATTCGCTTGATATCCTCCTGCATACCATACTTCATCCATACTGATTAATCCGATTGGATATTGTAATGCTTTATTTCCATCACTACTTCCGCTTGTTGTATATAAATCGCTATCATTGGTACATTCAAACGTTGGTGTTAATGATGTGTTTCCATAATATCTTACATATCCTGCGTAGTATGTTGTCGTTGTTCCTGTTCCTCCGGAATTATTGATACTACTACTACTTGTACTTGGTGTCCTATCTCCACAGAATCCTGCATTCATATCGATATCATTTGCATGGCTTGCTAGATTATTTTGATACCACTCATCTAGTACTCCTTTGATGGTACTACTACTTGCTAATCCATGTACTTGGTTACTCTGATACATATATCCTACACCAGCATTATCATCATAATATGAACTATTGAATGCACTTGTTTGTGTTTGGGTTTCAGTTCCTGTTGTGTTGGCACTTGTTCCCTGGTATATCATTCGGATTGTTCCATCTTCATTAATCCGAATGATTCGCCAATAAAATCCTGCCCATCTCACCCAGTTATCGGTTGGGTTTCCTGCAAAGTAATATGTTCTTCCTTTAGATGTATCTGCATAGTAGATCGTTCCGGTTGTTGTATTCGTTACTGTTGTTCTAAAATTTGTTCTCGTAGTCTGTGTTGGATAATTTGCTAAGATTGTATCTTTAGCAAATACTTGTTCATTAAAATACAATGTACATTTTGTTCCTTTAGTTGTAAAAGGTGTAATGGTTAAGTTTCCTGTTTCGCTATCATAACTAATATTCAAATTAGATATTTGAGTACCATCTTTATAGGTACAAGTACTTTGGGTTGTGTCTAGTGTATATGTTTTTGTGCTATCTAATTCTGTAGCTTCCGCCCCATCTATATACAAGCCTACTATATTTAAGTCTGGTAATGTATAGTTAATCGTTCCATTAACTAAATCTATACTTTGTGTAACTCTATATCTTGCTCTTGTAAAGTTTAGTATTACTGCACTTATTATTAGTACTACAACTACTCCTATAATAATATTTCTTTTTACATGACTTCTTTTTAGTATCTCAAAATTCATAGCTTTCTTCCTTTCATGAAGTTTTACTTCATTGATGACTTCATTTTAATAACATATTATACCAACAAAACGTTGGTATTTTCGAATATATATTACCAACATTTTGTATGCTTGTCAAGAGGTGGATTATGAAAATAGTTGCAAATAATTATCGTGCTAATGAAGTGTTTAAAATGATTAGAGAAAATAGTGGGAAAACTCAAACAGAATTTGGATATCTTATTGGTAAGAGTAGAAATGCTATTCAATATTATGAATATGGGCAAAGAAATTTTGATTTTGAATTATTGCTTGAAATAGCTAAAAAGGAAAATCTAATTATAACAATAGAAACAAAAAAATAGTGTTGATAACTTGATTGTTATCAACACTATTTTTGAATGAGAAGTGATGGTGTGTTGGCCATTTCTTCAGGTACAGCAATATCCATGTATTCTAAGATTGTAGGAGCTACATTGGTTAAGTCTCCACTTTTTCTAAGTTCTACATTTAAGTCAGTGATAATAAATGGTACTTTGCTTGTTGTGTGGGTAGTTACTGGATTACCAAATTCATCGAGCATAATATCAGCATTACCATGGTCTGCTAGAATAATCATGGTATAAAAATTATCCTCTGCTACTTCAAATAATCTTTCTAAGCATACATCTACTGTTGTTACTGCTTTCATGGTAGCATCTAGGTTTCCGGTATGTCCTACCATATCGGGATTTGCAAAATTCATGAAAATAAAGTCAGTATCTTTTTCCATGGCATGAATAGCTTTTTTGGTAACTTCGATGGCACTCATTTCTGGTTGTAAGTCATATGTTTCTACTTTTGGTGATGGTACTAATATTTTTTCACATTTATCAATTTTACCATTGTACATTCCATCAAAAAAGTAAGTTACATGAGCATATTTTTCAGTTTCAGCAATACGTGCTTGCGTAATTCCTAGAGTACTTAAATAAATTCCTAAAGGATTTGTAACATTTATATCTTCTAAAAAGTTACTCGTTTTAATATCTTTATCTAATGGAAAGAATGTATATACTTTTAAATCTTCGTATTTGTATGTAGCAAATCCATCAAAGTTTTCTTTCGTAAAGGCAGAAATAATTTGTTTTCCTCTGTCACTTCTAAAGTTCATCCAAAGAATGATATCGCCATCTTTTATAGTATCATTTGGGTTAATAATTAATGGATATAAAAATTCATCTGTTTGATTTTTTTTGTATAAATTTAATATCCCATCAGTTGCGCTTTTCGCTTTAATACCAATTCCTTTGGTTAATAAGTCATAATATGTTTTGGTTCTGTCATAGTTTGTATCTCTATCCATGGCATAATATCTGCCACAAACACTGGCAATATCAGTTATAGGATCATCAGCAATTTTCTCTTCTAAATCTTTTACAAAGTTAATTGCTGCATTTACTTTTGTATCTCTTCCGTCAGTGATTAAATGAAAATTTATTTTTTTGGCATTATTTTCTTTTAATATTTCATATACTTTTAAGAAATGCTCTAAATTAGAATGAACTTTACCATCGCTGTATAATCCTATAATATGAACAGTTTTTTCTTTTGTATCACTCAAAAATTCACTGAATAATAGATTATCTTTATTTATATTTTTTAAAAATTCAGTTATTCTTGGGCCATGTTGCATTATTTTTCTTCCAGCACCAATCGTCATGTGCCCTATTTCACTATTACCGAATTCTCCAGCGTTTAGGCCAACATATTCTTCTGATGCAAAAAGCGTGGTATGAGGATACGTGTTCCATAATTTATCAAAATTTTTGGTATCAGCCATTTTAATGGCATTGCCATATTCTTCTTCTCTATAGCCAAATCCATCTAAAACAACTGTTAAAATCTTTCGCATATTTTCACCTTTTTTCTTCCTAATCATATCATAGTTTTACAAAAAATACAAATTTCCATCAAAAAAAGGAATTTTAAATTCCCTTTTATACTTGTAATAATTTTTTGTCGTAACGTAATCTATCAGCGATAGAAGCAATAAATTCAGAATTAGTTGGTTTGGCTTTATCAAAAGCAACGCTATTACCAAAAATTTCTTCCATTAAATCGTAATCGCCTCTATTCCAGCTAACTTCAATGGCGTGTCTAATTGCTCTTTCTACACGTGATGCAGTTGTTGAGAAACGAAGAGCTACCTCTGGATATATTTCTTTGGTTATTCCACCATAACTATCACTATTTTTGTAAAATAAGAATACGCTTTCTCTAATGTAGTTATACCCTTTGATGTGACTAGGTATTCCTAACTGGTGTAGTATTTTACTAATTGCTACATGTAGTTCTCTTTCTTTGTCATTTAGTTCCACAGCTTTTAAGTTTTCTCTTTTAGCTATTTCAATAATCCTTGTTTCTAAGGCTAACATGCTAAATGGTTTTAACATATAATAGCTAACTCCATAATTGTTTGTCATGTTAATTGTGTACTCTTTTTTGTAACTAGTTAACACAATTACTTTTTTCTTGATCTGTTCTTGTTTCATTTTTTCTAGAATGGTTAAGCCATCTATACTTGGTAATATGATATCCATACAGATAATATCATATTCATTTTTGTGGTTAATGATGTAATCTAAAGCTTCTGCACCATTATTAATTACTTTTACTACTTTGATTACTGCGTGACTACTAAATTGCTTTTCGATTCTAGCAGTGATAGATTGATTATCATCAACTACTAAAACTCTTGTTACGTTTTCCATTTTTGTTCTCCTTCAATTAGTTATTATTTACTACACGCAAGATCATTATAGCACATAACTTGACAATATACTAGTAAATCTTTTGTCTAGTTATGTAAAGTTTTGTCGATTGATGTCGAAAAAATAACAACCGTTATTTGACTCACATTTTCTCTATTAATTGAGTGATATTTTCGGGATTTAAAACAGAGGAACAGATGATAAAGCCATCTATATCATCTATGTTTGTTAAACAATTAATATTGTTATTATTTACACTTCCACCAAAGACAACTTCTATGTTTATTCCATAATAATCTTTAATTAATTTTTTAATAAAAATAATCATTGATCTTATTTTTAAAATATCATATGCGGTTTCTTTGCCAATTAAGTAAGCAGGTTCGTATGCAATGATAATATTTTTTAAGTCGGTATTACTTAATTTGTTGAATATTCGGGCAATCTGTCGTTCTAACACTTGGTATTCGACTTTTCTTTCTTTTTCTTCTATAGATTCACCAATACAGTATATTACTTTGAGATTATTTTCTAGCGCATTTTTTATTTTTTCTAATATTTCATATTCACTTTCTTTATAGTATTTTCTTCTTTCGAAGTGTCCTATAATAGCATATTTTACATCTAAACTTTTTAATTGATTGATCGATATATCTCCTGTTAAATTTAATTTTTCATTTAGAGCAATATCTTGGGTGCATAAATTTATATTTGTGTCTTTAAAGAGTGCTAAATAAATAGAACTAGGAGCTAAAATAAATTCAATGTTATTTAAATGAAGTTTGCTTAGTGACTCTTTGTAATTTAACATTTCATCGTAGGTTTTGTTTGCTTTTAAATTACAAATCAAGTACTTCAATTTCATCTTCCTCCCCTATTGCATCTATTCCTGGTAAAGATCCATAAGCAATATAATCTAATGTTGCTCCACCACCACTAGAAATGTTTGGAAAAACATTTTTGAAACCTAATGTGTTTGTTGCGCCTACTGTATCACCACCACCAATTAAAACATGATCTTTCTTTTCTTTTAAAGTATTTAAAATTAAGATTGTTCCATTAGCAAATTCTTTTTCTTCATAAATTCCCATGGTTCCGTTCATAAATATGGTGTTGCTTTCGTTTATTATACTACTGTATTTGTCGATTGTTTTAGTGCCAATATCTTTGATTACATCATTTGTATCAATTTTGTTTATATTTTTAATGGTAGGTTTATCACTATAAGTTGTTGTAACTATTGCATCTAGTGGGAAAGCAAATTTTTCTTTATATGTTAACATTAATTTTTTTAGTTCTTTTATTGTTTCGGGATTTTCAGTTTTTAGGGATGCACCAATATTAAGTCCTAAGGCACTTAAAAATGAATTGGCAATTCCCCCACTTACTAGTAAATGTTCACATTTTGGTAATAAGGAATTAATTATTTTTAGCTTATCATCTACTTTTGCTCCACCCATTATAACAGTAAAAGGACGTTCTGGATTTACAACAATTTTATCTAGCATATTTTTTTCTTTTTCTACTAAAAAACCTAAACAGCTTGGTAAATATTTAGGGATTCCAACAACTGTCGTATGTTTTCTATGAGCAACAGCAAAAGCATCAAAGACAAAGATTTCACCCAGAGATGCTATCTGTTTTGCTACATCTTCATTTAAAGTACTTTCTAATTTATTTGGTATATCAAGAAATCTGGTGTTTTCCAGTAATAGAATTTCACCACTTTGTAAATTTAGAGCCATATTTTTGGTTTCTTCACTTAGAATATCACTTGCAAATTTAATTGGTTTATTTAATAGTCGCTCTAAACTGTTTTTGACAATCATTAAAGAGTATTTTGCTTTATCTTCTTCGTTTTTCACTCTTCCTAAATGACTTAATATGATTATTTTACAATTTCTTTCTAATAAATAATTTATAGTTTCTAAACTTTTAATAATTTTACTTTCATCAGTAATGTTGCCACCAACAATTGGTACGTTAAAGTCACATCTAAGAAGAATACGTTTATTATCTACATACATGTTTCTTAATAACTGTTTCATTTTAATCCCTCTTTATCCGTTATTATTATAACTTAAATGGGAGTACTTTTACAATATTTTTCCTTGTTTTTGTTATTTTTTGATATTTATTATAATAATGTTAGGTATTTTTGAATAAATAAATTTTACGTGCTCTTCATATAATTAGATAAAAGGAGATGCGTATGAATAGATTACTTGTTTTAGTAGTGTTAATATTAGTGCCTATTGCTATTTTTACAACCCCAGATGAAATACCCGATGATGATAAGAAAGTATTAGATGTTACTCTAACAGAGGATTTATCTTTAGAAGTACCTATTAGTGAAGAGGCTGGGGATGAAGAGGAAGCAATTCAAGTTGCTCTTAGTATGAATAGTGATAAGAGTGATGCTTTTACTATGGATTTAGAAGATTATGTGGTTGGTGTAGTAGCAGGGGAAATGCCTGCATCTTTTAGTATGGAAGCTCTAAAAGCTCAAGCAGTAGCATCACGAACGTTTGCCCTTTATAAAATGGATTCTATTAATAACTATGTGCTAAGTGCCACTATTAATGACCAAGTGTATTTAACAGTTGATGATATGAAGGAAAAATGGGGTAGTGATTTTGATTATTATTATAATAGGGTGAGGGAGGCAGTAGAAGCAACAACCGGTGAAGTTCTTATTTATAATGGGTCTTATGCGTCTACTTATTATTTTGCTATTTCCAATGGGTATACCGATGATGCTTTAACTGTTTTTAATGAAGATAAAGATTATTTAGTAAGTGTAGAGTCCCCTTGGGATAAGAATTATCAATCCTATACATCACTTTATACAATGAATAAGGAAGATTTTTGCAGTAAACTTGGAATTACATGTGATAGTATTAATATATCTCAAGTAGTTCGAGCAGAAAATCATTATGTAAGAAGTATAGTCATTAATGGAACAACATTTACAGGTCGTCAAGTTTTTCAAAAACTTAATTTAAAATCAACTGATTTTACGATTACTGTGAATGATAATTCCGTAGAAATTCGTACTTATGGTTTTGGTCATGGTGTGGGAATGAGTCAGTATGGGGCTCAGGGAATGGCTAATGAAGGATATACTTATGAAGATATTTTATCTCATTATTATCAAGATACAGAAATTGTGAATTTGTAGTATAAAATAAAAAAACTTGTTCACCTTAATAGTAAGAAAGGTGATTAGTTTGAAGCATAGAAAATTAAGAGGGTATGTATTACCAACGTTGTATGTAATTGTTTTAATTGTTATTTTTGGAGCGGTAAGTCTAGTTAGCAGCTTACTGCAAGTTAATCCAAATTATCTTTATTCTGTTAATGTTTTGAAAGATGTTAGTACGCCAGTTGTGGAAGAAGTAGAGGAATCTAAACAGATTGTTAGGCCATATACAAGTTCGGATGTAGAAATTGCTACTTATTTCTATGATGTTGATGGAACTCCGGAAGAGCAACAAAAATCTCTTATTTATTTTGAAAACACTTATATGAAGAATACAGGAGTTTTGTATCAAGCGTCAGAAGTATTTGATTGTGTAGCAGTTTTAGAAGGTACAGTTTTAAATATCAAAGAAGATGATATTTTGGGTAATGTTGTAGAAATAGAACATAATCCAAATTTAAGAACTATTTATTATAGTTTGGGTGAAGTAAATGTTAAAGTAGGTGAAGTTTTATCTCAAGGAGATATTATTGGTACTTCAGGAGAAAATAATTTAACTGATCAAGCATCTAATTTACTTTTTGAAGTATATTATAATGGAACACTTCTTAATCCAGAAGAATTTTATTTAATGGATGTTACTACTTTAAATTAGAATAGATACCACTTTTTAACATATGATTTAAGGGGTGGTTTTTTAATGGATTTTATTATAGAAGAAGCAAAATATATTATAGATACCGATAAAACAATTAGAGAAGCAGCAAAAGATTTAGGGATTTCTAAAAGTGTGCTTCATAGGCATATGGTTAAGGTAAAAGAAGTAGATTATGACCTTTATTTGCAGATTAAAAAAATATTTTTAGAGCATAATAAAAATAGACATATTAAGGGAGGAGAAGCAACAAAGAGAAAATATAGTTTAGGGTGATGTTTGGTGAAAGATCTTGTTGTTTATTTTTGTGATAATGTTGTTCATATTGTTTATAATGGGAAAGTAATATCTAAGAAGTTAGATAGTGTTTCTAGGGGATTGGTTGTAGATCGGACAAGCTTTATGGAAAGCTTTTTAGAAATTTTGAAAAAAGAAAAAATTAGAAGTAAGCTTTTTGGAGATAAGGTTTATATCGTAAAAGATGTTTATTTTCAGCCGAGTGATTTATTTTATTTGGAAAATATTTTTACGGATTTGGGGTTTATTAAAGTAGTATTTTTGGATATTAGAAATTATTTTAATGATGACTATACCTATATTGGTGTATTTCAAAACTATATGGTATTTTATTTAGATAAGCCTGTTTTACTCGATTTATATTATTGTAAGGATTTTCCTAAATTAATTGAATATTTTAAAGATTATTATCAAAATTTTGTCCTTCTTTTTGGGTCTAATAAAAATATTCCAAATATTCATTCTAATAAGGTAAATGTTTATTATATTGATGATTTTCAAGATTATATTGTAAAAAGTTTACTGAAAGTAAAAAAATATGACGTCTAACATCATATTTTTTTTGACATTATTCACGTTTTATAATATAATTACTTGTAGTAAACTGGCATGATAAAGCATGCCTTTTGTCTGGTGTGGAGTGATGAAGAATGGTTAAATTTGTGATTGTAGATGATGATGCAAAAGAAATTGAACATGTAAGTTCTTTAATTCATGAGGTAACGGATAATGTTAAAATTCTTAAATTTTCAAAAATTACTCAAGAATTAAAGAACGAAATTAATAATGTTGATGAACATAAAGTTTATGTTTTAGATATTGAACTTGCTAATAAAGTTAGTGGTATTACAATTGCTAAGATGATTCGTGAAGTAGATTGGGTTAGTGAAATTATTTTTATTACGAATCATGATAAAATGTTTGAAAGTGCATATAGAAATGTATATGGTGTTTTTAGTTTCTTAGAAAAATTTCATGAGTTTGATAAAAGATTTAAAAGGGATGTTAAGGCAATACTTAAGAGAAACTTTGATAATCAAATGTTTAAGTATAATGCTAATAATGTTGAGTTGAATGTGTTTTATAGATCAATACTTTATATAACTAGAGATACCGAAGAAAGAAAGCTAGTTATTGTTACTCCTACAAATAAGTATAAAGTATCTATGACTATTAAGGAAATAATGGAACATTTAGATAAAAGATTTGTACAATGTCATAGATCTTGTATTGTTAATAAAGATCATGTTGAAGTTAAAAATTATAAAGAAGGTTATTTTATCCTTGATAATGGTGAAAAAGTTTATTTACTTTCGAAAATGAATAAGAAGTTGATGGAAAATGATTAGATTTTTAGTTTATCTGGTTGTTGGTTTTTGTTCTACATTTAGCTTTTTATATTTATTTTATAATTTGGTAGATTGTAAAAGTAAAATTAATTTTAAGATTATATTGGTATATGTTTTAGGTTCAATTTCTGTAACTTTAATAGAATACTTTGATATTTTTATTTTAAGTTCTATTTTTTATTTTATATATTTTCCCTTTTTATTTTTCTTGCTTAAAAAGATGTCAATTAGGAAAACTATTTTTTATTTAATTGCTGTTTGGTTATATGGTATAGTTATTGATTTGATTTTATTATTAATTCTTTCAATTGTTTTTTATTTATTTGGTCTAAATATTTATCTCGATTATAATAATGCTACATCGGTCGTTTTATCTATTTTAGTTGCTATTATTTTATGCTTTTTGGCTAAAATTCCTTTTATTAAAAATTTTACAAGCAAGTTATGCTCGAAAATGATGTCTATAGATTATTCAACCATTACTTTAGTTATTTTTTCTCTATTTGTCTTACTTATCGCGATTTTAATGTTGCTTAATATTAAAAATTTGAGTGTTAGTTTTATGCTAATTTTATTGGCTATTTCTATTCTTATTGATTTTATTGTGCTAATTAAATATAAAATAAAAGAAATAGAAAATTATAAGTTTTTAAATACTTTGAAAGAGAATAACGATTTTTATATTAAACTTGATGATGAAAATAGAATTTTTAGACATAATTTAAATGCTAAACTTATGAGTATTAAATCTGTTTCTAATAAAAAGTCGGCAGCACTGATTGATGATTTATTAGTTACCTATAATAAAAATATTAATTTTTCGAATGGTATTAAATCAATTCCATTTGGGTTAGATGGTATTATTTATCAAAAAGTATATCCGTATTTGAAAAAGTTAAATGTAAAGTTTGATAATTTTATTGATAAAGATATTTTTGACTTTTTAAAACCTAGAAGATATAATGTTTTAGTTGAAAAGTTGGTTGTTTCTTTGGATAATGCTATAGAATCTAGTTTAAAAAGCAAAGAAAAAATTTTGTATATTAATATTTATGAAGAAAATAATATAATTGTTATTGTTATTGAAAATACTTTTTCTGGCAGTGTAGAGATTGACTATATTGGCAATAAGAATTATTCTACAAAAGGAACTTTTAGAGGCTTGGGATTGTTTTCAATATTAAGAAATAATGAAGCTTCTTTAAGTGTTAAGATTCAGAATGATATATTTATAACTAAAATTGTTGCTAAAAAGCAAGTGTTAGAAAATTAGTGCTATTTTAACAGTTTATGCTTCTATTTTTTTAAATGATAATTAAGTGTTTTTAGCATGAATATAAAAGGGGCTGTAATGAAATAAAATAATTTCATTCAGTTCTTTTTTTGAATTGGA
>CAMMXG010000024.1 GCA_946500895.1 uncultured Mycoplasma sp. | reverse complement strand
CAGTAGTTTAGACTACTAATAAAAAAGAAAGCAGGCGCTACCACCAGTAAATAACAATTATTTATTATGAGAGATAATGCCAGAAAAAGCAAGAAAAAGAGTTCGACAAATTCCGATGAATTGTGACATCTATGTCGAAAATAAAAAATTAGCTATTTAGGTATTTATGTTCATCTATTTTACCAAGTAGATAATCAGTGGATATATTATATTTTTTTATCTTATAGGAAAGTACACGAAATACGTGTATTTTTAAAATTTTCGCTTGACGAACATATGTATTTATAGTATAATGCTATTATCAGGGGTTGATTATATTATGAAAATACATAAAGCTTATAAATTTCGTATGTATCCAACTAAAGAACAGGAAGTACTTATTCATAAAACTTTTGGTTGTACAAGATTTATTTATAATTATTGTTTAGATTTAAAAAGAAATAATAAATATTTAACGAAGTTTGATTTAATGAAAGAATTGCCACCATTAAAAAAAGAATATCCCTTTTTAAAAGAAGTAGATAGTTGTTCTCTTCAAAATGCCATTACTGATTTAATGGTGGGTTTTGATAAGCAAGAAAAAGAATTTGGTGGACATTCAAAATTTAAGAGGAAAGGAGAAAGAGAGAGCTTTCGCACTAGTTTTGTTACAAGTAGTTATAAAGGTAGAGTATATGAAAATATTAAAGTAGATTTAAAAAGAAGAGTAATAGAATTACCTAAGTTAAAAGAAGTTAAGATAAGAGGATATCGTAATTTAGAAGAATTGCCAGGAAGAATATTAAATGTTACAATAAGTGAAGTAGGCACTAAATTTTATGTATCTGTATGTGTAGAGGAAGAGCTAGAAGAGCTAAAACGTTCAACTAATAAAGCAGTAGGAATCGATATAGGAGTAAAGAATCTAGTTGTAACCAGTGATAAAGAATATTATGGCAATCCTAGATATTTAGATAAATATGAAAGAAAGATTAAGAGATTACAACAAGAATTATCAAGAAAAATAAAGAGTAGCAAAAATTATATTAAGTGTAAGAAAAAATTAGAAGAAGTATATCGCAAACTAAAAAATGCTAGAAAAAAGACAGTAGAAGAAATAGTTAGTAATATAACCCGAAATCATGATATTATCATTGCAGAAAATCTCCAAGTAAAGAAGATGTTGGAAAAGAAAAATAACCACAAAAGATTAAGAAAAGAAATTACAAATGCTACATTTAGTGAAATAATAAGAATATTAAAATATAAATGTTTATGGCTAAATAAAATATTTATACAAGTAAGTCCTTATTATCCATCATCGCAGATTTGTAGTAGATGCAGAAATAAGAATGAAGAAATGAAAGAAATAGGAGTAAGAAAATTAAAATGTAGCAAATGTGGTTTAGAAATAGAGAGAGATTACAATGCAAGTATTAATATTTTAAATGAAGGGTTGAAAAGTTACAATAATTAAATTAAAATAAAAATATAAAAAAAGAAGTACGGGAGCGACTCTCGGAAGAAAGGTCTGTGATGTATTAAAATACAGCAGAAAAAAACGAATCGCGAGGTTCGGTGAATTAACGCAAGTTAATTCTTATGTTCCAGATTGTATAAGTATATTATTAATTACGACTGATAGTATGAAATAGTACAAACGTAAACTAAAAGACAACTAAATGTAAATAGTTGCAAATGATAAAAATCTATTTTATAATGATAATATAGGTGAGTTTATGAAAGCATTAAGAATAATAACTTCTATTATCCAAAAATTAATTGGAATTATTAACATTTTTTTAATTATAATTATTGTTTTGAATTTATTTAATTTAATATTATCTGGCATTCAAGGAAACAGCTATATTACTTTTTTAGACTATACTTACAGAATTATATATGAAGATGATAATTACTTTGATTTTGAGGATGGCGATTTTGTTTTAATCGATTTAAAAAGAACTCCGATGGAAGATGAAGTAGTCTTATTTAATAATAATGGTAATATAGAACTAGGAAAAGTAAGTGAAATAACTTATGAAGGTATGAAAATAGAAACTGAAGATACTGAAATAGAAACTAATAGTGAACAAATTATAGGTACTAATATAAAAACTATTCATAATCTTGGCGATGTAATATCCAGATTATTATCCACAAATGTATTAATCACTGCCATTATCATTATTGTGTTTACAAGTATTATGCAGTATATTTTAAATAAAGCCCAAGGAAAATTAAAGAAACCAGATTTTAAAAAGTTTAACAATCCTGTATAGACAAAGAAAAAACTTTGTCTTTATTTTTTTATAATTTTGTAGTAAAATTATAACCTGTGTGTTTATGGAGGGGATGTTTTAATATGAAAAAAACAAAAATTATATGCAGTATTGGACCTGCTACAAATACAAAAGAAGTATTTAAAAATCTTGCTCATGCCGGAATGAATGTTGCTAGAGTAAACTTTTCCCATGCAAACATTGAAGAGCGAGAAACAGTTCGTGATTTAGTTAAATGGATTAATGAAGAAGAAAACTTAAATATTGGTTTATTATATGATACCAAAGGACCAGAATTTAGAAGTGGTGAAGCAGTAGAAGAAGGAATCAACCTAATAGAAGGTAATACAATTCGTGTTGTAAAAGAAAGTGTCATAGGAAATGATGAACGTTTTAGTGTTAACCATCCTGAAGCTTTAGATGGTCTAAATGTTGGTAGTATTATCCAACTTGAAAATGGTTTAATGAAAATTGAAGTAATTTCCAAAGAAGATGATGGCGTTACTTGTAAAGTCTTAAATGGTGGTATTTTAAAAAGTAGAAAAAGTTTATTTGTTCCAGGTGTAAAACTTGATATTCCCTTTATTAGCGAAGTAGACAAAGAAGATATTATTTATGCTTGTAAAAATAATGGCGACTTTTTAGCATTATCATTTGTATCAACAAAAGAAGATGTTCTAGAAGCAAAAAAAATCATTGATGAACAAAAGAGCAATATGAAAATCATTGCTAAAATTGAATCAAAAACAGGAATAGATAATTTAGATGATATTTTAAGTGTTAGTGATGGTGTCATGGTTGCACGTGGTGACCTTGGTGAAGAAGTACCAATTTCACTTTTACCAGTTTATCAAAAATTAATAGTTAGAAAAGCAAGAGAGCATGGCAAATTCTGTATTGTTGCAACAGAAATGTTAGAAAGTATGAAGAAAAATTCTAGACCAACTCGTGCTGAAGTTACCGATGTAGCAAATGCAGTATTGGATGGAACTGATGCAGTTATGTTAAGTGGTGAAACAACTGTCGGAGCATATCCTGTTGAAACAGTTAAATATATGGCAAGTATAGCAAGTGATGCCGAAGAACATAGTGCTACTCATTTTGGCTATTTAGGTAAAATTGGTCGTACCGAATGTATTGCCAAAAGTGCCGTTGATATGACTAATTATGTTGATGTAAAAGCAATTGTTGCGGAAGCCATCAGTGGCTATAGTACTCGTATGATTAGTAACTTTAGACCAAACTGTCCAATCTTAGCATGCTGTACAACTCCTGAAGTAGCAAGAAGTCTAGCTCTAAACTATGGTGTTTATACAACGCTTGTTCCACTTATGGATGATACAGATGAATTAGTAGAACTTGTAAAAGAAAAAGCAATAGATTATTTTAATTTAGAAAATGGCGATAAAATTATCATCACAGGTGGATTACCAGCTGTTAACAATATTCGTTTAACAAACTTCATGAAAATAGAAGAAATTGTAAAGTAAGCATATTTTAGCTTACTTTTTCTATTGATTGCAGCATAAAATTTAATATATAATGAAAAAAAAGAAGGGATCATATGGACATTAATTTTAAAGAAGAAGGATATACTTTTAATTTTCGCGTTGCAGCCTTAATCCGAAATGGAAATAAAATATTAGTAGAACAAAATAAACAAGTTGATTATTATGGTCTGCCAGGTGGTAGATGTAAACTGGGAGAAGATAGTATAAGTGCCATCAAAAGAGAAATGTTAGAAGAAACAGGAGAAGAAATGGAATATGTAAGAAGTGTGGGAATACTTGAAAATTTCTTTATCTCTCGTTATACCAATAGCCCCTATCATGAAATATTAATCATTCATGTATTAGAATTTAAAAATAAAGATGTTTACAGAAAAGATAATATTATAAATTTAGAGGAAAAGAAAGATGCCAAATTTTATTGGAAAGAAATAGATAAGTTAAATAAATGTAAACCTGAAATTGTTTTTAAACATTTAAATGACAAAGAATTTTTCCACCTAATTAATAATGATATCAAAAAATAATACCAAGGATGAATAATCTTGGTCTTTTTTTTACATATTTAGAATAGAATTAATAGGAGGCGCTTATGTTTAATAACTTTGGTTTTATTGGTAGTAATATTCTAAAAGAAGCAGAAAAAGAAAGACAAGAATTATCTCATCCATATGTAGGAAGTGAACACTTATTACTAGCTATTTTAAAAGGAGATAGTGAAACTAAGAAAATATTAGAAGAAGCAGGCTTAACATATAAGAAATTTAGACAAGAATTAATTGATATTGTTGGTATTCCCAAAAAGAATATTGATGTAAACTTATATACTCCCTTATTAAAAAGAATTTTATCGAATGCTCTAAGTGATGCGAAAGAATTTAATAAAGGAGTAGTAACAGAAAGTCATATGTTAATAGCACTGTTAGATGAAGGAGAGGGAATTGCTATCCGTATTATGATTGGCATGGATATTAATTTAGATGATTTATATGATGAGTTAAAGGTAAAACCTCAAGACATCAAAAAAGAAAAACTAGAAATCTTAAATGTAGGAAGAGTCCTAAATGATAGTGTAGAAGAATTTGATGCTGTAATAGGCCGAGATAAAGAAATAGATTTGGTCATAGAAAGCCTTCTTCGAAAGAAAAAAAGCAATCCTCTTTTAATTGGACCAGCAGGAGTAGGAAAAACGGCTATTGTAGAAGAGCTAGCGCGAAGAATTACCGAAAAAGCTGTTCCATATCCATTATTAAATAAAAAAATAATTGAACTACCCATGGGTGATTTAGTAAGCGGAACCAAATACCGAGGAGAATTTGAAGAAAGATTAACTAAAATTATTAAAGAAGTAATTAAAAATAAAAATATTATTCTATTTATCGATGAAGTTCATACCATGGTGAACGCTGGTGGAGCCGAAGGAGCAATTAATGCTGGGGATATCTTAAAACCTTATTTAGCAAGAGGGGATTTAAGAGTAATTGGCGCAACCACAACTGAAGAATATGAAAAATTTATTGCAAAAGATAAAGCTTTAGAAAGAAGATTTGAAACGATCATGGTAAATGAACCAACTCTTGAAGAAACCAAAGATATTTTAATCGGATTAAAATCTAGTTATGAAGCACATCATAATATTAAAATTACTGAAGAAAATATAAATGATATTGTATCTTTAGGAGGTCGTTATTTATTTAGAAAGAAAAATCCTGATAAAACAATAGATTTACTAGATAGTGTTTGTGCTTATGTAAAAAGAAAAAATAATTTCAAAGAAAAGTTAATAAGTTATGAAAAAAAGTTAAAAGAATTAAACAAACAAAAAGAAGATTATGTTTTAGCTAATTCTTTTGATAAAGCTTTAGAAGTATGTATTAAAATCAGTGAGTTTGAAGAAAAAATTAATGCTTTAAAAGAAAATAAAGAAGATGATATAACCAAAGAAGATATTTTAAGAGTAATTGAACATAAAAGTAATATTCCTCTGTTTATTAACAAAGAAGAATTAATAGAAAAAATAAAAGATGAGTTATTTGCTAGTATTTTATATGAAGATGAAGCTTTAAATAAATTAATAGAAAACTTAAAAGCATTTTATGAAACCGAAAGCTGCACCAAACTTTTATTAGTGGGACCAAGTGGAGTAGGAAAAACTTCCTGTGTGAAACTATTAAGCAAAGTAACTGGAAATAATTTAATTCGCTTAGATATGAGTGAATATAAAGAATCTTCATCAATAAGTAAATTAATTGGTATAACCCAAGGTTATATTGGCTATGATGATTCCTTTATTTTTAAAGAAGTAAAATACAATCCATATTCCATCATCTTAGTTGATGAACTGGAAAAAGCCCATCCAAGTATTATGAATTTATTCTTGCAAATTATGGATGAGGGAGTAATACACGATTCCCATGGCGAAGCAATTGATTTTTCGCATACCTTAATTATAATGACATCAAATGCTTATAAAAATAATAATGTAGGTTTTTCTCGTAAAAACAAAGAAGATTTAACGGAATATTTTAGTGAAGAATTTTTAGGAAGATTTGACGATTTAATTTTCTTTAACAGTCTAACCAAAGACCAAGTACTAACATACTTAAAAGAAAAAATCAATGATAAAACACTTGATTATGAAAAAATGCTAGTTGATACATCTTTTGAAAAATATGGATTCAGATATATCAATAAAATAATAAATAAATATAAACAAAAAATAAACAATTAAAAAAGACCAAAAAGGTCTATATTCCCAAATCAAATTTCATTTGGGGATTTTTTTCTTTAACAAGTTTTCTTGGATAACCTTCAATCTTAATATCATCTTGCGTAAAATCATAAAAATTTTCTTTTTCCGGATTTAACCATATAGTTGGATTACAATCGATGGGTTCTCTGGTTAACATTTCATGAGCTTGCTCAATATGTCTATCATAAATTTGAATATTATTATAAAACCATGTAAATCTTCCTGGTGTATAACCTGTGTGTCTAGCAACTAAATAAAGGAAAACTAAATATTGTACTTGATTAATACAACCAGCAGTTAAAAAGTCACTACTTCTTTGAAATAAAGACATATCAAGATAATCTACACCATCGCGCCCATGTCTAACATTCCAAACAGTTTGATAGGCACAAGGCTTTAATCCGTGTTTTTCTTTAAAATCATCGACTTGCCACATATTAATTATATGTCTTCTACCATCAGGATCATTTTTTAAACCTTCAAGTAAATCTTTTACTAAAGTATGTCTTCTAACAGTTTCCCCATAGCAAGCACCAATAGTACGATTGCCAATATCCCATTCATCCCACCAAGTAACTCCGTATTTATCCCTCAAAACATCTAAATTATTAGATTCATCTTGATAAATCCAAAGTAACTCACCAATTGCACTTTTAACTGCAATCGGCCTAAGTGTAATAAGAGGACTTTCTCCCTTAGTTAAGTCATAAGTACACATTCCATGATTAACACTTAAAGTGTGAGCGGGAACTCCATCACTATATTTAGGTCTAGGATTTTGATCTAGACAACCCTCATTTAAAATTCTTTCAATTATTTCTTTGGTATATTGATCACCCTTTGTTCCATGCATAAAATTACCTCCTTATTTTAATTATAAAATAATTTAATTAGAAGTCAATGAATGATAAAGAAAAAGAATGAGAATAAAAGAAATTACCGGAAAAATTTAATGTCAACCAATTTACATTCATTTTTAAAAGAATTTAAAAGGACTTGAAAAATTTATAATCAAAGGTTACTTGACAATAGCACCCATTTTGTGTAAATTAAAAATGGTGGTAGTATGGTTTCAATAAAAGTAATTGCGGCAATAGGCAAAAATAATGAACTAGGTATAAATAATGAATTAATATGGCATTTAAAAGAAGATTTAAAATTCTTTAAGGAAGAAACAATGGGACATAAAATAGTAATGGGATATAATACTTTTTTATCTTTACCGAAATTACTTCCAGGTAGAACGCACATTGTTTTAACTCATCATGAAATTGATAATAAAGAGGTAATTGTATTTTCTAATTTTGAAGAAGTATTAAATTATTTAAAAACTCTAGATGAAGAAGTATATGTTATTGGAGGGGCTTCTATTTATAAATTATTTTTAAATGTTGCAGATGAGTTAGTTTTAACTGAAATTGATAGTGAAGCTCTAGCTGATGCTTATTTCCCAACATTTAACAAAGAAGAATATGATAAAGAAGTGATAGATGAACACACGGAAAATGATATTAGTTATAAACATGTAAGATATAGGAGAAAGTAGTATGAAAGGTAAATTAATTGTAATTGAAGGAACGGATTGTTCAGGAAAAGAAACGCAAAGTAAATTATTAGTCGAAAGATTAAAAAAAGATGGAGAAAAAGTAGCAACCATCTCATTTCCTATGTATGATACTCCATCAGGTAGAATTGTTGGTGCATGTTTGCTTGGGAAGCCTTATCTGTGTGAAGAGTATTTAAAAGAAAATCATGGCTTTTTTCCTGAAGGTGGAGGTGAAGTGGATAGTCTAACAGCTCTATGTTATTATGCTGCTGATAGGCGTTATAACTTACCGGTAATAGAAAAATATTTGAATGATGGATATACTCTAATTGTTGATAGATATGTAACAAGCAATATGGCTCATCGTGGAGGTATGTTAGAAACAAAAGAAGAACGACTAAAAATGTATCAAAAAATAGATACTTTAGAATATGAGCTAATGGAACTACCAAGACCTGATCAAGTAATACTTTTATATATGCCATATGAACAAGCATGTGTATTAAAGAATCTGAGAAAAGAAGCACCAGATGAAGTAGAATTAGATGAAAATTATTTGAAAAGAGGCGAAAGAGCATACCTAGAACTAGCGGATATTTATAATTATGACGTTGTAAATTGTGCCCCAAATAATCAAATTAGAACCATTGAAGACATCAATGAAGATGTATACGAATTAGTTAGAAGAAAGAACAAAGGAGTTAATTTTAATAAATAACTTCTTTTTTCATACACTTTAATGTAAAGTAAAACGTCCATTTATTGACAATTTATTTATAGATGATATACTAAAACTAGATAAATGTTTCTACATTTAGGAGGTATAAATGAAAAATTTTACAAATTATACAGTGTATGACAAAAAAGAAGGACTACATGATGAAACAAAAGTAGCAAGAGGTGCTTTAGGTCATGATCCGGTAACTGGAGCGATTAGTTTTCCGATTTTCCAATCATCAACTTATAGACACATTGGAATTAAAGAAAATACAAATTTCAACTATAGTCGTATTATTAATCCAACAAGGGAAGAATTTGAGCGAACCATGGCGATGCTAGATCATGGATATCGTGCTTTTGCTGTATCTAGTGGTATGGCCGCAACTTCTCTTGTCTTAACCATGTTAAAGCCAAAAGAGCATATTCTAGTATCTGATGATGTTTATGGTGGAACAGTAAGAGCTTGTGATGAAGTATTAAAATATAATAACGTAGAATATAACCAAGTAGATTTCACGAATTTAGAAGAAGTAAAGAAAAATACGAAACCAAATACGAAAATGATGTTTATTGAAACGCCAACGAACCCGATGATGAAAGTAGCGGATATCGAGGAAATTTGCAAATTTGCTCATTCCAAAGGAATTACGGTAGTTGTGGATAATACATTCTTGACAAGCTACTTCCAAAAGCCTTTAGATTTAGGTGCTGATATTGTTGTTTATAGTGCTACCAAATATATTGCTGGTCATAACGATGTTTTAGCAGGTGTTGTTGTAGTTAAAACCAAAGAACAAGCAGATTATTTAAATTTGCAAATGGCTATTTATGGAGCATGCTTAGCCCCAATGGATTCATGGCTAGCCCTAAGAGGACTTAAAACTCTGGCCGTACGCATGGATCGCCACAATGAAAATGCTAAAAAAATCGCGGAATTCTTACGCAATCATCCAAAAGTAAAAAAAGTATATTATGTAGGATTTCCAGATCATCCACAGTATGACATTACTCTAAAACAAAGCAAAGGCTTTGGTGGTATGATTTCGTTTGATTTAGGTGATATGAAAACAGTAAATAAATTTTTAGAGAGAATAAACTTAATCTTATTCGCGGAAAGCTTAGGTGGAGTAGAAAGCCTAGTGACTCACCCAGCAACAAGAACACACACTGAAGTATCTAAAGAAACTAGAGAAAAACTTGGTATTACTGACACCTTACTAAGATTATCAGTAGGAATTGAAAATGTAGATGACTTAATTGATGATATTAGAGAAGCTCTAGAATAGGTGGTTTTATGAGATTTACAAAAATGCAAGCATATGGCAATGATTATGTATATATCGATGCTATCAATCAAAAATTAGACAATTTAAATGAATTAGCTAAATTTGTATCTGATCATCATTTTGGAATTGGCAGTGATGGGATGGTGCTTATTTGCCCAAGTGATATCGCCGACTTTAGAATGCGTATCTTTAATCCGGATGGAACCGAAGCTGAAATGTGTGGCAATGCCATCAGAAGTGTAGGAAAATATGTGTATGATCATAAATTAACAGATAAGACAACATTAAAAATTGAAACATTAGGAGGTATCAAAACTTTAGAGTTAGAAGTAACGGATGGAGTTGTAACCAATATAAAAGCAAATATTTCCAAGCCAATCTTTGATCCTAAACAAATACCTGTAAATACAAATAAAGACAAGTTTATAATGGAAGAGGTAAAAATATTAGATAAAACATTTAAATTAAGCAGTTTATCTTGGGGAAATCCCCATACAGTCTTATTTGTTGATGATGTGATGAATTTTGATGTAGCAAAGTATGGTCCAGCGATTGAAAATAATAGGGAAGTATTTCCAAATAGAACAAATGTAACTTTTGCAGAAGTTGTAAATAAAAATTACATTAAAATAAGAGAATGGGAAAGAGGAACTGGCGAAACGATTGGATGTGGAACCGGATGCTCTACAGCTGTTGTTATAGCTAGTACCCTAGGACTTACAGATAGAATTTGCCAAGTTGAACAAATTGGTGGAATCCTTGAAATAGAATATGCTGAAAATGGTGAGTTATTTATGAAAGGACCTAGCAATTTTGTATTTGAAAGTGAGATAGATGTATCCCATATTATAGGAGGAAAATAAAATGAAAAAGTTAAAAGATATTTTAAAAGGAATTAGTTACACTGTTTTAACAGGTACAGATGATCTAGAAATTAATGATATTAAATATGATAGTAGAAAAGTCGAAAAAAATGATATATATGTAGCCCTAAAAGGTTATACAACAGATGGACATGAATACATTCCTGAAGCAATATCAAAAGGAGCAAAAGTAATTATAGTTTCTAAAATATTAAATATTGTTGGAGATGTAACTGTAATTAAAGTAGATGATTCTAGAATTGCTTTATCTTATATGTCTGCTAACTACTTTGATAATCCCGCAACCAAATTAAAAGTCATTGGTGTAACCGGAACAACTGGTAAAACCACTACGACTCACATGATAAGAGAAATGTTACTAAAAAGTGGCATAAAATGTGGTTTAATTGGCAGTATTGGTATTAAGTATGACGACCAAGTAATTCATACCGATAATACAACTCCCGAATCTTATGAAGTTCATAAATACTTTAAAGAAATGCTAGACCATGGTATAACTCATGTTGTTATGGAAACATCTAGCCAAGCCTTCAAATTAAATAGACTAGCTGGAATTACTTTTGATTTAGGAGTTCTTACCAATGTTACAACTGATCATATTGGCCCGGGGGAACATGAAAGTCAAGAAGAATATGTTGCTTGTAAAAATAAACTATTCTTAAATAGCAAAGAAATTATTAGCAATAATGATTCCGATTATTTAAGTGATGTCTTAAAAGGAGTAGAAGTACCTATTACCACTTATGGTATTAAAGAACCAGCTGATTTAAAAGTAACAGATATTAAATTGATTAATGATGCTGATTTCTTTGGTTCAGAATTTACAACTGAAGGCTTAATAAATGATACGTTTAGAACTTGTATTCCCGGTGAATTTAATGTATACAATTCTCTATGTGCTTTACTTGTATGTTATAAATTAGGAGTAGATGTATCTAAGGCTAAAGAAGCACTACTTACAGTTAAAGTAAGAGGACGCATGGAAACAGCCTTAGTAACTCCAAAATTCAAAGTTTTAATTGATTATGCTCATACGGAAGATGGTATGAAAGGTCTAGTTAAAACACTCCGAGACTATAAACCAAAAAGATTAGTAAGTGTCTTTGGCGGTGGCGGAAATCGTCCGAAAGAACGCAGGTATAATTTAGGCGAAATCATTGGTGGCGCATCTGATTTATGTATTATTACTGAAGATAATCCAAGATTTGAAGAAATATCTAGTATTAATAAAGATATAAAAGTTGGCTTAGATAAAGTAGGAGCGAAGTACATAGAAATACCAGATCGTGCTGATGCCATTAAATATGCATGTGAAAATGCCGAAGAAGGAGATTTAATTTTACTAGTTGGTAAAGGACATGAAGAATATCAAGACATTAAGGGTGTAAAATATTACTTTAATGAATTAGATGTAATAGAAGAAGTTAAGAAGAATTTAAAATAATCTTCTTTTTTCTTGCAAAAAATGATAAAATAATAAATGGAAAAGAGTGATAAAAATGGAAGAAAAAATAATTGGAAAAATAGCAGTTAGTAACAGACATGTTCATTTGACAAAAGAAGTATATGATGAACTTTTTGATGAAGCTTTATCAATCAAAAGACCTTTAAATCAAATTGGCGAGTTTGCATCATTTCAAACTGTTACTCTAAAAACAGAAAAAGCCGAAATACCAAATGTCAGAGTAATTGGTCCATTAAGAAAGTACAATCAAGTAGAAATATCAAGAACGGATGCTTACACTTTAGGACTAAATCCTCCGGTAAGACAAAGTGGTGACTTAGAAGATAGTGAAACGATTACAATTATAGGGCCAAAAGGGGAAGTAACTTTAAAAGATGCTTGTATTCAAGCTGAAAGACATGTTCATATGAACGAGAAGAAAGCAGAAGAATTAGGTTTAAAACATGAAGATATGGTTCATTTAATAGTAGATAATGACAAAGGTGGCGTTATGGATGCTTTTGTAAAAGTAAGTGATAATGGTTTCTTTGAAATTCATATTGACAAAGATGATGCCAATTGCTTTCTACTTAAAACCGGTGATGAGGTCATAATTGAAAAATAGTTTTTACATCAAAGATATACTGATTCCATCCCGTTTAGTTTTAGCTCCCATGGCGGGTATCTCCAACACTTCTTATCGAAAAATTGTCAAAAAAATGGGTGTAGGTTTAATTTATGCCGAAATGGTTAGTTCGAATGCCTTAACTTATGGAAATAATAAAACATTAGAACTATTAAAGATGAGTGATGAAGAACGGCCTATTGCTCAGCAAATATTTGGCAGTGATGTTGATACTTTTGTCGCCTCTGCTAAAATTGTGGAAGAAAAAATGCATCCTGATATTATAGATATTAATATGGGATGCCCTGTACCCAAAGTTGCTCTAAGAGCCCAAGCAGGAAGTGCTTTATTAAAAAATCCAGAAAAAATAAGAGAAATCGTTAGGACTGTTGTAGCATCTGTAAAAGTACCAGTTACAGTCAAAATTAGAAGTGGCTGGGATGAAGAACATATTAATGCTCCTTTAGTTGCCAAAGTCTGTGAAGAAGCAGGAGCTAGTGCCATAGCAATTCATGCTAGAACAAGGCATCAAGGATACAGTGGAGTATCCGATTGGAGTATTATAAAAAAAGTAAAAGAAGCTGTTTCAATTCCTGTAATCGGAAATGGTGATGTAGATAGCCCTGAAAAAGCTTTAAAAATGTTAGAAGAAACTGGCTGTGATGCAGTAATGATTGGCAGGGCTGCCATAGGAAATCCTTGGATTTTTAAAGAATGTAAAGAATATATTGAAAATGGTGTATTAATTCCTAAACCTACTTATGAAGAAAAAATAGATATGATAAAATATCATTATCATTTATTAAAAGAAGACAAAAATGAAAAATTGGCTCTACTCGAAATTAGAACCCATGCTCTAGCATACTTAAAAAGTATGCCTGAAGCAAAACATTATAAAGAACTAATATGTAAATCTAAAACAGAAGAAGAATTTTTGAACATTTTAGATAATTATAAAAATAAATTAAAAAAATTAGGTTAATCTAAAAATGGATACCAAATGTCTCCGTATAACTATAACGGTGGTGCTATCGTGTTCAATGTGAATTCGAATGGCAACCTAGGCGCACCGAATGTGAATAACACGAATGGTGTGCGCCCAATATCCTTTTAAACTTAAAACTTGATCAAGGTTAAGTAAAGAAGCATTAGGATACAAGATTAATCTATGGAATAATCCTAAATAGATAATATTGATATTTTAAAGCTTGTATTTAAAATTAGAACAATATTGGATAGAGAAATTTCTCTATCCTTTTTTGTGTAACGAAAACCCCCAGTTCTACTGGGGAGTTCTAAAGAGCTTTAGCGTTGCAAAGAAAAACCTCCTTTGATAAAATAGGTGCTGTTTATCGAATGCACTAAAAAATCAAAGGAGGTGTCCTAAGTGGCCGTAAATAGTTTAGCACACACGAAGTGGAATTGCAAATACCACGTAGTGTTTGCGCCAAAATTCAGAAGAAAAATAATTTATCATCAGTTAAGAGAAGACATAGGAAAGATAATCAGAATGTTATGTGAAAGAAAAGATATAACAATAATTGAAGCAGAGTTATGTCCGGATCATATCCATATGCTAATAAGTATTCCACCAAAAATGAGTATTGCAGGAGCAATAGGTTATATAAAAGGTAAAAGTACGTTGCTAATATTTGATAGGCATGCGGATATGAAATATAAATATGGCCAAAGGCAGTTTTGGTGTAGAGGATATTATGTAGATACAGTAGGGAAAAATACAAAGGCAATACAAGAGTACATAGCAAATCAATTAAAAGAAGATAAGCTAGCCGATGATATGAGTAGCAAAGAGTACATAGATCCATTTACAGGAAAGAGAATAAAACAATTTAAGCTATTTAAATAGCGAGTAGTAAACGTAGTGCAGGCGATGAACATTTCGGAGCGCAATATAGCGCTGCCAGTAAGTGGCCCTTAGAGGGCAAAGTAAAACTACCAGCTAAGCTGGTAGATTTTTATTGCTTTACACAAACTTTAAGAGATTTTGTCGTAAACAAATAAGTTTGTAGCCATTCGTATCTATAACCTCTTTACATGTTTATAATATGTATGCTATATAAAAAGTAAAAGGAGCAAAAATTCTATAATGAACGAAGAACAATATTACGCAGAAATAGAACATTTAATTAAGAAAAATGAAATAAATAAAAGAGCGAGAAAATTAGAAGAAAATAATGATTTAGTAACAACCTACTGGGAAATAGGAAAATTAATTGTGGAAGCCCAGGGAGGAGAAAAATATGCAAAATATGGAAATGAATTAATCAAAAAATGGTCAATTAAATTAACAGAAGCTTATGGCAAAGGTTATGATTATACGAATTTATCTAGGTTTAGACAATTTTATTTGTCTTTTCCAATCCTTGGCGCAGTGCGCCAATATTTAAATTGGACACATATACGAAGACTATTACCTATTAAAGACAAGAATAAAAAAAATTATTATATTAATTTATGTATTAAAAATAATTTATCAGAAAGAGAATTAACAAGAGAAATAAAATCTAATTCGTATGAAAGATTAATAGATAAACCCGATAAAATAGATATAATTACCCAACCTAAATACTCTATTACTACTGATATGAAAAATCCAATTATTATTCCTATTAGTCAAGAAATTAAAACTGAACATGATTTAGAATTAAGTGTTCTTGCTAATTTAGATTTTTTCTTTAAGCAATTAGGTGATGGATTTTTATATGCAGGGCACCAATATAAAATAAATGATGGTAAAAATAATTACTACATAGATATTTTACTATTTAATTACAAGTTAAATTGTTTTATTGCGGTCGAATTAAAACTTCGAAGTTTAAAGAAAGAAGATAAAGCCCAAATCGAATATTATATGAAATTAATTGATGAACAAGTAAAAGAAGCTCATCATAATAAAACAATTGGTATCATAATTTCAAAAGAAAGCGATAAATTAATAGTCAACTTTATTAAAAGTAATGATATTATACCTTTATATTATGAACTACAAGAAAGGATTAAAGCATGAATGAAGAAAAATATTATCAAGAGATAGAACATTTAATCAAAAGAAATGAAATAACCAAAAGAGTAAGAAAATTAGAAGAAGAAAATAGCCTAGTTACAACTTACTGGCAGGTGGGCAAAATTATTGTGGAAGCCCAAGGAGGAAGAAAAAAAGCTAAGTATGGAAATGAATTAATAAAAAAATGGTCTGTTAAATTAACTAAAGTTTTTGGTAAGGGATATAATGTGTCAAGTTTAAAAAGATTTAGACAGTTTTATTTGTGTTTTGAAAAAAGTGCGACACTGTGCAATGCCAACAACTTAAGGACTAGAAATAGTTCTTTTAATTTGAGAT
>CAMMXG010000023.1 GCA_946500895.1 uncultured Mycoplasma sp. | reverse complement strand
TAAAATACGAAAGAAGAACTAATCAAGTTCTTCTCTAACTAAATCAATAATCCAATTAATCCAAGACTTTATAGTAGATGCCCTACGATGAAATGTTTCATCACTACCAACATGATATAAATTGCATTTTTTCATACAATCCACTACTGTCTTGTTTGATGGTACTTCTGATTGTTCAAAATATATTTTAATTACTTCATAAAAAACTTTATGGGATAAAATACTTCTAATAAATTCAATTTGTCTTTTTTTATAATTCATGTCGAAAATTTCTTTACCAGCAGAAGTTAATTCGAAAAAATCACCTTTTCTCTTAATAAATCCTAAATAAATTGCTGCATTAGTATAATAATCGGCTTGTCTTTTTACAAATTCATAATTATCTCTTACATTTTCTTTATTTATTTCATTATCACGTACTAATTCACAAATATTAATGACTCGATTAAAATTGTCTGCTTGAGGAAAAGGTACTTTTGGTTCATCCACAAATTCATGAATATTGTCATAAATATCTTTAATTGTATCAAAAGTGATTTTTGTATCATCAATACTGTATTCCTGACATTTTACCAATTCTATAGATGAATAATTATTATCGTCATTAAAACGGTATTCATATAAAGTAAATACACTATTGGAATAAACAATAAAGATTGGTCTAACCTTTTTACTTACTTTATCTTTCCATAAACGGTATGGATAATAAAGTTGTCTAACTAAGAAATCTGATGATATTTTATTTTTGGCTTCAATTATAGCTAAACTATTCATTCCTTCATATCCACCGTCTATTTCAATTCGTGAATTTTTTACTTCTACTGAAATGTTTTCATTATTTTTCAAATTTCCTATTTGAAAAATAAAATCTCCAGAGCCCATTTTTCCATTTACTGTGGGTACCAGATTTTCTTCTTCTAAAAAGTCTTCTAATATCTTAGTAATGTAAGTGCAATTTAAAGCTAAAGCTTCACTAGTAATTTTATTATAATCGATGCTTTCAATATACTCTGGAAAATCAACTCGAATAATATTTTCTGACGCTTGTTCAAGTTTATGATATGTCTTAAAAGTAGAAATCATATAGCTATTACCGCTAATTGGTAAAATTGAAAGATTGTTCCTACTCAATATTGTAGGTATAGCTTCACTATTATCAAATTTTGTCATTAATCTAGCTTGTCTATATTTATTAATTTCTTCAGAAGTGATTTTAAAAAAACCTTGTTTATTTATTTCTTCTAATACATGGTAATCACTAAATATTTGTTCCCATGCTTCCTCATTATATTTAAACTCTGACATGATTAATAATTAACACCTCACTTATTTCCCCTCTTGCTGAACTTATACTATTTATACTTCTTTTGGCTTTTACCTCTATAATTGTATATCTTTTTTTATCTGAAAATAAGTTTCGAATATATTCACAATCAGAATTGGATAATAAAATATGAACACCTTGATCAGTAAGCTTATCACATAAACGTTTTAATCTCTCTTGCTCATCAAATCCAAAACCACTTTCATTATATCCTGTAAAATTAGAAGTTGTTGAAAGAGGGACATAAGGGGGATCAAAATATACAAAATCACCTTTTTTTATACCCTCCAAAGCCTTTTCAAAATCCATATTTCGAAAAGTAATATTTGCTTCGCGAAAATATTTGCTAACAGCTCTTAAACCAATCTCATTTACAATACTAGGATTTTTATATCTTCCAAAAGGTGAATTAAACTCACCCATACTATTTACACGATAAAGTCCATTATAACAGGTTTTATTTAAGTAAATAATTCTAGCTGCCTTTTCTATATTGCTTAACTTATGATAAATATCAGGATTCCTATCCAATTCTCGTATTTTATAATAACATTCCGATGTATTCGCATATTTATTTTCACGACTCAACTCTGCAATTAAATTTTCAACATCATCTCTAATTATTTGATAAACATTAATAAGTTCTTGATTAATATCATTAACTATTGCCTTTTCTGGTTGTAAATCGAAAAGAACTGCCCCACCACCAATGAAAGGCTCATAATAAGTAGCAGTATTGCTTATTTTTGGTAAATATTTACGTATAATAGGTAACAATTGTCTTTTACCTCCAACCCATTTTAACACAGGAAGAACTAATTTATTTTTTTTCATCATTACATCACTATAAGTAGTTTATCATATAAACATTTGTACTTCAAGCATTTTTATTTTAAAAGTTTAACCTTTTTCAATGCTGTAATTTAATAACATTGAAAGTCTAAAATTTATCATATTTATTTAAGAATATTGGTATGTTAAAATATTATTAGATTTGAGATTTATCGATCTATTTTAATCTTAGAGTTTTAAATAGGCTATTCTCTTGCACCAAATTTTTTTTTACTCAAAATTTTGGAAATAAAAATCAAATTAGAATAATAATTAATTTGATTTTTTTATTTATAAATGAGATTAAAAGATAGATGACATTTAAATTTCACATGTATATACTATTTAAAATATCTCAACAATATTAGTACACAATTAATTTATTCATTTTCAGTAATATAAACACATTTAATTTCTGTTTGATTATCTATTTTACTTTTGGAAAGTGGAATTAACATTATTTTATAATCCTCTAAACAACGACTATCTTGATAATCCACACCAATTGCGACACTTATATCATCCTTATATTCAATTTCTCTTATTCCATTTAATTTTACATTACAAGATGGGCCAAAAAAGATAACGGCATAGTATTCATTTTTAAAGTTATCTTCATTTAAAACATTTTCTTCGTTTACATATGAAATAAATTCTAAATATTCTTCATAACTTTTTAAAATTTTCATTTGATATTTGTCTATAAAATCATCATCATATTCTTTATATTTATCATATAAAATAAAATTCTGGGTTTTTGATTGATAAACAAAGAAAGAAATAATTAAAAATATTACTAAAATTACTATTATTCTTTTTTTCATAGGTCATCTATGAATAATTATAACATATTTTAATATTAAATACTACTAATCTAAAAGCATTTAAAAACTAATGTGGTTTTTAAGAGTGCTAGATTATTTTTCATGTTTATTCATTTTAATATTTAAAAAGCATCTTATATACACCTATTTTACAAAAAATTTACACTCTATTTCTTTATTGATCAATTTTGCAAATTTTTGCCCATCACAAATTTTTCCTACTATTTCACCATAATGAGTTGGTATTGCTATTTTGGGCTTTATTTCATTAATTAATTCTGCAGCCTCTTTATAATCCATCGTGTAGGTTCCGCCTATAGGAACAAAGGCAATATCACAAGATACTTTTCTATTTTCTTCAGTTATATCTGTATCGCCAGCAATATAGTAGGTAATATTATCTATTGTTACTAAATATCCTACCCAATTATTTGGTTTGGGATGAAATTTTTTATTTGTATTGTAGGCTGGTATAGTCTTAAACGTTATATCCTTTACAGTATAGCTTTCATTAGAGTTTACAAGTGTTATACTTTCTTTTGTAAATCCTATTGTTAATAAATTGTCTAGTAAGTCTATTGGTGCCACTATATGTGTATCCTCTTTTTTTACCCTGTTTATATCCTCTTCGGAATAATGGTCATAGTGGCTATGGGTAATAAAAATAACATCGGCATCATGATATTCTCTATCTATTTTAAAGGGATCAAAATAAATGGTTAAGCCTTTATTTATTTTAATACTACTATGGCATAATACTTCAACTTTATCTGACATTTTTATGTTCCTTTCTTATTAATTATTATACAATATAAAGATTAAATTTCAATATTAAAAGCACCCTTTTGAGGTGCTATTCAACTGATTTTAATGATTCAACCATATCTATTTTCTTTAATCTTCTGTTGGTAATTATTTGAACGATAATGGTAAATAAAATTATAATTAAGAACGAATAAATATAACTTGGCCATAAAATGTTATGCAAGAATAAAATATTGTCTGTTTCCGCTACATTAATAACATACATGTGTAAGAATATTCCAGCAACTAATCCTAAGAGAATTCCAAATATCGTTAAGAATAATGTTTCTCTATATACATAACTAGATACTTCTTTGTCATAAAAGCCTAAAACTTTTAATGTTGAAATTTCTCTTATACGTTCTGCAATATTAATCGTTGTTAAGTTATATAAAACGATAAATGCTAACATACATGAGGCACCAATAATAAGTAAAACAATTAAGTTTAATCCTCCCACCATATTATCGAATACTTCTATATTATCTTCGGTAAAATTAATGGTACTAATAAGTCCTGCATCCATCCACTCACTTGCTAATTCATCATGATCTATATCATCATTTAAGTTCGCCATAAGCATGTTGTATTCTAATTCTGATTCAAAATATTTTTCATAAGTTTGTTCATTCATATAAATGTAATGCATTGTATAGTTTTCTACTATTTCGGATACAGGCAACACGACTAATTCATTATTGCTGTTTCTTACTTTAATAAAATCGCCTATTCCTACATCTAATAAGTCCGCCATTTTTTCACTGATTACAACTCCATCACTTGGGAAGGTAAATTCATCGTTAACTTTGCTATTAAATGTAATAAATTTATCTATTTCTTCAGTATTTGATAGAGTAATCAAATATACATCATGACTTAAATCATTTGCTTCAAAAGTAAATGATGCTTGATAAATCGGCATGTACTCAGTTATATTATCATTTGCTAATCTTGTCGTAAGATTATTATCCATGCTTGTAAAGGAATTTTGGAAAACAAATAGAGCATCATAATGATTAATTTTCCCATATTGAAGATCGGCTAAACCACTAATACTATCACGCAAACCAAAGCCTGTTAATAAAAGAGCTGTTGATCCTACTACTCCTAACACCGTCATAATAATTCTTTTTTTGTATCTAAACATGTTACGGGCAGTTACTTTTCCAGTAAATGATAATCTTTTCCATATAAATTTTATGTGTTCTAAGAATACTTTCTTTCCGGCTTTTGGTGATGCTGGTCTTAAAATTGTAGCTGGAACATTTTTTAATTCTTTTAAACAAGATACAATAGCAATGATTGACATTAATCCAAGAGTGATTAAAATCATTGTAAAGAATGGTAATAATTTCATGTTAATTTGTAAGTTTGGTAAAATGTAATTAGCGTTGTAAATACTGTATATCACATTTGGTATTAAAGTATATCCAATTAGTAAACCTACGGTTACACCTATCACTGTTGCAAAGAAAATATAGAATAAATAACCATTAATAATACTAAACTCACCATAACCAAGTGATGATAAAGTTCCGATTTCACCACGTTCTTCTTCTACCATACGATTCATTGTATTAAAACACATTAAGGCTACTACTATAATAAAGAAAATTGGAAATATTCCAGCGATAGCATCTACTTTAGCTGCATCGTCCCATACACTAGAATAGCCATTGTTGTCCGTTCTATCTAGTAAATACCACTCAGGTTTTTCAATTTCATCTAAGGCCGCACGAGCATCAGCAATCCTTGCCTCTACTTCAGCTTTTTGTTCATTTAAAGTTTCTACACCACTTAAATATTCAGCATAAGCATTATCTAATTCTTGCTCACTTGCTTCTAATTCACTTCTTGCGCTTGCTATTTCTTTTCTCGCACTACTAATTTTCTCATTTAATTCACTCTCACTAGCATCTATTTCACTCTTGCTAGCATCTAATGTTTCTTTGGTTGTTATTAGCGTTTGCAGATTTTCTTTCTCTACATTTAGACTATCTAGTGCACTTTTATAGGAAGCATAGCTTGGATCATCTTCATTTAAAGAACTTAATATTTGTTCTAAATTGCTAATTTGGGTATTTAAATTATTCATAGTAGAATCTAACGTATCAACTGTTAAGCCAGCTCCTGTTAAAGTGTTTATAAATAAGTTATAATTTTCTTCCCAAGAAAACCTAGCATTACTAATTTCAGTTAAACCATTTTGCTCTTCACTGTTTAGGGTATTCTCGCTACTATTTAATTCATTTCTAGCATTATAAATTTCTGTACGTCCATTATTAATCTCTGTTAAGGCATTTGCTAGCTCTTCTTCTGCTTTAGAAAGTTCTTCTTCTGCTTCACTTTCAATTCGTCTTATTTCAATCGTTGCTTCTTCTAATATTTCTTCATATCTTTTTGTTTCTCTAATGGGAGCTAACCCTTCTAATTCAGTTAGTAATAAATTTACTTTTTCTTCATATCCATTCTCATAGGCTACTTCTTCATTAGAACCTTTAGCAGTTAAATAAATTTCAGTATAATATTCAGAGTTAAAATTTTCTCTTGGAATATAAATGAAAGATTCTAATTCTCCTGTGCCAATGCTCGCTATTCCCATTTGTCTACTTAAATAAAGGGGTGAATCAGCTAGTCCTACAACTGTAAATTCTTTCGTTTCCAGAATTCCCTCTACACTTAACCCAGTTATCGTAAGAGTATCGCCAATATTATACTTAGTGGCATCTGCTACACATTCGTTATTTTCCTCAGGCATACGTCCACTTTCTAAAGCTACATTATTTATTTCCGATTCAATGGCATGAATACGTACTTCTTCCCCATCAATTAAAACATCAACAGAATAACTAGGTATTACTTTATCTATATGCTCTAATTCTTTTAGACTAGTAACATCGTCTTCTGTTAGTCCAGCAGTACTTACTATTCTAAAATCCATTAAATTATGATCGTCATAATAATTGTCTAGTGTTGTTTGTATGTCTGGGGTTGTTTCTCTAAGTCCTGCAAAAAAGCCTACTCCTAATGCTACAATAAATAATACCGATAAAAATCTACCAATATTTTTGCGCATCTTCATGAATGAAAGTTTATATAAAAGACGCATTACCAATCAAGCTCCTTTACATCTTTCGGCTTTTTATTTATTTTAATTTCTTCAATCGTTCCATTTTTTAAGCGAATTACTTTATCAGCTATTTCAGAGATAATCGCATTGTGAGTAATAATAATGGTTGTCATACCCATTTCCCGACATGATTTTTGAAGTAACTCTAGTATTTTAATACCTGTTTTCGAATCGAGAGCACCAGTTGGCTCATCACATAAAAGTAATTTAGGATTTTTAGCAATAGCTCTTGCTATAGCAACACGTTGTTGTTCACCACCTGATAGTTGAGCTGGAAAATTATTTATTCGGTCTTTTAATCCAACTTGTTCTAATACTGTTTTTGGATCTAAAGGATTTTTACATATTTGGACAGCTAGTTCTACATTTTCTAGAGCCGTTAAGTTCTGAACTAAATTATAAAATTGGAAAACAAAGCCAATACTATTTCTTCGATAGCCAATTAATTCTTTTCGCTTTAATTTGGTGACATCTTCACCATCAACAATGATGCTTCCACTTGTAGCATTATCCATACCACCTAAAAGATTTAGAATTGTTGTTTTTCCAGCACCACTTGGTCCTAATATTACAACTAATTCTCCTTTTTCAATTTCAAATGATACATTGTGGGCTGCTACAATTTTAACACTACCCATAACATATTCTTTTTTCACTTTTTTTAGTTCAATATAGCTCATAAGATCCTCCTAGTGTAATTATAACACAGTTTCTTTATTCTTCAATTATTATTCCTTTAGAATTTACGATTTCAAGCAAATTTAGTATTGATAATTTTGATGATATTAAATCATCTAAATTAATATTTGTTCCTTCAAAATGACTTGTTTTTAAATCACAATTTTTAAAGTTGGTATCAATAAAATTTTCATCTATAAACTCACATTTATAGAATTTTGTATTTTCATATTTATTGTGGCGGTGAATATTTTCCATTAACTTTACATCATCAAATGAAGAGTTATCCATCTTTGTATTTTCTAGTTTTGAATACTCTAATAAACATTCTATGATAGTTAAATTATTCATTGTATCTTCAAAAAATGATACATTAATTAGTTTGCAATTATCAAATGTTACATTACTTATAGAACAATTACTAAAAGTTACATTGTTTAATTCACAGTTTTCAAATTTAACTTTGCCAAAAAAAGTATTATCAAAAGAAACATTATTAAATTTACATTTTTTAAAATGGACTTCTCTTAATGTTTCAAAATTTATCTCTTCCCTATCTATTATTTCACTTTCAAATAATAAATAAGTTAGGGTTAGATCCTCATGATGATAAAAACTTTCTTTAATTAATTTGTGACTAAAGTTCCATTCCATTTTGATCCTCTTTATAAATAGATGTAAACAATTCATTTTTATCGTCTATAACTTCTTCTTCCTCTAACTCCGGTAGTTCATTTAAACTGGATAAACCAAAGCAATCTAGAAACTCACTTGTGGTACGATATAAATTGGGTCTACCTGGCATCTTTGATTTTCCTGCTTCTTTAATAAGACCTTTGGCAACTAATTTTCTAATAATATGATTGCTACTTACTCCTCGCATCGTATCTATTTCTACTCTGGTTATCGGTTGATTGTAGGCAATAATTGCTAAAACTTCAAGACTTGATGGACTAAGAGTGTTGGTGTCAGGGTTTTCGACTAATTTTTGATAATATTCTTTATGTTCTTCTTTCGTTGTTAATTTAAAAGCGTCACCAAGATAACTAATTCTTATTCCTCTTTCATCACTTTCATAACTTTCTTTTAATTTTATGAGAAGTTCTTTTGCTTCGTCCATATCAATATTCATGATTTCACATAAATTCTTTAAGTTAATTCCTTCATCACCAACAACAAATAAAATCCCTTCTAAAACACCTAATTTATTCATGAACTTGCCTCCTCTCTATTAAAATCGGTTTAAAATTATCTTCTTGAGTTAAATTTATTTCATTATTTTTACTCATTGTTAAAATAGATAAGAATGTTACAATGATAAAATCTTTATTTGGTTCACTAAATAGTTCTAAAAATTCTACTTTATCTCTTACTTGTAATATTTTTCTAATATCTTCTATTCTACGCTCAATACTATATTCTTTTTTCGTAATTTTTGTATTTAATGGTTTATTATATTTTTCTCTTTCTTTAAATTTTTTTAGGGCTGATACTAAATCATCTAGGGTAACATTACCAAAACTTACATTGCCTTTTTCGATAAACTCATCTAACTTCATAGGACTTTTGGTATAAAAATTGTTTCTTTTACTCTCTAATTCTACTAAGCTTTCACTTATTTTCTTGTATTTTTCATATTCTAATATTTTTCTTTTTAAATCTTCTTCACTAGTTATACTAAATTCGTCATCAGATTCTGGTTCACTCTCTTCATCATTTACTAACATCTTACTTTTTAAGTGGATCAGTTCTGAGGCCATCACTAAATAAGAACTGGCAATGTCTATATTTTTTTCTTTTTCACTTTCTATGAATTTTAGATATTCTTCAATAATAATTTTGATATCAATATCGTAAATATTCATTTTTGAAGTTTTAACAAGATGTAAAAGAAGGTCTAAAGGACCTTCAAAATCATTAATACTAAATTGATATTCCATATTATCACGTCCTAATTACAGTCAAATCCTTGAGCTTCCATTTCAAAACTAACTACTTTTGGCTCTGTATCTAAGTGGAATGAATCAGCATTATAAATATAAGAGCGACTTGCTTCTTCTAAATTTACAATCGTTGTAATATTAAATCCAGTTGTATTCATAAAGAATGTAGAAGTTATTCCGGTAGTGGTATTATAAGAGTTTGATAAAGTTTGGTAACTAGAATAGACTATTTCATAATCTGTATCAGTTGCTAAATATTCAACAATACTTGTTACCTGTTTTAAAGCGTTATTGTCAAAAGTATAGGTTACTCTTTCATGAGCATTTGTACAAACAAGACTGGCACTTCCCTCAGCATTTTCCGTTAAAGTTACTTCTGGATAATCATCGGTTGTTTTGCTAACGAGTACTATATATCCTTCAGTAATGGCAGAGGTACTAGAAATAATTCTCGTATAACTTTGACTAGCTCCTCCACCTATAACAGTTGAAGTTGTTCCTCCTGAAATACTAGGACTTGCTAATTTTACTCTTTCTAAAAGCGTCCTATCTGAATTGTAAATTTCAATGTAATAATTTAATTCTTCTATATCTTGATAAGAGTTCGTATTGTTGGTAACACTATAAGATATGGTGCTTGCAACATTGTCAATAGTAATTCCACTTACAGTAATTTCATCTCTTTCAATACTTAAATTAGCAACATATTCATAAAAGGTTTCATCAATATTTTCACCAGGATCGACTGGTTCATCTGGTTCTTCCGGTGTTGGATCATTTGGAGTTATGGGAGTAGATGGAGTTGGATCTAAATACTCATTTACAATTTCGGATATTTGTGGTAAAAATATGACTACTAAAACAAAAAGCGTTAATATTATAAAAATACCTATTGATGTTTTTTTTCTAGATTCAAAAGCACCAATAGAAATTGGTTTCAGTTCCTCTTGTTCAAGTTTGACATTTTTATATTTTTTCTTGGCCATAGCAATCCCTTCTTACTATCTATGATTATACCAAAAAAATACCAAAATAAAAAGGACTATTTAGTCCTTAGGCTTAAAAATCAAAGCAACTATGGATGCAAAAATGATGGAACCCACAATTGCTACACTAGATTTCGTTAACATTCCACTAAAAATACCTAAAATACCAAATTCTTGAAATCCTTCTAAAGCTCCGGTATATAGCATATATCCAAAATTAGATATTATTCCGGTTGCTCCACCACCACCTAGTTCTATTAATTTTTCATAAATACCAAAGAAAGCTAGAATACTTCCTAAAACAGTAAATAAAGATGTAACATGTCCTGGTGTTAGTTTTGTGTTATCTAAAATAATCTGCCCTACTGCACAAAATGTGCCAGCGATTAAAAAGGCCCAAATAAATGTCATTATATTACCTCCAAACTAATTGCATGTGCAATTCCCGGTATTCCTAATTTTTGATTTGCTAGTTGAACGGATTGCAAGGAACCTGTGGCAATAATAAGTATTTTCTTATATCTTTTGGATGATAATACTTTGTCAAATAAAACTAGAGGTAGCGCCACCGGTCCACTTGCTCCCGCATAGGTTTCTTGAGAATTCGTGTAAATCTCACAACCAGCATCCATATATTTCTTTAAATTTATATTATATTGTTTGTTTAACATTTCTAAAAATATTTCTTTTCCAACAAGTCCTAAGTCCCCCGTTAAAACTAAATCATAGTAACTTATGTTTCGCTTCATTTCTAAAAGATGGGTATTTAGGGTTTCAGCAGCAGCAGGTGCCATGACTGCTCCCATATTATTTGTGTCAGTAATTCCCATATCTAGAGCTTTACCAATTGTCGCACTTTCAATTTTTATATTTGTTTGTTCACTTGTTAGGAGGGTTGATACGGCAGCAGTTGTCGTAAATGTTGTTGTATGCTTTTTTACTGCACCATATTCTACGGGATATCTAAATTGTCTTTCTGCATTTAAGTTATGACTACTCGTAATGGCAACAATATTTTTGGCAAGTTTTCCACTAATTAGAGATGCACCAACAATTAACTCTTCTGCGTATGTTGCACAAGCACTATATACGCCTAAATAAGGGATGCGAAATTTTGAGGCATTATAACTCGAAATGGATGTTTGATTGATTAAATCGCCACCAATTAAAGCATCTACTTTGCTTTCAGATAACTTATTTTTATTGAGCAAGTTATCTAAAACAATCTTTTGCATTTTAATTTCGGCTTGTTCGAATGTTTTTTCACCATAATAGTAATCATCCATTACTAAGTCATATGTTTTTAAGTAACCATCTCGTTCTAAGGGACCTACAATTGAAAAATTATCTTTGATATAAACATTACTAAATCTTTTACTAGCCACCGATAATCACCTTCACAATCACTAAGACGAATGCTGATAATATTCCATATAAAATTACACTACCAGCAAGTTTGAAAAAGTTTGAACCAAGTCCTGTTATTAAACCCTCTTTTTTATAATCTAAGGCACTACTTGATACTGAATGAGCAAATCCAGTTGTTGGTATTAAAAGTCCAACTTTGGCTTTTGTCATCCAGTTATCAAAAAATCCTAGGGCTGTAAAAAGAGAAGCAGCAAAGATAACAATTAGACATGTCCATGCCCCGGCATCAATTCGGGATAGTTCGAAAAAATTCATTAGTAAGACAATTAATCCCTCCGTGATAAAACCAACTAAACCACCAATTAAAAAAGCATAAATTACATTTTCAAATTTATTTTCTTTGGGTTCATATTTTTTTACTAGCTTTTGATATTCTTCTTTGTTCATAAATAACCTCCATTTTTATTATGAAAGAAAAATGGTAAGTTATACACTTTGTTTTTAAAAAGAAAAAGACTTAGAATAAATCTAAATCTATTTAAGAGTATAACCTAATTTTTCTAAGGCCATTATGGTAAATGGAGATAGTTCAGTTTTGTTTAATTCATTTAGGTTATACCAATTAGCACCATCTGAATCTAAACCGTCCGCATCGCTTTTTAAACTACTTTCATTTGTTTCTACGGTATATAAAATACCAATATGATGCAAATCTTCCCATAAATCTGGTTCCATCTCCCACTTAATATTCGTAGCAACTACATCTAATAATTTATAGTTAGTAATGCCTATTCCGGCTTCTTCCCTAATTTCTCTTTTTAAAGTTTCAAAAGGCTGTTCAGTATGTTCAATACCCCCACCGGGTAAATCTAACTTCCCTTTATAGCCACCTCTTGCTTTTCTTACTAGAGCAATTTTATTATCTTTAATCATAATACCATAAGCTCCTACCTGAGTTTTAACAATTGTTTCCATTATTTTTTCTCCTCTCTTTATTATATAAAATTAGGTAAAAAACTTTTTTAAATTTTTAGTAGATGGTGCTTTTTCTAACTCATTTATTTCTTGTAAATCAAAACTTAATTGATAATAATTTTCTTCATTCGTGTTTGGATTAGAAGTGTAAATATAAAAATAGCTATTATCATACCCATAAACCCTTTCAATCCAGTTAATGGATTTAGTAGGTTCTAATCTTTCACTATTATTTAAATCATATCCATAAAATAGACCAGTTGAATCATATATATATATATAATTTTTAACCCAAAGTTGCTTAAAAAATGAACCAGGAACATCTAAGCAAAATTCTTTCTCATACTTGTTGTTTGATAAATCTTTATATACACAATATCTCTGTTCTTCGCTTAGGTTATTTTCAGTTGAAATCACATAATCTTGATAAAAAGATATTATATTTTCCTTAATAGTTGTGTAATCTAATTCCTTACTTTCCTTATTATTAAAAACTAATTTAAAGCCTAAAAATAACATTGTCAATAAAATTAATATAGATATCATAAATACTATTTTTTTCATTTTTTCCTCTTTCTTGTTTTATATTATATCATTTTGTTATTAGAATGTAAAATTTAGAATAAAGGAAATTTTTAAAATTATTTTTATATGAGTGTTAATAAATACCTATAGGATACTTCTTATTTTACTTAAAAAGTTAAAGGTATCCTTGTTATAAAATATTAACATATACAATTAATAAAATATTTGATATACTATAAAACAATAAGTGGTGGTTTGTATGGATAATAGAAAAATTGGTTTATTTATTGCAGAATTACGAAAAGAAAAAGGTTTGTCTCAATATGAATTAGCAGAGTTAATTCCCATTAGTAGAGAAGCCGTGTCTAAATGGGAAAGAGGAAAAACAAAGCCGAATAAGGCAAGTTTAGAAAGATTAAGTGATATTTTTAATGTTTCTGTTGAAGAACTCTTAATAGGTAAAAGAATTAGCAAGAACAAACGTCAAGAAATAAGAAACTTAACTTTAGAATTATATGGTAATAAAATATTTCTTCAAAGAATGCTAAAAGTACTACTAATGATAATTATGATTATCTTATTATTATTTTTAACTTATTATTTTGTATCTTCTTATAACTCTATAAAAGTTTATACTTTAAATAATACTCAAAATAATTTAATAATTACAGATGGTATATTTGTTGTAACTAAAGAAAATATTTATTTTAATCTAGGAAATATATATACAGATAAGACTATTAAAAATTTAAAATTATATTACAAAGAAAATAAAAAAGATAATTTAATATTTAGTACAGATGCTTCAACTATAAATTTATATGATTATTATGGATATAATGCCTACTTTGATTATGCAAAAACAGATTATATTATTAATCATTTATATTTAGATATTAGCTATGACAATGATGAAATAGAAACAGTTAAGTTAGATTTTGTAAAAGATTTTTCTAACAATCAAATTTTCAATGAAGGCAATTTAAATATTTCTAATGATAATTATAATGTTAATAATATCAATGTTAGTAAAATTAAAGAAACTTTTGAATATCAGGACGGTGTTTATACATATAGTAATCAAGATGATAGTTTAACATTCTTATATATAGAAGAAGCAAATTTATTAAATTTAACAATAATTAAAAACGATAATGTTAAAGAATGGAATTTATATTTAATATCTGGCCAATTGGATTTTAATGAATATCAAAAAGATGAGCTAATTAATTCCCTTAGCTATAAAAATAACGTTATAACTTGTAATATTGAAAATTGTACGAAAAACAAAGAAGAAATTGACCTTTTCAACTCCGAACTTAATAACATTTTAGAGTAAGTCCCTAATAAGTCCTACTCTTTTTTTTATTTTAATGTTAATATCTACTTAGAAAGTGGAGGAATTATGAAAAAGAAATTTTTGTTATCAACTTGTTTATTCAGTATGTTTATTTTAGCGCCTAATGTTCAGGCAAAAGAAGTTTATTTTGTTAATCAAAATAATGTCGAATTTACAAAAGAGGAATATGATTTTATATCCTATATGTTTTGGGATGGTGCTCAAGAACAAATGGATATGGATGATTATAACGATTTCGTTAATTCAGATATTATGAATGGCGTTTTGGATTCTAAAATCTATTATGATATTCCAATGACTAGGGCTACATCTATTGAAGATGCTAACAGAACATTAAAAATCGTAAAAAGCTGTTCTTCTAATTGTTTTGTATCAGTTACCCTAACTTGGAAAAATTCTCCTACAGTAAGAAGCTATGATGTTATGGGAGCTTATTTAGATGGAACCAGTTTAGTTAATACTCCTACAACTTCTATTACTACTAATAGTACTACTACAACTTATAAGGATATTAAAAAATCCAATAATGGATTTGGAGTATCTATGAAATTGCCAACTAATGGCTCTTCAATGGTAATTAATCAAAATTTTAGAGTTTCTAAAGGTGGAACTGTATATGCCAGTTATCAACATGCTATGAAAAGCATTAGCTTATCAAATAGCCAAAGTTATACATTCTCTCGTAGTGGATATGGTGGTGTTTTCAAATTTAGCGGTGTAGCTTCAACTACTTATGACCGAATGAACGGTGTAAATATTTCTGTTTAAAAGCATAGATTATGCTTTTGATAAAAAGAAAGGAGGATTTGCTAATGTAAAAAATATTAATGTTCATTATTTAATAAGTATTAAAAAGGAAAGGTAGAAAAAATGAAAAGAAAAAAAACTATATTAGTAGTTGCCCTCGTAATGTTATTTTTAATAGGAACTATAAGTGCTGGTGCAACTCAAAATAATAGCTTGTTATTAAAAAATGCCCAACAGGCAAATCTTGCAAGTAAGATACAAGAAAAAATTGAAGAAGAATCCTATCCGGATTACTTTGGTGGAATCTATATAAGTGATGATTCTAGTCATGTTGTACTTCAGATTGTAAAAGATAAAATTCCAAAATCCAAAAGTTCTATTGAATATACAACGTTTAAAAATGTTTCTGAAATGGATAGTGATATTGAAATAGAATATGTTGATAATTCTTATAAAGATTTGAATGATATCAATAATAAGTTGATAGAATATTTTTCTTCTGAAAATGCGGATATATCAAATCTAAATGCACATTATATAGACGTTATTAAAAATCAAGTTGTAATAGAATTAAAGAGTGTCGAAGCAGATAAAATTCACATGGTCAAAGAAAAAGCTTTTGATACAAATACAATTTCTAAAATGGATGTGAATTCAAGTTTAATAAAAATTGTACAAAAGGATTCTTCAAATAATGATTTTGCTTTAAAAGCTGGACAACAAATTTCGGTTACTCATGGTTCTTGTTCAATGGGGTTCAGAGTAAAGGTTAATGGTGAAAAGGGTTATATTACAGCAGCTCATTGCTTTGATAAAAAAGGTGATAGTTCAACTGGTGGGAAAGTTGAATGGTGGAAATATGGTGGAAAGGTAGATGCAGCTTTTGTAAAAAAAGGCGCACTTAATATTTTTTCGGATCCTTCAAATGAATTAAAATATACAAGTGGCGACATAAAAGAGTTAAATGCTAGTGTATCAGCTATTCCATCAGTTAATATGACAATTGCAAAAGCAGGTTTTAAAACTGGATATACAACAGGAAAAATTAAAAGCACAAATTATTCTGGAGTATATGAGGGTACATATTTTACTGGATTAATAGCTAGTGATATGCATGCAGCAGGAGGAGATAGTGGAGGACCAGTATTTATTCCAATGAATATCAATGGAGGTGCTACTTTACTAGGTATAATAAAAGGTTCATCATCTTATGGTAGCTCATTTGTAAGTGTTGATAATATTTTTGCCGAATTGCCATACGTTAGATATTAACAAGCCTATGAATTATGTTATAATATTATCAAATGATGGTGGTGTGATATGAATAAAAAAATAGTTTTGATAATGTTATTAGGATTATTAGTAATTTTGCTAATAATTGGATGGTGCAATATTAAAAACAAAAGAATTGATAATCAATTAGTTGAAATTAATAATAGCATAACGGACTATTTTTTGATGGACAATATAGAATATACTAATTTAAGTTTTAACTATATTGATAGTAGCCAAAATAAAGTAATTGTTGGATTATATGAAAATACGAAAGAACAGCAAAATGAATTTAAAAGAATTGTTGTCGATTCTAAACTTATAGTTTTTGTTGATAGTAAAGGAATTGATAATCAATTAAATAAAATTAATAATAGAATAATAGATTATTTTTTGATGGACAATATAGAATATACTAATTTAAGTTTTAACTATATTGATA
>CAMMXG010000022.1 GCA_946500895.1 uncultured Mycoplasma sp. | reverse complement strand
TAGTAGCAGTACCCTCTCTTTTAGCAGTTACTTTTCCACTACTTGATACAGTTGCCACTCTAGTATTACTACTTGACCATGTAACAGTCTGATTGGTTGCATTGTTTGGTGTAACCGTAGCACGTAATGTATAAGTTTCACTAACATCTAAAGTTAGACTAGAACGATTTAATTCTACTCTTGTAACACTAATATCTTCTTCATTTACAGTTACTTTAACTGTATCAGACTTACCATCAACTTTTGCTGTAATAGTAGCAGTACCCTCTCTTTTAGCAGTTACTTTTCCACTACTTGATACAGTTGCTACTCTAGTATTACTGCTTGACCATGTAATCGTCTTATTTGTTGCGTTACTTGGTGTAATAGTAGCACGTAATGTATAAGTATCACCTACATCTAGACTTAAACTTGATCTATTAAGTTCTATCCTTTTTACTTCAACATTGGTACTACCTGAGCCATTATTAGAACTACCTAAACTATTTCTACTATCAATAATAACAGTTCTATTACCATTTTGATCTAAATAATAAGAATAGATCGTTTTTATAGAATATGTTGTAACTTGTTTAGCGGAAAAATAAATTTGATAGCCGACATATCCCTTACCAGTTTTATTAATAACTTTGGAATATTGTGGATTACTAACAGTTATTTTAACACCAGTTTTTTCTTCTAATTCTTTCATTTCCTCAGTTAATTTCAAGTATTCAGTATTTCCAATACGTGTTGCATTATTAGCATGACTTCCACTAATACTAGATGAACTAACTGCACAATCTCCACTAACTACATAGGCAAGCGGATAAGTAGTTGCATATTCTTTTTTACCATATGAACAAGCTGTAGCAATTGTATTTTGATTGTTATTTGAATTTCCATTATTACTTGAACTATTATTGTTATTGCTTGAATTATTATTAGAACTACTATTATTATTGTTATTAGTATTACTTGAACCACTATTATTAGGTCTTTGAGTAGTAGTTCCACCATTATTAGATTGAGATTGATTATTGCTATTATTATTTTGATTATTATTTGTATTATCATCTACATTAGAATCATCAGTTTCTTCATCATCATTTGTATCATCGATAACTGGATCATCATTCGTATTATCATCTATCTCTTCATCATCATTATTTTGACTTTGATATTTTACAGTATTAATAATTGTATCACTATCATTATCACACACAAGTCTTACTTCAATACGATAATTTTCATCATCTAATTTAGTCGCTTCAATATAACTATTATCTACATCACAAGAATTACCATTTTCATCTTGAAATTCAATCAACAAATTACGTTCAAACATTTCTCCTAAAGTAAGAGAAACAGATTCATTAATTTCCTGAGGAAGTCTAGAGCCAGTAAAATATTCTGTTGCCGCATTTCTCATTGATTGTAAATTCGTTCCAAAATTAGATGTTACTTCCTCATCTCTATTAAATAAAGAAACAATCCAAATCACAACAAAAATTACAACTAATAAAATTCCTAGTTTAATTAACAAAGATTTCCAATTAATTTGGATAGTTCTCCTAGTCTTATCCTCATACATACAAAATCCCCCTCATAAACCACCCTTGGTTTTGCCTGCTATATTACCACAAAAGACTTTATTTGTCAAATAAAGTTTAATACCCTTTAATTAAAGCTATAAGTAAATCTTGTTTGACTAACGTTTGTTCGTGTGCTATAATAAATTCGCTTAAAGTTATAAATTTAAATCAGAAATACAAAATAAATATAAAGGAGTGTTAATCATGGATAAAATAATTGTTAAAGGAGCAAGAGAAAACAACTTAAAAAATATTGATATTGAACTACCAAAAAATAAATTAATTGTTATGACCGGAGTATCAGGAAGTGGAAAATCTTCTCTAGCTTTTGATACGATTTTCGCCGAAGGGCAAAGAAGATATGTAGAATCTCTTAGTGCTTATGCCCGTCAATTCATTGGTATTAGTGAAAAACCAGATGTTGATTCTATTGAAGGCTTAAGTCCAAGTATTTCGATAGACCAAAAAACAACTAACAAAAATCCTCGAAGTACAGTTGGAACTATAACTGAAATTTATGATTATTTGAGATTGCTCTATTCAAGAATTGGCGTTCCTTACTGCCCAAAACACAATATTCCGATTACTAGACAATCAATTGAAGAAATGACAAACAGAATTATGGATCTAGAAGAAGGAAGCAAACTAGAAATCATGGCTCCTGTTGTTCATGGTGAAAAAGGAACCCACAAAGACTTATTTGATGAGCTTAGAAAAAGCGGTTATTCCCGAGTTCGTGTCAATGGCGAAATACGAAGCTTAGATGAAGATATTACTCTAGAAAAAAATAAAAAAGATAATATCGAAGTAGTAATAGACCGAATTGTTCTAGATCCAGATGAGCGTGGAAGAATATTTGAAGCGATTGAAACCAGTTGTAAACTAGCGAATGGCAAAGTATTAATTAATGTAATTGGCAGTGAAGAAATATTAATGAGTGAATCTTACGCTTGTCCTCATTGTAACTTCTCTATTCCCGAATTAGAGCCAAGATTATTTTCTTTTAATGCCCCTTATGGAGCATGTCCAGAGTGTAAAGGCTTAGGAACAAAATTAAAAATTGGTGAAGCTTTATTAATGCCTGATAAAAACTTAAGTATTCTAAATGGAGGCATTAAAACAGTTAATAATGACCAAAGTATTGATACAACACAACTTATCGCTGTATGTAATTACTACAATATAGATATCAATAAACCATTAAAAGATTTCACTAGAGAAGAATTAGATATTATTTTATATGGTTCTAAAGATAAAATTGATTTTAAATATGTATCTAAAAATGGTAATGTTCGTTATGTATCTGATTATTATGAAGGAATTATCAATAAATTAGAAAGATTACATTTAGAAACAACCAGCAATTGGCGAAGAGAATGGATTGAAATGTACATGGTTGAATCCCCTTGCCCAAAATGTCATGGTGCAAGACTAAATGATATGGTTTTATCCGTTAAAATTAATAAGAAGAACATCTTTGAAGTAACCAATTTTAGTATTTTAGAATTAAGAGATTTTATTGCCAAATTAAAATTAACCAAAGAACAACAAGAAATAAGTGGTTTAGTAACCAAAGAAATTTTAAACAGATTGGATTTTCTAATCAATGTTGGTCTAAGTTATTTAACATTATCAAGAAGTGCTGGTACCCTATCAGGAGGAGAAGCTCAACGTATTAGATTAGCTACTCAAATTGGTTCCAAATTATCGGGAGTACTATATGTACTAGATGAGCCAAGTATCGGACTTCACCAAAAGGATAATGAAAAATTAATTAAAGCCATGCAAGAAATGCGAGATTTAGGAAATACTTTAATTGTTGTAGAACATGATACCGACACTATGCTTGCTGCCGACTACCTTGTCGATATAGGCCCAGGTGCTGGTGAATTTGGCGGACAAGTAATGGCCGCTGGAACACCAGAGGAAGTAATGGCAAATCCTAATTCCTTAACTGGCCGTTATTTATCTGGCAAAGAAAAAATAGAAGTTCCTAAAAAGCGTCGTAAAGGCAATGGCAAATCACTAAAGATTATTAAAGCAAAAGAACACAATTTAAAAAATATTAATGTAGAAATACCTCTAAACAAATTTGTATGTGTAACAGGTGTTTCCGGAAGTGGTAAATCATCGTTAATTAATGAAATTCTTTATAAAACTCTAGCTGTTCAAATTAATGGTTCCAAACAAATCCCCGGTGCTTGTAAAGAAATAAAAGGAATTGAAAACGTAGATAAAGTAGTTCACATAACCCAAGATGCGATTGGTAGAACACCAAGAAGTAATCCAGCAACATATGTAGGTGTATTTGATGACATAAGAGATGTATTTACAAACACGAAAGAAGCCAAAATGCATGGTTATGACAAAGGAAGATTTTCATTTAATGTCAAAGGTGGTAGATGTGAAGCATGCTGGGGTGATGGTGTTAAGAAAATTGAAATGCATTTCTTACCAGATGTATATGTTCCATGTGATGTTTGTGGCGGTAAAAGATACAACAAAGAAACACTAGCAATCAAATTTAAAGGCAAAAATATTGCTGATGTTCTAGACATGAGAGTTTCGGAAGCCCTACCATTCTTTGAAAACATTCCTAAAGTGTATAATAAATTAAAGGTAATGGATGAAGTTGGATTATCTTATATTAAACTTGGACAACCAGCCCCAACTCTATCAGGTGGTGAAGCAGGACGTGTAAAATTAGCTAAAGAACTTCAAAAGAAACCTACTGGCAAAAGTATTTTTATCCTAGATGAACCAACCACTGGATTACATAGTGAAGATATCAAAAAATTATTACAAATACTTAATCGTATTGTGGACAACGGCGACACTGTAATTGTAATCGAACACAACCTAGACGTCATTAAAGTAGCAGACTATATCATCGATTTAGGTCCAGAAGGCGGAAATCTTGGTGGTGAAGTAATTGCTACTGGAACACCTGAACAAGTAGCTAAAAATCCAAATTCTTATACTGGCATTTTCTTAAAAAAAATGTTAGAGAACAAATAACTGCATAATTTACTAATTAACATTTTAAGTGTATAATAAAAGTGGTTAATCTATTACGTGCGACCATTCTTAGTCTCCGCGTAACTTTAACGGCACTAATGCTAACGTGTTCGCTGTGAATTCGGGTGGCAACCTCAACAACTGGAACGTGAATAACACTACACCGGGTGTGCGCCCAATACCCTTTTAAACTTAATATTTGGCTATGGCTAAATAAAAAAGCATTAGGGTACAAGATTAATCACTGGGAAAACCTAAATAAATAGTATTGATATTTTAAGTCTTGCACTTAAAATTAAAACAATATTTGAAAGAGAGCAATCTCTCTTTTTTCTTTACGTTAATTTTAAGAGATTTTGTCGCAAATAAATAAGTTTGTAGCCATCTTGATTTTGAAATATTTACATGTTCTAAAAATTATGTTATATAAAGCTTAAAAGGAGGACTTTAGTTGAAAGAAGAAAAATATTATCAGGAGATAGAACATTTAATCAAGAAACAGGAAATAAGTAAAAGAGTAAGAAAGCTAGAAGAAAATCACTCACTTGTAACGACATATTGGAAAATTGGAAAATTAATTGTGGAAGCCCAAGGAGGAAGCTTAAGGGCCAAATATGGTAATGAATTAATCAAGAAATGGTCAATTAAATTAACAGAACTTTATGGAAAAGGTTATGATTATACAAATTTATCAAGATTTAGACAATTTTATTTGTATTTTCCAATACTTGGTCCAGTGGCCCAAGTATCTTGGACAAATATAATCAAACTTATACCAATCAAAGATGAAAATAAAAGAAACTACTATATCAATTTATGTATTAAAAATAATCTTTCTAAAAGAAAGTTAATTAATGAAATTAAATCTAATTCTTATGAAAGATTGATTGATAAACCAGAAAAAATTGAAATTGAACTTCCTAAAAAGTATTCAATTACCACTAACATGAAAAATCCAATCATTATTCCTATTATTCACGAAGTCAAAAATGAACATGATTTAGAATTAAATATTCTTGCTAATTTAGATTTTTTCTTTAAACAACTGGGCAATGGATTTTTATATGCAGGTCATCAGTATAAAATAATTGAAAACAATCATAGCTATACCATTGATATTTTAAATTAAACTGTTATGTTGTCGTTGAATTAAAACTTCGAAGTTTAAAAAAAGAAGATAAAGCTCAAATAGAATTATATATGAAGTTAGTAGATGAAATACTTAAGAAACCATTTCATAATAAAACAATAGGAATACTTATTACTAAGGAAAGTGACAAATTTATTGTTAATTTTGTTAGAAATGATACTATTATTCCTTTAGACTATGAATTAATAAAAAGTTAGTTGTAATTTTTTGGTTATAACTTTATAATAAAAATGGTTAATCTAAAATTTTTGAAGGCTATATGTCTCCGTATTGGTATAACAACGGTAATGCTAACGTGTTCTATGTGAATTCGAGTGGCAACTTGGGCAACACGAACGTGGATTGGACTAGCGGTGGTGTGCGCCCAATACCCTTTTAAACTTAATATTTGGTTAAGGCTAAATAAAAAAGCATTAGGGTACAAGATTAACCAGTGGATAATTCCTAAAAAATTAATATTGATGTTTTGAATCTTGTATTTAAAGCTAACACAATATGGGCAACTGCCCTTTTTCTTTACAAAAATTTACTCTACTTCTTTCAATATTTGCGCAAATAGTTTATAATTAAGATGGTGATAATATGAATAAGAAAGGATTCACACTAATAGAGCTTTTATCAACAATTGCTATTATGACTGTCATTGCAACTGTTCTAACGATAAATGTACTAAACATTTTTGAAAGCAAAGAAAAAATGACAGAAGAATCTATCAATAATATTATTACCACTGCAGCAAATGTATATTTAGAACTGAACAAAAATGAAAACTTAAAAGAAACATGTAAAATAAGTGGATGTAGTATTACCACTGATACTTTAATTAAAGAGGGATTACTTAGTGAAGAAGATGTGGATAATTCAAAGGTTATAAACATTTACTACGAAAATAATGAACAAAAATACAAAATAAGTTAGGAGTAAGAATATGGCAAAATTATATTTCAGGTATAGTGCAATGAATGCTGGAAAATCAACTATGGCAATGCAAGTTGCTCACAACTATGAGGAACAAAATGGAATTATCCTTGTTTGGAAACCACTTGTAGATACCAAAGGAAATAACATGATAGTCAGTAGAATTGGTATTGAAAGGAAAGTGGATCACTTACTTTCAGAAGAGTCTTCACCTATTCAAATAATAAAAGAAGAATTAGAAAAAAAGGAAAGAATAGATGCTATAATAGTAGATGAAGCTCAATTTTTAAATGAAAATCAAATAAATGAGCTATACTATATAAGTAAAAAAATGAATATAGCCGTATTGTGTTTCGGCTTACGTTGTGACTTTACCATGAAACCATTTCCTGGTTCTGCAAGACTACTTGCTATCGCTGATTCTATTGAAGAATTAAAAACTTTATGTGAATGTAAAAAGAGAAAAGCAACTCAAAACTTAAGATTAATTGATGGCATCCCTACTTTTGAAGGTGATCAAGTAGCAATTGATGGCAAAAAGAATGTAACTTATAAATCAGTATGTGGTGAATGTTATATTAATTATTATATAGAATGGCAAAAGAATAAAACAGAAGAAAAACCATTAGTAAGAGAAAGGAGCAAAAAATGAAAGAACAAATATTAGAAATATTAAAAGATATTCATGAAGCAAAAACTTTAATAGAAATTAATGATTTATTAAAATTAACTACTGTTGAGGAATATCAAGAATTACAAAAAAATATGGAAGAATTAGTGAATAATTTTGAAGTATTTAAAACAAAAAAAGACAAATATTTATTAATGAAAAACTGTCCGGGCTTAAAAATAGGAAAATTATCAGTTAATAAAAAAGGATTTGGCTTTTTAATATTAGATAAAGAAGATGATATTTATATTGCCAAAGATGATATGAACGGTGCTATAAATGATGATACAGTCCTAGTTGAAGTAACCGAAAAAGGATTAGAACCAGCTGGAAGAGTATTAAAGATTGTTAAAAGAGATTTAAAAAATATCGTCGGCGAGATTAAAGTAATAGGCAAAAAGAAAATATTAGAACCTGATGATGATAAAGTAAATTTAAAAATCATTTTAAGTCCTGAAACAAGCAAAAACTGTGTTGAAGGTCATAAAGTTTTAGCAAAGCTAAATAAGAGAATCGATAATAAAACCTATACTGCTGATTGCCTAAAAATACTTGGTCATAAAGATGATGCGGGAATTGATATTTTAAGTATTGCTTATAAATATGGTATATTTGAAGAATTTAGTCCTGAAACAATCAAAGAATTAGATAACATTCCGGAAGAAGTAAGTCCAAAGGAATTAGAAGGAAGAACTGATTTAACGAATGAAATGATTTTCACCATTGATGGCGCTGATACCAAAGATATCGATGATGCGATTAGCTTAACAAAACATGATGACTACTACACACTTGGAGTACATATCGCTGATGTATCTCATTATGTAAAAGAAAATACAAGTCTTGGAGATGATGCTTATGAAAGAGGAACCTCTGCTTATCTAGCAGACACTGTTATTCCTATGATTCCTCACAAACTATCAAATGGTATCTGCTCCTTAAATGAAGGAGTAATAAGACTTACCATGAGTTGTGTGATGGATATTGATAAAAATGGGAAAATCACAAATTATGATATCTTCCCAAGTTTCATTAAATCGAGAAAAAAAATGACTTATGATAATGTTAACGAAATTTTAGAAAATAACCATATACCTGAAGGTTATGAAAATTATGCTGAAAAATTAAAAGAAATGCATGAACTAGCAAAAATTTTAAGAAAAGAAAAAGTATCAAGAGGTTATATTGAATTCGATATACCGGAAGCTAAAATCATTCAAGATGAAGAAGGGAAAGCTATTGATATCAAAAAAAGGGAGCAACATGCCGGCGAATCTTTAATTGAAGATTTTATGATTGCTGCTAATGAAACTGTTGCAACCCATATTAGTAATATGGAATTACCATTTATATACCGTGTTCACGACTTACCAAATACAGAAAAAATCGAAGATTTCTTAAATTTAGTCAAAGCATTAGGTTATAGCATTAAAACAAATATCAAAGAAATAACACCTAAAACCATGCAAAAACTATTAAATGAATTAAAAGACAAACCAGAATTTTTAATTCTTTCCACTCTTCTTTTAAGAAGCATGAAGAAAGCCGAATATTCCAAAACCAACATTGGTCACTTTGGTCTAGCAAGTAAAAACTATACCCACTTTACTTCTCCAATAAGAAGATTTCCTGATTTAACAGTTCATAGATTATTAAAAAAATATTTAATTGAGCGTGACTTTAGTATGTCAACTATCAATTATCTAGAAAATTCTTTAGTGGAAATTGCTGAACATTCAAGTGAACGAGAAGTCGCTGCAACCAATGCAGAACGAGATGTTAATGACATGAAAATGGCTGAATACATGGAAAGTCACATTGGCGAGGAATACGAGGGTATCATAAGCAGTGTAACATCTTTTGGAATATTTGTTGAACTTCCAAATCTTGTTGAAGGTTTAATTCATATTAGCAATATTCCTGGTGATTATTATGAATATGTACCGGAATTACTTTCTTTAATTGGCAAAAGTACGAAAAAAACATATCGAATTGGTGATAAACTAAAAGTACGTGTTGTAAGTGCTTCTAAAGAAACAGCTCAAATAGATTTTGAAATAGTGAGTGATAAATATGATCGAAATAAAAAATAAAAAGGCCTATTTTGATTATACAGTTTTAGAAGAAATTGAAGCTGGTATTTCTCTTGTTGGAACCGAAATAAAATCAGTACGTAAAGGAAGCGTTGATTTAAAAGATTCCTTTATTACCATAAAAAACAATGAAGCTTTTATTCTAAACATGTATATAGCGAGATATGAAGAAGGAAACATCTTTAATCATGATGAGCGAAGAACCAGAAAACTATTATTACATAAAAAAGAAATCCAAAAGTTAAAAGAAAAAGTAAGTACCGAAGGACTTACTTTAATACCCCTAAAGCTTTATTTCAAAAAAAATTATGTCAAAGTTTTAGTTGGTTTATGTAAAGGAAAAAAACTATATGATAAACGTGCCTCTATTAAAGAAAGAGATTTAAAAAGAGAAACTAGATATTTCTAGCCTCTTTTATTTTATTTAAAATACTCAATAAATAGAATAATTGCATTAATAACAAGTATAACACCTAATCCAATTAATACTAAATTAGAAAACATACTACATACACCAAAAATAATTAAAGCGATATTAACTAAAGTTGATAAATTCTTATAATTATTAAAACTAATTGATGTAAGAAGTCTACTTAATCCAATAAAGATAAATACAAAACCTATCGTATACTGAATAAATGCTTGCAAAAATCCACTTAAAATAATTAATAAAACTCCAATTATAATAGACATAATAGCAACACTTAAATTAATATTCTTATATCGAACTAACTCTTTATTTTGATAATATAAAACAAACGACTTAATTCCATAAATAATAATTACAATACCAATTACATAAAAAATAAACTCCATAACCTTATCATTTTTAAATATAAGAAGTAATCCTAATACTAAATAAATAATAGGAGTAAGAATATTATTATCCATTCTCTTTACGTCATTATCTTCCCTGTTAGGTTTAATTATTTCTGTTTTCATATTCCACCTCTACAATATTATATAATGTTTAAAAAATTTAAGCAAGGAAAATTGAAACTAAGGATGGAGTATGATATAATAAAATAGAATAGGATGATTAGGATGCTAGCAAAAAATGAATGTTTACAAATATTAAAAAGCTATAACATTAACTCTAAAAAATTTGAGCCAACTATTTATGAAGGAAAAAATGAAATAGGAATTTGCATAGACATCAAAGATTCTTTATTTGGCTATTTAACTAGAATATTTACCTTTAATAACAAAGAAGAGCTAAATAATTTTTTAACATCTTTCTTTTGGTATAAAAATAATCATCAAAAATATAACATAACTCTTACCTTAGATAACTATGGAACCAAAAAGCCAAATATAATTTATAAATATAAAGACCAATCTTTAACACTTGATAACATGATAAATATCGAAAATTTTTTAAAAGAAGAAGAATTAGAGAAAAAAGAAGAAGAAGAAAAAAAATTTTATTTTGAAAGTGTAAAAGAACTTACAAAATATTTAATTAATTTCAAACAAATGAAAGAAAACATAAAATTAGAAAAAAACAAATTAAAAATCGAAGAAAATGATTTAAAATTTGAACTTTTAAATGAATTAACAATTTATTATGGTAAAGAAAGAACTTTAAATAAAAAAGAAATAACCCTAGATCCTCCAACAACTATAGATACAACTCTTCTTTTAGAAAATGTAAAAAATATTGAAAAAAAATCTTTAAATGAAATAAAAGACTATTTAAAATCTTTAATAAACATAATCAAAGAAGAAGAATTAGACGAAAAAAATCTAATCAATATCTATTCAAACAGTGTTTATAACTACAATATAGATATATTAAAAAAACAAATAGATTTCGTAAAAAGCAAAATAAATGCCGAGAAAAACTTTAATTTAAAAGGTAGCAAATTACACAACATCGATGAAGAACTCCGTTCTTTCCTAAAAACAAATATTGCTCCTGCTAAGATAGAAGTATTTTTAAGTGACAACAAAGAGCAAATTAATAGAAAATTTAATAATATTGATCTTAACAACGCTTGCCAGATCATTACAGGAAAACATATTTTTATTGAACCACCAAAGAAAAATGATTTAATTACAACAAATAGTAATGACCATTTATTAGAAGAATTTTCCAAACTTGAAAATAATAAAAAAACAAACTTAATCCTATATCATTCTATTTATAAACCAATATGCAATTACATTATTGACAACAATTATCCTAGCATAGAAAATATAATAAGTAAATTTGACTTTCATCATTATTACAATGATTTAGAAGAAATTGTCTTTAATGAAAACAATAATCATTATTTAACAAACTACTTTACAAATATAGATTTTAAAAATCTAAATAGTTATATAAATTCTATTATTAATATTTGTAAAGATTTAGAAAGCACAAGTTTTACTTTACAAAAAGAAATCACTCTTTTTGCATCACCTCAAAATACCAAATACAAACAACTAACAAACAAACCTAATTTGAGTAGCAAATACTTAATAACAACCAAAAATAATTTGATATTTATTCCATATAAATTAATAGTTGATTGGGATAATTTAGATATTACTTTAAATAATGAAAATAGCTATTACACTAAAGATACCATCATTGAGGATATAGAAACTATCACTTTAAATAAATATAATAAGAAAAATATAGAAAAAAATGGTATAATAATAACAACCGATTTATTATTAGATAGTGAAATTACATTTAGTAAAAGTCATTTAGAAGGAGAAAATTATGGATAAAGAGAAATTTTTAAAAGAACTGAAATATCAATTAAGATATTTAAATAACGAAACAAAAGAAGAAGAATTAAAAAATTATGAAAATTTACAAGAATACAATTTAAAACCAGAAGAGGAAGCAAACAAAATATATCAAAAAAGAGGTTTAAATATTAAAGTAACGAAAAAGACATCTTTCTTAGATTCTGTTTCTACTATAATTGATATTATAAAAACTAAAAATAAAAAATCAATCTTAGATATTATCTTATTTTTTGTATACATGTTTATTCTTATTATTTTAATTAAAATTCCTTTTATCTATATTAGAGATACAATCAGTACTATATTTAGCGTATTAATAACTAATGATATCTTATACACTATTTGGAATTTAGCATTTGAACTTCTATATGCTCTAACAGCTATTTTAATATTTATCAGAATGATTAAAAACAAAGCTAAAGATTATGAAAAAACAGGAATATAATCCTGTATTTTTTTTGTAAACAAACAAACCTATTTAACTTTAATAGCCAAAAAAATGTTATAATATAATTATATAGGTGATATACATGAACAAAAAATTAAAAATATTTTTAATAACTTTACTTATTATTATATTACTGATTGTTATTATAGTAACTACTTTAAGACTATTTAAAAACAATCAAAAAACAGAAGAAACATCTTCATATAGTGAAGCTGCTATCACTGTAATGGAGCAAATGAATTTATATGACGAAATAAATAATAAAGAGTATTCAAAAACAATAGAAGTATTATTAGAAGATAACAAATTAGAAGAACAATATTTAGATAAATATTATCAAATAAACTACATAAATATAGCAAATTTCAGTACTACTATTAATAATTTACTAGCCAAAAACTACAATAGTGAAGAAATCAACTACATAACAGCGAATATGAGCGAAGATATTAACATATTATTAAATATGGATTACATAGATATATTAGCATTTAAAGATATCTCTAATTTTGATATCAACAACATAGATAGATACCTAACTTATCAAGAAGAAAATGAAGATTATGATTTAGCAACAGTTGTTACTTATGTCAATATTGGTTTAGACAAAGAAGGATACTCAGAATATACTGAATATACAGAAGAAAAAGCCCAAAATGATTTAACTATATTAGTCAATAAATATCACAAATTACCAGATGATTATGAACCAAATGATTTAGTTGCACTTTCTTACAACAGCAACTACTATTTAAGAAGAGAAGCTGCTGAAGCATTTGAAAGTCTTACCAATGCTGGAATACTAGATGGTGTTATATTTTACCCTTTTAGCCCATATCGCTCTTACGAAACACAAGAAGTATTATACAATAGATATGTAGCAAGAGATGGAGTGGAAGCGGCCGATACCTATTCAGCAAGACCAGGATTTAGCGAACATCAATTAGGCTTAGCAGTTGATGTAAGAAGTAGCACTCTATCTGATAATTTAACGCCGGAACATTATGAATGGATGTTAGAAAATTCTTACAAATATGGTTTTATTGTAAGATATCCAAAAGGAAAACAACACATAACCCAATTCATGGAAGAACCATGGCACTTAAGATATTTAGGAGTAGAACTAGCAACCAAAGTACATGATTCCGGATTAACTTATGATGAATATTATGATTTATATATGAAATAAACTCAAGACAAAAATCTTGAGTTATTTTATAGCAATAAATATATTAACGGAACATCGCGTCTAAATTATTACCTTTTTGTTGCTTTTCACGAGTAAGCAAAGGCATCATATTTAAAGCTCGATCTAATGCTTCTTTTCTAGTTTCTTCAGGAACATTCATATTATTAGCAATAGAAAGCAAATTACTAATAAATTGTTGCTCTAATAATTGTTCAGTATTTGATTTAATACTTAATAATTGATTACAAATATAATCATAAGCTTGTTCATTCATAATTTTCCTCCTAATTTAATTATACAAAACAAAACAAGTTAAGAAAACTTATTTTTTAAATAATTAACAATCTCTTAACAAAAAAACTATTCCAAAGAATAGTTTTAAACAAGTTCAAGTCTAACTTGTAATGCATCATCACCATGGCGTTCATTAAGTTTAATAATTCTTGTATAACCACCATTTCTAGTTTCATAACGCTTAGCAAGTTCATTAAATACTTTATTAACAACATCACTGTCATTGTATAAGAAAGCTAAAGCTTTTCTTCTACTAACTAAAGTACCTTTCTTACCATAAGTAATCATCTTATCAACAAATTTTCTTACTTCTTTAGCTCTAGCTTCCGTAGTAACAACATATTCATTCATAATAACATCACGGGTAATATTAGCAAGGATACTTCTTCTATGTCTAGTTTCTCTACTTAATTTTCTATATTGCATGTTAGTCCTCCTTAATCTCTAAATTTAAGTCCCATTTCTGCTACTTTATCTAAAACTTCTTTAAGTGACTTCTTACCTAGATTACGTATCTTAGTAACTTCCACTTCTCTTTTAGAAATAAGGTCTTGAACGGTATGAATACCAGCTCTCTTAAGACAGTTATAAGCTCTAACAGAGAACTCAATTTCTTCGATTGGAGTTTCCAAAGTTTTAGTAATTGTATCCACTTTCTTTTCTTGCATTAAACCAGTAATATCACTAATACTATTTAAATCAGCAATAATATTAAAGTGTTCAATTAAAATTCTAGCAGCAAGTGCCATAGCTTCCTCTGGCATCATAGAACCATCGGTATTAATTTCCATTGTTAATTTATCATAATTTTCATTTTGTCCTACACGAGTAGATTCTACTTCATATTTAACAAGTTCGATAGGAGAATAATTAGAATCAATTGCAATTACTCCCACTTTATTTTCTGCAAATAATTTCTTATTTTCTTTTGCATCAACGTAACCTTTACCATTAAAGACAGTAACTTCCATATCGATTTTACCACCCTGGGCTAAGTTACATAAAACTAAGTCTGGGTTAATAATATCAACATCAGCATTTTTCTCAAAATCACCTGCAGTAACAGGTCCTTCTGTATCTTTAAATAAATGTAATGTTTTAACTTCTTCCGTATGATTTTTAACAACAACATTTTTAAGTGCTAAAACAATACTAGTTACATCTTCTACAACACCATCAATCTTTTGGAATTCGTGAAGTACTCCCTCAATTTTAACAGAAGTAATTGCACTTCCTGGTAAGCTTGATAGCATTACTCTTCTTAAAGCATTTCCAATAGTTGTTCCAAAACCTCTTTCAAGGGGTTCTAATTCAAATTTTCCATAGTGATTACTTTCTTGGTATTCACTAATTTTGTACTCTGGTTTTTCAAAACTAATCATATCTTCTACCCTTTCTTTATTAACTAATTTCTTGGACGTTTTGGTGGACGACAACCATTATGTGGAACTGGAGTTTCATCCATAATTGAAGTAATTTCTAGTCCTGCAGCTTGAAGTGAACGAATAGCAGTTTCTCTACCACTACCAAGCCCTTTAACTACAACATCGATCTTTTTAACACCTTGTTCCATTGCAGCTTTTGCAGCTGCATCAGCAGCAATACCAGCAGCAAAAGGAGTTTTCTTTTTACTTCCTTTATAACCAATAGTACCACTTGATGCCCAAGCTATAACACTACCATCTTTTTCTGTAATAGTAACAATTGTATTATTATAAGTAGAATGAATATGAGCTACAGCTTCCGGAATATTCTTCTTAATTTTTCTTTTTCTTCTATTATATGCCATAATCTAACCTCCTACTTTCCTACTTTTTTCTTGTTAGCTACTACTTTACCTCTACCCTTACGAGTATGAGCATTACGGTTTGTTCTTTGTCCACGAACAGGAAGACCTTTTTTATGTCTTACACCTTGGTAGCAGTTAATTTCCATTTTGTTTTTAATACTCATTTGTACATTACGACGTAGATCACCTTCAACAACATGATTATCTACTTCTTTACGCAAACGAGCAACTTCATCATCAGTTAAATCCTTAACTTTTGTTTCAGGATTAACATTTGCGTTTAGACAAATAGTTTTACCTAAGCTTTTACCAATACCATAGATAGCAGTTAAGCCAATCCAAATTTGTTTTTCGCTTGGTAACTCAATATTCTTAATACGTGCCATATTTCCTCCTTATTAACCTTGAGTTTGTTTGTGTTTTGGATTTTCACAAATAACCATAACTTTACCTTTTCTTCTAATAATTTTACATTTTTTACAAATTTTCTTTACTGATGGTCTAACTTTCATAATTTATACCTCCATTATCTTTTATTCCATGTTATACGCCCACGTGTTAAATCATAAGGCGAGAGTTCAACTGTTACTGTGTCACCTGGTAGAATACGAATCATATTTACTCGCATTTTACCAGAAACGTAGGCTGTTACAGTAAATCCGTTTTGAAGTTCAACCAAGTAATCGCTTCCTTTAAGGACCTCAACTACTTTACCTTCTACTTCAATTTTTTCTTCTTTTGTTTTTCCATTAACATCATTTTTATAGTTTTTCTTCATCTATTAGTTCTCTCCTGTTAATATTTTATATCCATCTTTTGTAACTACAACAGTATGTTCAAAGTGTGCGCTTGGTTTTTCATCATCAGTTGAAATAGTCCAATCATCATCATGAAGATACACATATCTTTCCCCTAAATTAAGCATAGGTTCAACAGCAAGTACCATTCCCGCACGAAGAGTAACACCCGTTCCCGCACGTCCATAATTTGGTACATCAGGATCTTCATGAATATTGGTTCCAACTCCATGACCAACTAATTCCTCGACAACACTTAAACCATGTGCATGTGCAAATTCTTCAATCGCTGCTCCAATATCTCCTATTTTAGCACCTTCATGAATTTTTTGCAAGCCAGCATACAATGCAAGTTCAGTATTTTTAACTAAATCTTGTACTTCCTGAGAAACATGACCAACTACATAGGTTCTAGCCGCATCACTATGATATCCATGTATTTCTACACCAATATCAATAGATACAACGTCGCCATCCTCTATTCTACGTTCTCCTGGTATTCCATGAACTACTTCATCATTAATAGAAACACAGATACTAGCAGGATATCCCTCATAGTTTAAAAAAGATGGTCTAGCATGATTTCGAGTAATAAAATCATAAGCAACTTTATCTAAATCTTTCGTTTTAACGCCAAGTTTAATATATTTTTTAACTTCTTCATGAGTTAAATAATTAAGCTTACCAGCTTCTCTCATAATTTCTATTTCTCGATCACTTTTAATACTAATCACTAAAACACCCGCCTCTTACCTAAACTTCCGCTTTATTCTCGAGTATCTCATAAATGGTATCAAGTGGTATTGTCGCATCAATCTCACTTAACATTCCCTTATTTTGATAAAAATCTAAAATAGGTTTTGTATTATTCATAAATGATTCATAACGAACTTTAAATGTTTCTTCATTATCATCATCTCTATGAATAAGATGCTCACCACAATCATCACAAATACCATCATGAATCGGTTTTAATTGTTCATTATTTAAATTATAACTTTTTTTACACTTTGGACAAATGATTCTACCCATTACTCTTTTTAATACAGTATCTAAATCTACACTTAAATAAACCACAATATTATTCTTAATATTTAATTCATTTAATATGTCATCTAATACTTGAGCTTGCGCAAGAGTCCTTGGAAAACCATCTAGAATAAATGGCTTATCTTCTATAGACGAAAGTTTACTTTGAACAAGTTTTATAACGACCTCATCATCTACTAAAGAACCACTTTTCAAAATTTTATCTAGCTTTTGTCCAAATTCACTCCCACTGGCAATTTCATCACGAAGCAAATCACCAGTTGAAATATGCAAGTAAGAATGTTTTTTTACTAAATAGTCACTAATAGTACCCTTGCCTGCGGCAGGAGGAGCGATAAAAATGATATTTTTCATTATCTCATTCTCCTCTTACGTTCAGCATAGCTTCTAGCAGTTAAACTACTTTCAATTTGTTTATATGTTTCAATAACAACACCAACAACAATTAGAATACCAGTTCCACCTAAACTTACACTAGATGGTAAACCAGTAAGACTAGAAATTAAAATTGGAAGTCCTGCTAAAATTACTAAGAAGATAGCACCTACCAAAGTAATTCTCGATAATGTTTTGCTAATATAATTACTTGTATCAGCTCCTGGTCTAACACCTGGAATATATCCACCATTCTTATTTAAGTTCTTACTCATCTCTTCTGGATTCATACTTAAGAAAGTATAGAAATAAGAGAAAGCAAAGATTAGAACAATATATAGCAAGAAACCAGTAGGCGATGTATAAATAATATAATTATTAACAAAATTAATCGCAGCTTCATTTCCAGTTAAAGCAACAATTGTTCCTGGAATTGTTGTTAAGACTAATGCAAAGATGACTGGGATAACACCTGCACTATTAATTTTAATAGGCAAGAATGATTGTTGAGCCCCATATGCACTAGTCGTTCTATTAGAGTATTGAATTGGAACTCTTCTTTCAGCAAGTTGAACCCAAATAATACCTACAATAATTAAAATATAACAGATGATATACACAATAAATAGAGTAATACCTAAACCAATCTCCATACTACCATTTATAAATGTACTATAAACACTAGTAAACACACTAGGCATACTAATTAAGATACCAGCCATGATAAGTAAAGATTGACCATTACCAATACCTTTTTGTGTAATTTGATCACCCATCCATAGTAAGAATGCTGTACCAGCAGTCATTACTAAACTTGTTTTAAGCATAACCATAACATCATTGGTATTTAAGTAAAATACACTGATTGCATATGCTTGTATAAAGGCAATAATAATACCTAAATATCTAGTAATCTTATTAATCTTTTGTCTTCCAACATAACCTTGTTCTTTTAGTTCTTTAAAATAAGGAATAATATCCATTGTTAAGAGTTGGGTAATAATACTTGCGGTAATATATGGACTGACACCTAAACCAAAAATGGAAAAGCTTTGAAGTCCACCACCACTCATCAAGTTAAATATTTCTAAGAAACCTAACTCTTCATAAATAGTATTAGCCCAAGGAATTGTTACATTAATTCCTAAAGCAAAGAATCCTAAACAAAATAATGTGAAATAAATTCTTTTTCTTAAATCCTTATTTGATTTACTAAATATTTTGGTAATTCCTTTAAACATCTAAATCACCTCAGCTTTAC
>CAMMXG010000021.1 GCA_946500895.1 uncultured Mycoplasma sp. | reverse complement strand
TCGCGGCACTCGGCATATCACTAAATATTAATGTGTATTTGCAATTTATTTGCCACTAGTATTTTACTATACATTATATAAAAAAACAAGTAAATATTTACTTGATTTATGCTTTTTTGTTTTGAAAAAAAGTTTTATTATGATAGAATAATGGTAAGAGGTTGTGTTTATGGAAGAAGTAAGTGTTAAAAAGAAATTATCAGCATCAAAAATTGCTTTAATTGTAATTATATGTATCATAGCAATATTTGTTATTTGGGTATTTGTTGCGGCTAACAATGAATTAAAGGCAGAAGATAAACTTACTCAGATGCGAGATTATATATTAGAATCTGATGATATTAATATGACAATTGAAAGCAAAGGTGAATATGCGAAAATTGAAAAAGTAATGAAAGAATATTTTAAGGAATACTTGGATTATTATTATGAAGTAGAAGATAATGATTATATCGCTATTTATAATATGATTACTGCCGATTTTCTAACTTATCACACTGATGATTTGTCTAAGCTTCTTAATGCTCTTGATACCTATCAAGAAAAAGCTAATCATGGACTGGATGGTATGATAAAACTTCTTGATGAAGATGAGATTGAGCATTTATTTATTGAAGCTGATATTGATTATTATCACTTAGATTTTTACAAAGAACTTATGATTTTAGATAGTGATGAAGAAACCCTTTCAGGTTGGCTTGATTATAAAGAAGAAAATAATCAGAAAATGGAATATGTTAAGGGTATGATAGGAATTTTAGCTAATTACCCTGAAGAATGGTATGTTGAAGATGAAACTTTATATTTTATTAATGATATATTGTTAGAAGAATACAATACTTATTATTATCTTACATTTGATGATGAAAATAACTTAGAAAGTGTAGACATGTAAAAATTACCTTAAGTGGTAATTTTTTAACGGAACATCATTTGATCAATAGTATCGATACTAAAACTATTTTCATAAATATCTAAAAAATCGCTAACAAACCAAGCTTGATCTTGTTCTTCTTCCGTTCCAGTAGTTACTTGGCATCCTAAATTAGAATAAGCCAAAAAATTATTTTTAGTTAATTTTGCAAGTTTGAATTCTTTTCTAATTAAATCAATTCCTGCCTTATAATCTTTTAATAGTCTTGCAAAAGCTTTATCAGGATCCAGGAATACTGCATAGCCATATTGGTTAGCACCAATGGCAAAATCAGGACTTAAAGACATATATTCTAAAATATCTACTTCTCCTTTTATATTACTTGTATAAGGAATATAAGCTTGAGTGGCTACATGAGCTTTGCTATATTTTGGTCTATTTATTTGCCATATTAAAAGAATGATACCTAAAACTATAAGAAAGATAACAAAACTTGCTGTGAAAATGTTTTTTCTTTTCTTTTTTAGTTCTTTTTTATATAAGTTAATAGCATTTAATATTAAATCTTCATTTTCTTTTTTATCTGTTTTTTCACCTTTTAATAGTTCTACTACACTTATATTTAAGGCTTCGCTTAGTGGTTCTAATAAAGATATATCAGGGTATGATTTTCCCCTTTCCCATTTCGATATAGCTTTGTCAGTTACATTTAGTATTTTGGCAAGTTCTTTTTGCGTTAAATTTTTTTCTTTACGGACTTCACTTATGAGTTTACCGAATTTTTCATTGTTCATGCTTCTCACCTAGCTTTATTGTAAAATAAAAATAATATTATAGCAATCGACTTATAGTAGAGTTTACAAAATCTTTGTGTTAAAATAAGAGTGATGCACATGAAAAAGATTTTAATTAAGTTAATTAGGTTATATCAATCAATCCCTGGTGATATTCATAACCACTGTCGGTACTATCCTACTTGTAGTAATTACGCAATAGAAGCTTTAGAAGTTCATGGATTTTTTAAAGGGACATTCCTTATGATCAAAAGAATTTTAAAATGTAATCCTTTTTCTAAAGGAGGCATTGATTTAGTACCTCCCAAAAAAAAATAATTATATTACTCTTTTCCTAATTAATATTTTATCTACAGAAGGCCTAATTAAATAGTCTTCTTTTATTTTGTAATTACATAAATATTGGTCTAAATATTCTTTTTCAAAACAATTTAGTATATCTCTAATTCTAAGTAAATTCTCTCTATCTAAATATTCCTTAATTAATTCATCTAACATTTCACTTGTTATAGCCAAAAACATATCATAATCTGTTCCCTCTATAATATGAAGATATGGGTGAGATGATCTTCCACATAAAATTACCCCATTACATTCTTCATATGGGCCTTTCCTACAACTTGGAATAATAAGATGATGAAAGGTTAAGATTTCATTTTCTTTAGGCTCATAGCCCATAAAGTCTAAATTTCCTTCTTGAATATGAAATTTTTCAATTAAATTTACTCCTGGTTCCTTCATATCTTCACCAATTTATTTTATTCTTTCTATTTCTTTTTGAAAACGAAAAAAACCCACTTGGGGTTTTGATTCCTAAATGGCGGAGCAGAGAGGATTTGAACCTCCGCGCCAGCATTCGCCGACCTAGATCCTTAGCAGGGACCCCTCTTCAGCCTCTTGAGTACTGCTCCATCAATTTATAAGTACTCTTTAATATTACACTAAAATTAAATTTAAGTCAATCTTTTTTTATCATTTTCTTTTGTATAGAAAATCTGGATTTTACCAATAATAATTTTAGGTGGAATATTATGGAAAATAAAATCGTGAAAAGAATTCAAGAAGAATTTAAAAGCACACCAGATTTAATTATTAAAAAAGTAAAGCTATCGCTTTTAGATACTGTTTATGTTCTTTATTTGGAAACAGTTAGTTCTGGTGATAAAGTAAATGATTATATTTTAAAAAATTTAAGTAGTTTTAGTAGCTTTAAAAATACAAGAAATATAGATATTGCCAGTTTAATCCCTGGCCCTAATACAAAAGAGATTAAAAACTATGATGAGATTGAATATTTTATTACTAATGGGTTTACTATTGTTATTCGTGGAAATACAATTCTAGGAATCGAAACTAGAGCCGATATTAATCGGGGTATCCCGACTCCTGATACTGAACCAGCACAAAATGGGCCAAAAGATGCTTTTACTGAGAATTATCAAATTAATTTGGGACTTATTAAAAAACGTCTTAAGTCTAGCAAACTTAAAACGGAAGAATTTACAATAGGAAGAAAAACTTTAACTAAAGTAGGACTTTTATATTTTGATGATATTGCGGAAGAAGAAACTGTTAATCTTGTTAAAGAAAAGTTAAATAGAATTGATATTGATGGTGTCCTAGATTCTAGTATGATTGGGCAATTAATTAGTGATGAGGCAAAAGTGCGTTTTCCTACCTATCAATTGACTGAAAGGCCTGATTTCGTTTCAAAAGCTCTCTTGGAAGGTAAAATTGTTATTGTTATGGATACTTCTCCTTTTGCAATTATACTCCCTTCTTTCTTTATTGACTTTATTAATCCTGGCATTGATAATTATCATAAAAGTAAAAATATTAATTTTTTAAAAATTGTGCGTTTTGTTTGTTTTTTTCTTTCCATGACTGTTCCAGCGATATACATTGCCTTAGTCAATTATAATCAAGAAACTATCCCGACACAATTATTAGTTAGTTTTAGTACTCAAAGAGATGGGGTTCCTTTTCCTTCCATTATTGAAGTGCTAATTATGCTCTTTATTTGTGAAATGTTAAGAGAAAGTGATTTAAGGTTTCCTAATGCCTATGGAAGTGCTATTTCCATATTAGGTGCTCTTGTTTTAGGTGATGCAGCAGTATCAGCAGGAATTGTATCACCTATAACTATCATTATTATTGCTCTTACCTTTATGGCTAGTTTAATATTTACAGAAATTGAAGTATCTAATGCTCTTCGAAATTTAAGATTTATTTTTCTTTTTGCCGCGGCCTTTTATGGTATTTTAGGACTTGTCTTTTCCGGATTATATTTCCTTATTCGTATTAATAAAATCCATTCTTTTGGAAAACCTTACTTCTATCCTCTTGTTCCTTTTGATAAAACTTACTTTTTTAAGACCGCTCTTAAAAGTCCTCTTAGAAAAGATAGAAAACGTAGTAGTATGCTTACGCAATCTAATCAAACAAAGCAAGGAGAAAATTTATGAAAAAAATATTTTTAATACTTTTTATTCCTTTCTTACTTAGTGGATGTTATGATTATAATCAGTTAAATGATCTTGCTATTATTTCGGGAATTGGAATAGATTTTGAAAGTGATGAATTTAAAGTTACATTTGAAGTTATTAGTACTAAAAAGGAAGGAGAAACAAGTGGCTCTAGTAGCACTTATTATATTACTTCCTCTGGTGATACATTAGTTGATGCATTTACAAAATCGGCGAATAAAATGGATAAAGTTCCTTATTTTGAACATGTAGAAATAGTTGTTTTTAGTGAGGAGGTTGCAACTAATCATTTAGAAGATTGTATTGATTATCTTATTCGAACGGAAAAACTTCGTAATGAATTTTATACAGTGATTGCTGAGGGATTGGCTGAAGACTTGATAAGCGCTAGCACCAAAGAGCATCCCATTGTTAGCTCCTATTTAATGCAACTATTAGAATTTAATAATGAATCTTATAATTCTGCTTATTATATTCAATTTACAAAAACAATTAATAGTATCCTTACTGAAGGCGATGATGCTATGCTTCCGGTGTTTAAAGTAGATGATGATGACAATATTGAACTTTCTGGCCTTGGCATATTTAAAGATTTTAATTTAGTTCATATTTTTAATAATGAGGATGCTAGTATTGTTAATTTACTTAATAATTTTAATGTAGAATCAATTCATTTTAGTATGAGTTGTGATAATGATGAGGCAATTGTTATTGCTGATTATAAAAGTGATGTTTCTATTGAACCGGGAAAAGATAAAGTGCTTGTTAAAGCAACAATTAATGCTCGTATTAGTGAATCTACTTGTAATTATGATTTAAAAGATGCTAGTACTTACTTAAAGCTCGAAAGTGAATTTACTAAAGTTATTGAAAAAAAATTAGATAATGTATTAAAAGAATTTCAAACTTATCAGTCTAATGCTTTAAATATTGGAAGAAGTTATTATAATAAATATCGTGTAAAAGACTTTTATTTATGGACTAAACAAGATATTCTGTATGATATTGATTTAAAAATTAATAAAAAAGGATTAACTTTTGAGGTGGAAACATGAAAAACACAAGCGCTACTCCCCTATTTTTCTTAACTAGAAGTTTATTTTTTGGTTTAGGGATTTCTTTTATTTGTAAATATACTAATAAAGATACTTATATTGGAGCAATCATTGGTATGCTTTTAGGATTACTCATTATTTTAGCTTATCGCTATATTATTCGATCTAAAAAAAATCAATCTCTAAAGCAAATATTTGCTCAAAATAAAATTGTAGGTACAATTACTAGAACTCTTCTTTTGATTGCAAGTATCATTATTTTAACTTATTCCCTACTTACATATAAAACTTTTGTTTCTTCGTTTTTACTTGCTACTACTCCTGTTTATATAATTTTAATTCCTTGGCTCGTTTTACTTATTTATGCTGCTTCCAGTGAACTTGTTATGATACACAAACTTTCAACAGCTTTACTGCCAATTAGTATTGTTTTATCACTGCTTTCTATTATCAGTATATTTGGTAATTTTGATTATTATAATTTTTTACCTGTTTTAACTGCTAAACCTTCTAATGTGTTTATGACTATATTTGCTTTTGCTGGTATTAGTGCGTTTCCAGGAATACTTAGCTTACACTTTGATTCAGATGTTAAACACTATGTAAAATATTATTTGTTATCCGCAATTCTTGTAATTATCGCAATTTTATGTATTAATGGTGTTTTTGGAGAGGTTTTAGTAAATGTATTCCGTTTTCCAGAATATATGGTTTTAAAACAAGTAAAACTTTTGGATTTTATTGAAAAAGTAGAGAATATTTTATCTATTGCTTGGGCTTTTGATTTATTTATTACTTCTACTTTTAGTATTTATTCTATTAAAGAATTAGTTCCTAAAAAACATAATAATTGGTCGACTTTAATTATTATTATCCTTGTTGCAATTTTAATTGATAAGTTCTTTGATTTTAATTATATTAATGAATTATTCATGTATTATGCTCTACCATATGTTTCTTTAATTTTACCAATTATTATTATTTTACTTTTTTTCTACTTACTCAAAAAAAAGACAACTTAGTTGTTTTTTCTTTTGAATTTTCTTGATATAATAAAAATGAAGTAGGTGCAGTATGAAAAAAGTATGGTTTGTTTTGGCTATTCTTGTAATTATTGGTACTATTGGATGTAGTTTTATTTTTGTTTATCAGAAAAACGATGTGCATGAAAATGATGATGTTCCGGTTATGGAAGAAGAACCACAAAAAGAAATTCAAACTGCTAAATTAACTTTGGTTGGGGACTTATTATTTGAAACTATGTATTATAATGCGATTAATGCTGGTGAAGATAAAGATTTATATTTTAGTTTAGTCAAGGATTACTTTTTAAATGATGATTTATCCATTGGTAATATGGAAGTAGTGATTGGAAGTAAAGATATGCCTGTTAAGGGTGGCGATAACTACAATTTTGCTGCTCCTCCTTGGGTTGGAGATTTGGTTGCTTCTCTAGATTTTGAAGTTTTATCAACAGCGAATAATCATGCTTTTGATCAAGGAAAAGATGGTGTTATTTCTACCATTGATTATTTTAAAAATAATAGTGATATTTTAACGGTTGGAACTTTTAGGGAAAAAGAAGATGCAAATCAGTTACACATTTTAGAGATTAATGGCATTAAATTTGGATTTCTAGCTTATACCATGGGTACTAATGTTAAAATGAATCGTGAATGCGAATACATGGTTAGTCTTTATAAATCAAATTATTCTAGTGTTGTTACGGATGAAGATAAACTTAGAATGAAAGAAGAAATTGAAGAATTAAAAAAACAAGTAGATGTAACAATTCTTCTTATGCATTGGGGAAGTGAATACACTTTTACTCCTAATGATACTCAAAAAGATTTAGCACTATTTTTTAATAGTCTGGGTGTAGATATTGTGGTGGGAAATCACTCTCATAACATTCAACCAATTGAATGGATTGGCGATGAACATAAAACTTTAGTTTATTATTCTCTTGGTAATTTTGTTAGTGCGGATGGAGATATTCCTCGTACTAATAACACTTTTAATAATGCTTATCAAATAGGTTTATTAAGCCAGCTTGTTGTTACAAAAGAAGATGATAAGATTGAAATTCATGATGTTACGACCGAACCTATTATCAATTATTATGATGCTAGTTTACGTAATCTTCATCTTATTCCGTTTCATCTTTATACAGAAGATTATGCGAAAACTCATTATCGTTATGAGCAAGGGTTTACTCGAGATTTCATTTTAAATACTTATTATGATGTTATTCCGGAAGAATTTAGAAGTTTTTAATTTTCTAACATATTATCATCAATAATATAATAGACATCTTTAAATATATATTTATCTTTTTTATTTAACGCATATAAAAATACTGCTATATTTAGTTCTTTTAAACTATTTATCATGTGTTCAGTTGCAACATCATATAATATACCTATAAAATCATATGGATATTCTGATGTACTATTAAATACATAATTTAAGACTCCAACTTTAAAGGTTGGATTTTTAAATTTTCTAATTACACTATTAAAGAAAGACATGACATATATTTTCTTGTCTTTATATTTATTTAATAATTTTGTAAATTTATTGATATCTAAATTAATATCTTTAATTTCTATCAAGATAATTTTATTTGTTTTAAGCTTTAGAACATCTTCTAGTTTTACTATACCTTTTTTTCTTAATTCTTTATATTCATAATTCCATATTAGTTTACCATCTAATAATGGATCATGATGGACAATAAATTCTTTATCTTTACTTGTATAAACATCTAGTTCAAAACCGACATATTTATCACTATCAATAGCACCTAAAAAAGCTGGTATCGTATTTTCAATTATTTCTTTTTTTACTAAACCTCTATGGGCAATAAACATTAAAAACCACCACTAAAATATATTAGTGATGGTTACTTATTATGAAACGACGAATGGAGTTTCAGATGTGCCATCTCCACCGGAAAATTGGGTATCAGCCTTCAGATTGACTACTGGGCGCACACCCCGCGTGTAAGCCACCTTGTCGCCGTTGATGCCGCCAGACGAACCCACACGGACCACGAAAGCATCACCGTAGCTGAAGTTAGACGGAGACATGGTCCAATAGTTCTCTCCGGTATATAGGTAATAACTACTATTACTTGTTCCGTATACTCCTCCGGCATACCATGCTTCATCCATGCTGATTAATCCGATTGGATATTGTAATGCTTTATTTCCATCACTACTTCCGCTTGTTGTATATAAATCGCTATCATTGGCACATTCAAACGTTGGTACTCCATTACTTTGTCCATACAATCTTACAGATCCATAGTACGTCTTTGTGGTTCCTGTTCCTCCAGAATTATTGATACTACTACTACTTGTACTTGGTGTTCTATCTCCACAAAATCCCGCATTTCCATCTAAATCGTCTGCATAACTTGCTAGATTATTTTGATACCATGTATTGAGTACTCCTAGTATCGTACTATTGGTTCCTGTTCCATGAACATTATTAGTTGTGTATTTCAATCCTACGTATGCATTATTATTATACGATGAGTTGAATGCACTTGTACTTATTTGTGTTCCACTTCCTGTTGTATTGGTACTTGTTCCTTGGTATATCATTCTGATTGTTCCATCTTCATTAATCCTTATGATTCGCCAATAGAATCCTGCCCAACGAACCCAGTTATCAGTTGGATTTCCTGCAAAATAATATGTTCTTCCTTTACTTGTATCTGCATAGTAGATTGTTCCGGTGGTATCTTCAGTAACCATAGTCCTGAAATTAGTTCTGGTTGCTAAGTTTTTACTTGTAATCAATTCTTGGGCATTTGCTGGTTGTTTTTCGTCGAAGTATAGGTAACAATTTGTTCCTCTTGTTGTTATTGGTGTTACACTTAAACTTTTGGTATCTACGTTATATGATAAAGATATTGTGTTATCTCTTTCTCCATCTACTGTGCAATAGCTTTCTTCTTCATTTAGTACATAGCCTGATTCAGGAATAGTATCTGCTTTTGTGTATCCATTATCTCCATTAACATAGATTGCTACTGCATTTAAATCAGCTAAGCTATAATTAATGGTTCCATTAACTAAAGGTATACTTTCTGTTACTCGATATTTTGAGAATTGATAGATCTGTTTATACTAAATATGAAAATGGATATGAATTAATTCCCATTAAACATTTACTTTGCTTTTGCGATTTTTTTAATGTTTCAGTGGATTATATTTTTGGTTTGAGAGTTTTAAACCAAAATGATTGTAGTTATAATAAAGAAGTTAATTTAGAAGTTATAAGTTCTAGACTTAAAAATTGGCGTAAAGAAAATAAACTAACACAAGAAAAGTTAGCTAAAGTTTTAAATACTAATAAATCTGTTATATGCAATTATGAAAAAGGAAGATATTTAATTGCTACTCCATTCCTTTATCAAATATGTCATCAATATCATGTTAGTGCCGATTATCTTTTAGGTAGAATTGATAAACCTCAAGATTAATTTCTTGAGGTTATTAGTTTTTCTGTAATTTATAAAATAATGGAATAATATCTTCACTTCTAACAAAATTAATTACAAAAGTATCACTTTCTTTTGTAATGATTATTCCTAATGTTTTATTATGATGTGCTTCTTTTATATGTTCATCAATTAATTTCATATAAAATTCAATTTGGGCTTTATCTTCTTTTTTTAATTCTCTCAATTTTAATTCTATGGCAATATAGCAATTCATTTTAATATTAAAAAGTAATATATCTATGTAATAACTATTTTTACCATCATTTACTTTGTATTGATGTCCAACATAAGTAAAGCCATTCCCAAGTTGTCTAAAAAAGAAATCAAGATTAGCTAAAATAGTTAATTCCAAATCATGTTCATTTTTAATTTTACTATTAACAGGTATGATAATAGGATTTTTCATATCGGTAGTTATAGAATATTTTGTTGGAGTAATAACATCAATTTTTTCTGGTTTATCTATTAATCTTTCATAAGCTTTAGATTTTATTTCATTACTTAACTCTCTTTTAGATAAATTGTTTTTAATACACAAATTAATATAAAAATTTCTAATATTCTCATCTTTTATTGGTAATAATAAACAATAGTGTGACCAAGTCAAAATGCGGTCCAGTGGCGCGCATTTTGGAAAAATGAGATAAAATTGTCTAAACTTTCTTAAGTTAGTAGCATCATATCCTTTTCCATAAAGTTTTGTAAGTTTGACTGACCATTTCTTAATAAGTTCATTGCCATATTTGGCACGATTTAATCCGCCTTGCGCTTCGACAATTAAACGTCCGACATTCCAATAGCTCACAACCAAATCATTATTTTCTTCAATTTTTCTAATTCTTTTACCTATTTCATTTTTCTTAATCAAATGTTCTATTTCTTCTAAATACTGTTCTTCTTTCACGATTGTCCTTTCCAACCTACACTTTTAATACATAAACACAAAATAAAAGATATGTAAATAGTATTAGTTTAATATGGCTACAAATTTATGAATTTGCGACAAAATAAAACAGGAAACTATCTCCTGTCTTAAATATCTAATCTTAAAACAATATCACTATCTGGGAATGAAACACATGGATGAATGTAATCATTTTCAGCTTCAGCTTTTTTTAGACTGGCACCAATCATTTTTACTTTACCATCTAAAAGAACACTTCTGCAATAACCACATTCTCCTACTCGGCATAAGGATGGAGCTTTAATACCTGCTCTTTCCATTGCTACTAATAAAGTTTCATCATTTGTACAAGTTATTTCTTCTACTTTGTCTTTCATAACCACTTTTAGTTTGTATTCTTTCTTTTCCTCTGGCTCATATTCAACAAAGAAGTTTTCATAATGGACTGATTTTCTTGGAATATTAAATTCGTTTAATATTTCATTCATAGAACGATATAGTTCTTTTGGCCCACACATTAAAACGGTATTAAATTCTTTAATAAATGGTTCTAACATTTCTTTCGTTAAATGACCATTTAAATAGCCTTCCTTTTCTTCTCTTGTTAGAGTTATAACAAACTTGACATTTTTCTTTTTCTTATTGATTTCTTCTATTTCACTTTTGAAGATTATATCTTCATAGGTTCTTACACTATAAAATACTGTTAAATTACAATTGTATGTTCCATCTAAAATTGCATAAGCTAGGGACATAAAAGGAGTGATACCAGAGCCACCAGCAATGGCAATGACATTTTCTTCATCTTTAATTGGATTATAGCCAAAATCACCAGCAGGTTTGGAAACGTCTAGCTTATCGCCTACTTTCATGTTATCTAACATGTAATTGCTTACTAAACCATTTTCTACTCTTTTTATTGTAATTTTATAAATATCTTTATTTGCTAGAGATGGAGCTGATGAAAGAGAATACGCTCTTGTTACTGGAGAAGAATCAATTGTTACATGAATTGTTATGTACTGTCCGGCTTTGAAAGGAGCTAAATGAGGAGTATCAGAGTCTTTATCAGCCGTTAAAGTAAATGTTTTGACATCTTTGGTTTCTTCTTTAATATCGGTGATTACTGTATGATAAATGCTCGAAATACTTGCTACTTCTTTATCAATATACGTGTCAGCTGGTCTTTTTTTACTAAAACTTTCAATAATTTCTTTACGCTCTTTTTTTAGTTTTTCGATTTTTTCTATGTTTTCCATTTAACTATCCTTCCTTTCTTCCTCTAATAATTTTTCGGTAATGTAATAACCACTATAAAAAGCATTATCTACGCCACTTCCAAAAATAGAAGAAGCTCCCACAAAGCTTAAATGCGGTATTTTTTCGTCTTGATAAGAAATCAAGCGATGAATACTATTATCATAACCTAACCGCATTGGACCAAACATACATCCATTAATACTATTTGTGTATCTTTCAATCGTAAATGGTGTTGCTATTTCCATTTCTTCGATGTATTCTTTAATATCAATATGAAAAGCTGTTTCAAATTCTTCAATTAAATTATTCGCTAACTCTTCTTTTACATTATAATAATTACTTTTGTTTACTCCACTTAATACATCCCCGGAATAAAGTGTTTTTAAAACTAAAATAGTTGTGTTTTTGGGACTTGCATATTCATTTACAATATTAGGAACAACTGCTTCTATCGTATGATGGTTTAATTTTTTCATACTTTTTAAATTAGTTGCACTGTTTAAGTTTTGAAATTCATAATAACGATAATTATATAACTTTAAATCTTGATAAGGCTTGTTTAAACCTAAATAAACAACTAAGCCATTCATTGATAAAGTTCTCGCATTTTCCTTTTGATTCGATGCAGGTAGTTCTTCTTTAATTAAATTTTTAATTACATAACGTTCTTGCAAATCACATATTATTTCTTTTGCCTTGTATGTTGTGCCATCTTTTAAAATAACTTCAGGTGTACCTTGTAGTTTTATTTCTGTAACTTCGCTTCGATAATAAATTTTTCCACCTAATTCTTCAAACCTTTTGGCTAGTTTTAATGTAAAATCAATATTTTTATTTTTAAGAGCTACTGGTCTTTTAAAAATATATTTATATAAACATTCCGCAAAATCAATAAAACTTAATTTATTTAGAGGGCTTCCGATTTCAATCCAAAGATATCCTAAAACATGGATTGTATTACTTGGAATATTTAAATCAACTAAAGCATCATAAGCGCTTTTATCAATATATTTTATAAAATTAGGGAAATCTTTTTCGAGATTTTTGCGACCACTTTTTAGAGCACCTAAAGCTTCATGGATTTCTTTTAAAACTGGAAGTAAGCTTCTAAAAGTAGACATAGAACCACTATATAATTCTTCCAATCTTAAAACCCAATCATCTATTTCGCCTTTAATTACTTCTTCAAATTTATCATCAATACTTTTAATCTTTATGTTATATGGTATCGGCAAAGTTTCTATTTCTAAATCATATTTTTTAAATAGTCTTTGAAGTGAACCAACATGTTTTTCACTTCCATAATCCATTAAATCATATAGGGAGGCATCAAATTCAAATCTACCTCTTTTAAACGTTGTAACTAATCCTCCTGGTAAACTATTTTTTTCAAGTATTAAAACTTTTTTGTTATTAAAAGCTAGATTGAGTCCGGCACTTAGTCCTCCTATTCCGGCACCTACGATGATATAATCATAATTCATACTTTTCCCCTCCTTTAAAACCAAATTCAAAATCAGTTACTTCTTTCATATCTATACCATTTTCTTTAATATACTTCTTATGTTTAGCAAGCATAATATCACAATAATCATTTAATTTAATTGCGTCAATTGAATTTATCTTCAGATGTTTAAGCGCCAATTTTACTAAATTGTATCTATCTATTTTATTTAAAACTCGCATATCAAAGGAAGTAGTAATAGCACCTTCTTCAATATATCCTCTAACATGTAAATCATTGTTTGTTCTTTTATAAGTTAACTCGTGAATTAAATTAGGATATCCATGAAAAGCAAAAATAATTGGCTTGTCCTTTGTAAATATCTTATCATATTCTAAATCAGTTAAACCATGAGGATGTTCAGCGTTTGGCACTAAACGCATTAGATCAATTACATTTACTACTCTTACTTTAATATTAGGAATATTTTTTCTAAGTAATACAGAAGCGGCTAAAATTTCTAAGTTTGGTGTATCACCGGCACTGGCAAGAACGATATCGGGATTGCCTTCATCATTACTGGCAAAATCTAAAATACCAATACCTTTACGACAGTGTTCTATTGCTTCGTTTTTATCTAGCCATTGAAGGGATAAATGTTTACTTGCAACAACAACGTTTACATAATTTTTGGTTCTACTGATATGATCAAAAGTAGATAAAAGCGTATTAGCATCAATTGGTAAATAAATACGTACAATTTCTGGCTTTTTAGTTACGATATGATTTAGGAAACCTGGATCTTGGTGCGTATAACCATTGTGGTCTTGTTGCCATACATGACTGGTTAATAAAATATTTAAGCTAGATATTGGAGAACGCCAAGAAAGTTCTTTACAGACCTTTATCCATTTGGCATGTTGTGATACCATGGAATCAATAATTCTACTAAATGATTCATAAGTATGAATGAATCCATGTCTTCCAGTAAGCAAATATCCTTCTAACATGCCTTCACAAGCATGCTCTGATAAAATTGTATCAATAATAGCACCATCTGTATTTAGAAATTCATCTCCTTTTATCGTTTCACCATTCCATTTACGATTGGTTACTTCAAAAACATGAGATAATCTGTTGCTTAAAGCTTCATCCGGGCCAAAAATACGATAATTATTTGGATTTAATTTAATGATATCTCTTATAAATGAGCCAAGGATTGTCATATCACTTTCTTTTATTTTTCCAGGAACTTGCACATCAATCATATAATTTCGATAATCAGGAATATTTAATTCTTTTAATACTAAGCCCCCATTGGCATTTACATTAGCACCCATTCTTCTTTCTTTTGGTGGTATTAATTCTTGTAAACCTTTTTTTAGCGAACCATTTTCATCAAATAGTTCCCATGGACGATAACTTTCTAGCCATTCCTTCAATATTTCTAAATTATCACCATGTTCTTCATCTACTGCAACTGGTACTTGATGAGCTCTAAAGGTTCCTTCCACAATTTTTTCTTCAACTATTTTAGGTCCAGTCCATCCTTTTGGAGTTCTTAAAATTATCATTGGCCACATTGGTCTTGTTGTATCATTTTGTGATTTTGCATGTTCTTTAATATTCCCAATTTCCTTTACGATATCATCTAGGGTACTAGCCATTTCTTCATGAATTTGCGATTCGTTTTTATATTCGACAAAGTACGGTTTCCAACCCATTCCTTCAAAATACATGGTTAATTCTTCTTTACTTATGCGAGCTAAAATGGTTGGATTGGCAATTTTATAACCATTTAAATGTAAAATTGGCAAGACTACTCCATCCGTGATAGGATTTAAAAATTTATTTAACTGCCAACTTGTAGCTAGAGGTCCAGTTTCAGCTTCCCCATCACCAACTACGCAAGTTGCCCAAAGATCAGGATTATCTAAAACCGCTCCAAAAGCATGAGATAAACTATAGCCAAGTTCGCCTCCCTCATTAATACTTCCTGGCATTTCAGGAGCTACATGACTTGATGTTCCTCCAGGAGCACTAAAACGTTTCATTAGTTTTGTTAAGCCTTCTTCATCATAAGAAATCTCTGGATAAATCTCGCTATAAGTACCCTCTAGATATACGTTTGTATAAGCAGCTCCTCCACCATGTCCTGGTCCAGATATAAAAATCATATTTAAGTCATTTTTCTTAATTATTCGATTTAAATGAACATAGCAAAAATTTTGACCTGGTGTTGTTCCCCAATGGCCAACTAGTTTCTTTTTAATATGTTCTAATTTTAGAGGTTCTTTTAATAAGGGATTTTCTTTTAAATAAAGTTCTCCTGCTGCTAAATAATTGGTTGCTCTAAAATAAGCATCTATTTTTTCTAATTCTAATGCACTTAATGTTCTTTTCATGTCATCACACTACCCTATTATTTATTATAACAAATTAGCAACAAAAAAACCATAACAAGTTATGGCTTTCTGTCAATTTATATTTTGAGTAAATTTGTTAAAGCATCATTAGAAGTATACTTTCCTTTAATTGGAGATTTTTCAATTTCTTGAGCAAAATCACATAAAGCCCAATTTTCAATATTCATATGATACGAAATGTAACTATTATCTGGTAATTTCACACCTAAAATAAAGTATCCTTCCATTATACTTTCATCATCATGTTCCTTCGTTTTAAATACCCAGAAATCTTTCTTCATGCTTAATTCTTTGCATAATTTAATATATAAAATATTGCGATGGGTATATAATTCTTTAAACGTATGCCATGTATCGCTAATTAAATCAGTATCTATCTCATGTTCGTGATCCTTTATTTCTTTGTTTATTTTCTCTATTAAATTCATTTAATTTCCTTCTTTCAAATCAAGCGTTTTTTTGGATACTATTTCTTGCAATTGATCGTATCCCTCAAAAAAGTTTTTGCTTTTTTCATTTGTTTCTTTTAATATGGCATCAAATAGTAATACGTTTACTACTTTCTCTTTTAAATCAATTATTAAAGTCGCACCAGTATAGCCTTGATGGGCTAAAGAATACTTAGAATAACTTTTAGGAACGTAACATTTATAATTCTCTGTATATTTATAAAGTCCAGCATATGTTCTGTTACGCTTTTTATGATCAATAAAATTATATTTAAAAATATCTATTAAAAATTCTTTATTAAAAAACTTTTCTTCTATTACTAGCTTTCCTACTCGTAGTAAATCACTCACATTAGAAAATATACCAGCCGCTCCAGTTAGTCCTCCGGCTATTCTGGTTTTTAAATCATGAGGTAAATAATCATTATCTCCATTACCGTAAATCTGATAATTACTGCTTGGATTAACACAGGTATTTTTAAGTCCTAGTTTTTGAAATAATTCTTGAAAGTTTTCTGCTAATGCTTTTTGCGTTATTTTCTCAATTAATATTCCTAAAAGACAAAAGCCAATATCATTATATTCGGGAATATTCTTTTTTTCTATTCTAGCTGTAAATAATATATTTAAAAACTCTTCTTTGTTTTTAGCATCACTTAATTTTTTATCTGTTCTAATCGTATCTTCCATTTTGATTAAATCAAGAATTGTAGTATCCTTATCTAAATTTGCTAATTTTAGATAGGTTGTAATTTTTGAATTTAAATCTATTTTATCTTCTTTTTGTAAATCATATAATATTTTTAAAGTGAAAAGTTTGGTAATTGAAGCAATATCATAAATTTCTTGATTATCATAATTATATAGATTCATTTTATTATTATAGCAAATGCCTACTGAATATTTTGATATTCCATATTTTTCTTTTGGATAATTTGAAAAAATATTGTTCATTATAGTCCTCCTAAAAGAGTTTTTTGTATTAAAAAAACCCATCTATATGGGTTAAATTCTAATTGGTGGAGAATGTGGGACTCGAACCCGCGACCCTCACGGTGCAAGCGTGATGCTCTAGCCAACTGAGCTAATTCCCCAAAGAACATAACTATCTTATCATATGAGATAGCTAAAATCAAGAGTTTTTTCTTAAAAATATTATTTTTTTATTTTTACTAATCCTTTTTCGATTTCTTCTAAAGCTCTTCCTAGTTCTTTTTTGTTTACATATTCATTTTCTTTCATTTGAAAATGTCTATTTTCTAGCATTTGTTTACTTCTAATAGATGCTACATGAACTAAAATATACTTTGAATCCACAATATTTAATAATTTATCGATTGAAGGATATAACATATACACCGCTCCCTTTTACAATATTATAATACTAAATATTTACATAATTATGAAGTAAATTTACCACTTCTTGACATTAAATTGACAAATTAGAATAAGCACATTTGATCCTCTTGTTCCTTTTCATAGCGTGATTTTAATTCTTCTAAATGATGATAAGCAGGATCATCCTCAGAATATTGTTTCTCTATATTCAATGATGGTGTAATAGTTTGTACTGGCTCCTTTTTAGGTTTAGTTAGCTTTGCTACCAACATTCCTAAATCAAATAAGCCTTTATAATTGACTACTTGAGTGCCATTTCTTTCTCTAAAACATATTTTCCCTACAAAGGCCCTCGTAGTATCATAGAGTTTATAATCTGCATATGGATTGGACAAATAAGCTCTAAAAGAATATATTTCACGAGATAAGTGAGGATAGTCACTATAACTTTTAATTATTGCTTCTAAGAAGCCCGGTTTTTTGGCAAATTTACATATTAATTCTTCTAAATTATGATGATCTAAATATTGTCTATCTTCTTTATAAGGCACTGCCCTAAAATGAATATAATCTTTTAAATAAGTAATGACAATATCATTTCTTATATTTCTTGCATCAATTAATCCTTTTGCTTTTAAAAATTCTTTTAACTCTCCGTCTGATTCAAAAGTACAAGTAAAAGTTGTTAAAGCTTTTAAATTGTTATCTCGACTTAACAATTCGTTTATTTTACTTAAATCAATTTTAATATATCTTTCCCTATTTTTAAATGCTTGGCCTTTATCAAGCGATAAATCATATTTCATAATCAAACCTCATGTTATTATTATACTACAGTTCTTTAAATATAATCAATTAATAATGTTTGAAGTAATGCTCTATCTTTTTCATTTTCAGGAAGATTTGCAATTTTTAATAAAAAAGATATATCTATTTGATTATATTTTAAATGTAGTAAAATAACATTTTTTAAAAATAATTCTATATCAAATGATATTTTATTTTTTTTATTTTCTTTGATAATTAGTTTTAAGGTAGTAAATTCCCTTTTTTGATCTTTTTTTATAATTAATCTTTGAATATATTTATATATTCCACTTTGTTTATTGAAAATATTTATAAAAGTTTTTGTTATTATTATATTATTTTCTTTTGGTATTTTTTCAATTATATTTAAGATAGTTTTTAAGTCTTTTATTTTTAATAATTCTAAGATATACATGGTTATTAAAGGGGTAAAATCTATTTCACTTTCTAATTCCTTTAAATTATATTTATTCATTATATAAAGCCAATCGCTAATACTCTTTTCAGGATTTATTTTTAATAACTGTTTTAAAATTTTAAATAAGGCTTTTACATCTTCATCAAATTTAATTTCATCTTTTAATTTGATATATAAATTTTCGATGTAAAACTCCTTATCCATAAGATCACCCTAATGTAATTTTATCATATAAACCTTACGTTGTAAAACATTATGCATATAAACTCCAAAATGTTAATAATTACGTATTTTTTGAGAAAATTATTACTGGTGATAGATATGAATTTTCCAAGAATGAAGGAAATTAGGGAAGATGCTGGTTTAAAGCAAAAAGATATTGCAGAAGTTATGGGAGTTTCTAAAGGAAGCTATAGTATGTGGGAATGTGGTACAGATACTATTCCTTTAAAAAGATTAAACCAATTCTGTAATTATTTTGGAGTTTCTATCGATTATGTTGTTGGATTTAACAACAAGAAGAAATATGCTAACCAAAAACCAGACATTAAAATAAAGGTCACTGGTGAAAATTTGAAAAAAATAAGATTAAAGAAAGGCTTGACTCAAGTACAAATTTCTAACGAACTGAATATTAATCAACCAACTTGGAATCGTTATGAAAATGCTAAGAATTTAATTCTTACAACAACCTTATATGAGTTAGCCAAAAAATATCATTATTCAATTGATAAAATATTAGGAAAAGATAGAGATGCTGAGTAATCTCTATCTTTTTTCTTATTTTTATGCAAAAACTCTTGATTTTTACATATAATTATAATATAATGATAATGCATTTTACAAGTGCACTAACTAATGGAGATGCGCCCTTAGCTCAATTGGATAGAGCGTTAGACTACGGATCTAAAGGTTAGGGGTTCGACTCCCTTAGGGCGCACCATTATCGAGAAGTAGCACAATTTGGTAGTGCACTTGGTTTGGGACCAAGGGGTTGCAGGTTCAAATCCTGTCTTCTCGACCATTTTTGAAAAAACATCTCATCAAAGTATGAGATTTTTTTATGCCTGCAATTCCCCTTGTTCCAAACAAATGCATTGTCATATATAAATCTGTTCAAATAATTGATAAAAATCAAGACTTCTCAATTCAAAGCTTGTCCCTCTATCATGAGGAAGGCTTTTTTTTAATCCTTCTCTATATACTCCTATTTTTAAACTGATTCGAATAACATCTTTATCAATTAATTCAATAAATTTTTCAAAATCCTTTAATTTATAAAAATAATTTTATAATATTTATAATATATTATATTATTTCTAGTTGTTGGCCATGCATTGATTAAAGCTACATACTGAAGTTTTGTGTTTAACTTTTCTTTTAACGTTTTAAAGTTCCAGTATACCCTATCTTCTAAAAGATGGCCATATCTATCTTTAATTATTAAAATTAATTTTTGCTTATCATAATCTACTTTTAAATTAAAAAAATATTTGTTTGCGACTAAAGTTGGCTTTTTTGTTATTGAAATGTTTAATACCTTTTTTTCTTTTAAAATTTTATCGGGATAACCATACTCTTTACATAATCTCTGTGTTTCCAATTCACCTTCGGGTGTCAAATTAAATAACGTGGTATAAGACTTGCTATATCCTAACTTAGTTTTTATTTCAATTCCATGATAGTCTGGTATGCTTTTGGTATCTTCTGATTTTCCTATTAAGTCTTCAAATGTTTTACCAACTCCGGTTACTCCTTCCCTTGTACTTTTAACATAGCCCATATTTTTTATTTTAGTAAATTCTTGTTTTAGTTGTTCCAATTCTTGTGTTTTCATATATAAATTCCTCCCTGAAGAGGTAATTATATCATATTTTTATTTATATGTTTGTCAAAGGCTGTCGCCTACCATGCACTAAAGTACATGGCTTGGTTCCATTGT